>JAATGN010000153.1 GCA_015654615.1 Rhodospirillales bacterium
AACCGCGGCGATCCTCCGCAAAGTCCTGCAAAGCCATCCCGACGATCCTAAGCTGCTCTACATTCTGGCCGTCGCCCTGGAGGGAGCCGGCCGCATCGAGGAGGCCATCGACGCCTACGGCCTGGCGATCGCCCACAAGGCCGACTTTGCCGAGGCGCGCACCAATCTCGGAATCGTGCTGCTCGAACAGGGCCGCCTGGCCGAGGCCATCGCCCTGCTGCGGCGCTCCCGGCAGCTCCAGCCCGAAAATCCGGGCATTCCCTATAACCTCGCCATCGCCCTGCACCGGCAGGGGCGGCTCGACGAAGCGGTCGAAGCCTTTCGCGCGGCGATCGCCCTGAAATCCGAATTTCCCCAGGCGCAAACCAACCTCGGCATCGTGCTGATCGCCTTGAGCCGTTTCGCCGAAGCCATCGACGCTTTTCGGGCGGCCCTTCTCCAGCGGGCCGAGGACGCCAGGACGCATGCCAATCTCGGCGTCGCCCTGGTCAGGTTCGGCCGCCTGGCCGAGGGAATGGCCGCCCATCGCCGGGCCATCGCCCTCGCCCCCGCCGATGCCGAGCTGCATTCCAATCTGGGGGAAGCCTTGCGCATCGACGGCCGCATCGAAGAGGCCGTCGCCGCCTTTCGCACCGCCATCGCGCTCCGGCCCGACCATGCCCCGGCGCACAGCAACCTCGGTGCCGCGCTCCACGGCCTGGGCCGGGATCGCGACGCCGCCGCGGCTTGCCGCCACGCCCTCGCCCTGCGTCCGGATTATCCCGAAGCCGCCTACAACCTCGGCCTCGCCCTCAAGACGCTGCAACGGTTCGACGAGGCGGCGGCCGCCTATCGAATGGCGCTGCGGTCCAATCCGTCCTATGCCGAGGCCCTGAACAACCTGGGCGTCGTCCATCAGGCGCAAGGCCTGACCGAAAAAGCCGAAGCGGCGTTTCAGGACGCCCTGGCGGCGGCTCCGGCCTATCCGGAGGCCCATAGCAATCTGGGCGTCGCCTTGCTCGCCCGCGGCCTGCCGGAGGACAGCGTTCGGGCCTGCTCCAGGGCCATCCTGCTCAATCCGCGTTATGCCGAGGCCTTCTCCAATCTCGGCAATGCCTATTATGAACAGGGCCGTTTCGAAGACGCGGTGGCGGCCGTCGAAAGCGCCCTCGATCTCCGTCCGAATTTTCCCGGGGCCCGGAACAATCTGGGGATCGCCCTGCAGGCCAATGGACAACTCGACCAGGCGCTGGCCGCCTATCGGCAGGCCCTGGCCCTTCAGCCGGACTATCCGGTCGCCCATTACAATCTGGCCACCGCCTTGCTGCGCAACGGCGATTACGACGAGGGATGGCGGGAATACGAATGGCGGTGGAAGGGCGGCGTCCGGACGCTGCAGGCGCGGACGTTCGAGGCGCCCTCGTGGGCCGGCGAGGCTTTGAGCGGACGCACGCTGCTGGTGCACGCGGAGCAAGGCATCGGCGACATCCTGCAGTTCGCCCGCTATGTTCCGCTTCTGGCCGCCCGGGCCGCCCGCGTCGTCTTCGAGGTGCCCCCTTCGCTCAAACGGCTGCTGGAGAGCCGGACGGACGGCGCCGAAGTGGTCACGGCGGGGGATCCGCGTCCGTCCGCCGATTACCATCTGCCGCTGATGAGCGCGCCGCATCTGTTGAAAACGGCATTGGAAAGCATTCCGGCGAGCATTCCCTATATCGCGGCCGACAGCGTTCTGGCCGCCCGTTGGGGCAAACGCCTGAGCCGGCTGGCCGGGCTGAAGGTCGGCCTGGTCTGGGCCGGCAATCCCCGCCCGGGGGACGCCGCCGCCGGTGCCGTCGATCGCCGCCGCAGCATCGCCCTGTCCAGGCTGACGGCGCTGCTCGCCGTTCCCGGCGTCAGCTTCGTCAGCCTGCAGAAGGATGCGCCGGCCGGCCAGATCAAGGCGCTTCCCGCCGAATTGCGGCCGCTTCATCTGATGGAGGATGTCGCCGACTTCGCCGACACCGCCGCCCTGGTGGCCAATCTCGACCTGGTGATCACGGTCGATACCGCGGTCGCCCATCTGGCCGGCGCCATGGGCAAGCCGGTGTGGATCCTGTCGCGCTTCGACGGCTGCTGGCGCTGGCTGACCGACCGCGACGACTCGCCCTGGTATCCGACCGCCCGGCTGTTCCGCCAAACCGCGCCGGGCGACTGGGAGGCGCCGGTGAACGGCGCCGTCCGACAGCTGGAGCATCTGGCCGCCCCATGAACCGCAAGCAGCGACGAGCCGCCGGCGGCCTCCCCCCACCCCCTCTCCATCAAGGGAAGGGGACAATCGGAAAGAGCGCCCTCCCCCGCGTGGAGAGGGCTGCGGTGGGGGAACCGCGCGGTATCGCCGCGCTGTTCTCCGAAGCCGTCCGGAACCATCGGGCCGGTCGCCTGGCCGAGGCCGAACGGGCCTACCGGGCGATCCTGGCGGAGGATCCCCGTCATGCCGAAAGCTTCAATCTGCTGGGCGTGGCGGAGGCCCAAACCGGCCGCCCCGCGCCGGCCATCCGGAACATCGGCCGGGCCATCGCCCTCAACGGCCAGGAGCCGTCCTTTTACAACAACCTGGGAGAAGTCTTCCGCCTGCAGGGCCGGTTGCCGGAGGCGGCCCGGATGTTCCGCGCCACCCTCGCCCTGGAGCCGGCCTATGCCGAAGCCCACAACAACCTCGGCGCCGTGCGGCATGCCATGGGCCTGCTGGAGGAGGCCATTGCGCATTATCGCAGGGCCCTCGACCTCAAGACGCATTATCCCGAGGCCCTCAACAACATCGGGGCGGCGCATCAGGAACGGAACCAGGGCGATCTGGCGCTGATGCGCTTTCGCCAGGCGATCGCCATCCGGCCGGACTATGCCGAAGCCCACGGCAATCTGGCGGCGGTGCTGCTGGGCCGCGGCCAGTTCGTCGA
>JAATGN010000141.1 GCA_015654615.1 Rhodospirillales bacterium
CCCCGGCCTCCGCCTTCTGCGCCTCGCTCAGCTTGTCTGCCGCCGACAGCCAAGCCTGAAATTCCGTCCGTTTCATCGCGTAAATTCTCCAGCGTTTCCGCCAATCTACATCATATCAATACAATTCGCGAATAGAGCCAATTTAAAATTTATAACAGGATGATTTTGCGCGGTATCGCATTGCGATTCCATCGAAAATCCAAGAGGGTATCCCTTCCGGAATGCGCCATGCAAAAGGCCCGGACGAAAATCCGGGCCTTTCTTGCATCCCCTTCGCGTCGGGGGAAGAATTGGTGAGCGCGATGGGATTCGAACCCATGGCCTACTGATTAAAAGTCAGTTGCTCTACCGGCTGAGCTACGCGCTCCCCTTGACGGGGCGCTCACCATAGGGAGCAAAGTCCCCCCGGTCAATCATTCCTTGAGGTCTGCCGCCACCTTCATCCAAACAATGCGATCGGGGTTGGCGACCGCCCCATTGTCGCCCGTGTCGCCCTTCTTGATCTGGTCGACATAGTCCATGCCGTCGGTCACCTGGCCCCAGATCGTATATTGTCCGTCCAGGGAGGTTTGCGGCGCGAAACAGATGAAGAACTGCGAATCGGCGCTGTTGGGATCGGAGGCCCGCGCCATCGATACCGTGCCCCGCACATGCTTCTCGCGCGAGAATTCCGCCGGAATATGGAAGCCCGAACCGCCGCGCCCGGTTCCGGTCGGATCGCCGCCCTGCGCCATGAAACCGGGAATCACCCGATGGAACGGCGTGCCGTCGTAAAATCCCTTGCGCACCAGTTCCTTGATCCGCGCCACATGCTTGGGCGCCAGGTCGGGACGCATCGCGATGACGACCCGGCCCGTCTTCAACTGCATGACCAGGGTGTTTTCCGGATCCTTGATCGGTGTCGCCGCCGCGGCGACCGAGGCGCCGGCGATCGTCAGACAAAGACAGACCAACAGTGATTTGATGAAAGCCATAAGGTTATTCCTCGACGTCGGCGGCGACACGCAGGCTGATGATCTGGTCGGGATCTTCGACGAGCCCGTTGGAATAGGAATCGCCCTTCTTGATCTGGTCGACGAAATCCATGCCGGAGATCACCTGCCCCCAAACGGTATATTGGCCGTCCAGGCTGCGGGCCGGCTCGAACATGATGAAGAATTGGCAATCGGCGCTGTTCGGCGCCGCCGTGCGGGCCATCGAGCAGGTCCCGCGCACGTGTTTCGCCTTGGAAAATTCGGCCTTCATCTTCTTGCCGGTGCCGCCCGAGCCGGTGCCGGTGGGATCGCCGCCCTGGGCCATGAAACCCTCGATGACGCGATGGAAGACCAGTCCATCGTAGAAACCTTCGCGGGCCAGCTCCTTGATGCGCGCCACATGGATGGGCGCCAGGTCAGGGCGTAAATCGATCACCACGCGGCCGTCTTTCAGTTCCAGGTAAAGCGTGTTCTCGCGATCAGCCGCCGTGGGTGTTTCTGTCATGTCATTGCTCCGAGAAAAAACTATTCGTCTTGGCCGACGGAGCCTTTCGCCCAACGTCGGTCCAGCTCGCCCCGCACACTCGGGGAAACGAAGGAGGAAATATCGCCGCCCAAACGGCCGATTTCCTTCACAAACCGCGATGAAATGAATTGGCAGCGCTCCGAGGCCATCAGGAACAAGGTCTCGATGCCGGGATTCAAGCGGGCGTTCATTCCAGCCATTTGGAATTCATATTCGAAATCGGACACGGCCCTCAAGCCGCGGATGATCACATTGGCGCCGCAGGCCTCGGCGTAGTGCATCAACAGAATGTCAAAGGACCGGACCTCGACCTTGGTGCCGCTGTTGATCTTCATGGCGCCGATGTCGTTCTGCGCCATGACCACCCGCTCCTCCATGGTGAAGAGCGGCGCCTTGCCGGCATTGCGGGCAACGGCGACGATCAGGCGGTCGACAACGCGGCTGGCGCGCTGGATGATGTCCTGGTGGCCGTAGGTAATCGGGTCGAAGGTTCCCGGGTAGATCCCAATACGTTCCGCGGCCACATTAAACCTCCCCTTGACCGTCCCTCTCGATGGACTCGTCGCCATCCATGCCGGCATCCGGCTTTTCCTCGCCGTCGTCCTCGTCGCCATTGGTCCCGACGTCGCCCAGGCGGGCCGCCGAAACCACGCTTTCGTCCTCGGCGGTCCGCAACAGCATGACGCCCTGGGTCTTCCGTCCGGCGATCCGCACGCCGTCGACCGGGATGCGGATCAATTTGCCGGCATTGGTCACCAGCATGATCTCATCGCTGTGCAGAACCGGGAAGGACGCCGCCACCGGACCGGTCTTCTCGGTCAGATCGATATTGGCGATGCCGCTGCCGCCGCGCCCGGTGATGCGATATTCGTAAGCCGAGGTGCGCTTGCCGAAGCCGTTGACGCTGATCGACAGGATATGCTGCTCCAATCCGGCCAGGCGTTCCTGCTCTTCCGCCGACAAATCGCCCCGCAGATAGGCGTCGCGGGTTTCGCTGTCGAACTCCACATGCGACAGCGTCGACATGCTGATCACCTCGTCGCC
Source organism: Rhodospirillales bacterium (assembly GCA_015654615.1). Lineage (GTDB taxonomy): Bacteria > Pseudomonadota > Alphaproteobacteria > Rhodospirillales > Magnetospirillaceae > Telmatospirillum. The sequence continues at coordinate 2,545 of JAATGN010000141.1, forward strand.
GTCCTCCAGCCTTATTCCCCGCACGCCGGTGGAATCGCGGCCCTTGAAGACGCGGACGTCGATGACCGGGAAGCGGATGCATTTGCCGTTGCGGGCGGCCAGCAGCACATCATGGTCTTCGGTGCAGGTCTGCACCGCGATCAGCCGGTCCCCCTCGTCGAGCTTCATGGCGATCTTGCCGTTGGCCCGGATGTCGGTGAAATCGGACAGCAGATTGCGCCGCACATAGCCGGACGCGGTGGCGAACATCACGTGCCAATCGGCCCAATTGGCCTCGTCCTCGGGCAAGGGCATGATGGTCGAAATGGTCTCGTTCTGGTCGAGCGGCAGCAGATTGACCATCGCCTTGCCGCGCGCCTGCGGATTGCCCAGCGGCAGACGATACACCTTCATCTTATAGGCGATGCCGGTCGAGGAAAAGAAGATGATCGGCGTATGGGTGTTGGCCACGAACACGTCGGTGACGAAATCCTCGTCGCGCATGCTCATGCCCGAACGGCCCTTGCCGCCGCGCCGCTGCGTGCGGTATTCGGACAGCGGCACCCGCTTGATGTAGCCGGTGTTGGTCACCGTCACCACCATGTCCTCGCGGGCGATCAGATCCTCGATATCGGCTTCGAATTCGTTTTCTTCGATGCTGGTCCGGCGCGGCGTGGCGAACTGCTCCTTCATCTCGACCAATTCGCTGCGGAGGATCTCGTAGAGCCGTTCGCGCGAACTGAGGATATGCAGGAACTCGCGGATCTGGTCGCCGATTTCGGTCAGCTCGGAATGGACCTTGTCCCGCTCGAGCCCGGTCAAACGATGCAGGCGTAAATCAAGGATGGCCTTGGCCTGCGTTTCGGACAGGCGGTAGTGGCCGCCCTCCACGCCGTGCCCGGGCTCGTCGATCAGCACGATCAGCGGTTCGACGTCGTGGGCCGGCCAATCCTGGGCCATCAATTGATCGCGCGCCGTGGCCGGATCGGGGGCGGCGCGAATCAATTTGATCACCGGATCCAGATTGGCCACGGCAATGGCCAGACCGACCAACACATGGGCCCGGTCGCGCGCCTTGCCCAGTTCGAAGATGGTCCGCCGGGTGATGACCTCCTCGCGGAAGGCGACGAAAGCCACGATGACGTCGCGGAGCGGCATCATCTGCGGCCGGCCGCCGTTCAGCGCCAGCATATTGACTCCGAAGGAGGATTGCAGCGGGGTGTAGCGGTAGAGCTGGTTCAGCACCACGTCGGGAACGGCGTCGCGCTTGATCTCGACGACGACCCGCACGCCGTCGCGGTCGGATTCGTCCCGGAGATCGGCAATTCCTTCGATGCGCTTGTCGCGCACCAATTCGGCCATCTGCTCGATCATCCGCGCCTTGTTCACCTGATAAGGCATCTCGGTGACGATGATGGCGGTGCGGTCCTTGCGGATTTCCTCGAAATGGCAGCGGCCGCGCAGGATCACCGAACCGCGGCCGGTGGTGAAGGCGGCGCGGATTCCGGCCCGTCCGAGGATGATGCCGCCGGTGGGGAAATCGGGCGCCACCACCAATTCCATCAGTTCGTCGATGGTGATCTCGGGATTGTCGATATAGGCGCAACAGGCGTCGATCACCTCGCCCAGATTGTGCGGCGGAATGTTGGTCGCCATGCCGACGGCGATACCGCCGGCGCCATTGACCAGCAGATTGGGAAAGCGGGCCGGCAACACCACCGGTTCGCGGGTGGTGTCGTCGTAGTTGGTCTGGAAATTGACGGTTTCCTTGTCGATGTCGTCGCGCAGGCTGGCCGCCGCGCGGGCCAGGCGGGCCTCGGTATAACGCATGGCGGCCGGCGGATCGCCGTCCATGGAGCCGAAATTGCCCTGGCCGTCGATCAGCTGCAGGCGCATCGAGAAGTCCTGCGCCATCCGCACCATGGCATCGTAGATCGCCGAATCGCCGTGCGGATGGTATTTACCCATGACGTCGCCGACGATGCGGGCCGATTTGCGGAACGGCTTGTTGAAGTCGTAGCCGCTTTCCTTCATCGAAAACAGGATGCGCCGATGCACCGGTTTCAACCCGTCGCGGACGTCGGGCAGAGCGCGGGAAACGATCACGCTCATGGCATAGTCGAGGTAGGAGCGTCTCATCTCCTCTTCGATGGTCACCGGTGTGATGTCAAATGGCAGCGATGTCGGAGGCGTGGTCAAAGCGTCAATCTCGAATGTCCGGGGGTGTATGGCGCGCGGTCGCGACCATAGGGATAGTACTTTCGGGCGGGCAAAGTAGCAGATATCGCTTGGAGGAACAAGCCGGCGCAGAAACCGCCTTCAAACACCCGCCGGCGCCCGCTTGCGCTCCGCCGACGGGCGCGGACGCCGCTCGGGCTCAAGGGCCGGAGTCGCGTCATTACCAATAGGCCCTAACCCGGACGGCTAAGCCGCTTATACACTAAGGATTTATCGGACGCCGAAGACCTTCCCCGAATGGATAGGTTGCCGTGTTCGGCATAGTTTTGCTTGTAATCTCTGTGGAGAGCAACGAAACTGTTCCGATCATTCTGCCCTGGGAAGCTACGCTACTCGTCCGGCACTTGATATGTTGCATGCTTGCGTGCAGCGCTACGCTCACCACTTGGAGACATCAAATGCCGAACGGCACTGTCAAATGGTTCAATGGCACCAAAGGTTACGGCTTCATCACCCCGGAGAACGGCGGCTCGGACGTGTTCGTCCATATTTCCGCCGTTGAACGCGCCGGTCTCAAGGGTCTGAACGACGGCCAGAAGGTTTCGTTCGACGAAGAGATCGACCCGCGCAAGGGGAAGAGTTCGGCCGTCAACATCAAGGCCCTGTAAGAAACACGACCTTCCGGGCGTGAGCTGCTGCACGCCCTGCGCCGCAGGATCGGAAAAGCCGTCATGGCTCCCGGTCCTGCGTGACGCGGAGGCGTCCTGCCGGCTGCTTTGCGGCGGCTGCGGCCCGATGCCCGCCAGGTTCGAAAAACGGCCGAAGCGAAAGTTTCGGCCGTTTTTCGTCGGAAGATCGGACCGGCGGCGCGCCGACCCGTCCTGGATGAAAAAACCGGTTTTCTTGATGTCCCTCGCCGGGCGCGCGCCTCCGCGCGCTTGGCCGCGGCCTCAATGGCCGCTCCAGCGCGCTTTGCGATCAAACGGGATCGATCCCTGTACCATCGTCCCGGCGAAAAAGCTTGTGAAGCAAGGGAAAGTGGCACCG
>JAATGN010000183.1 GCA_015654615.1 Rhodospirillales bacterium
GCCAATCCCGGTCAGGCCGCATTCCGCCGTAGCGGATCAGGTTGCGGGCGTCCTGGTGACTGAACAGATTCTCGCCGGTCGCCATCGGCCCCGGGTAGAACTCGGCCAGCGCGGCTTGCAATTGATAGTCGAGCGGATCACCGGCTTCCTCAAACCAGAACAGGCCGAGATCCCGCAGCATAGTGGCGTAGGCGATGCCGGTGCGCAGATCGAAACGGCCATTGGCATCCACGGCCAAGCAGGCATCGGTGCCGATCTCGGTCAGCACGGCTTCGATCCGAGCAACGTCCTCGTCCAGCGAGGCCCCGCCGATCTTCATTTTCACGACGCTGTAGCCGCGATCGACGTAGCTGCGCATTTCCGTCCGCAGCGCATCCAGGTTCTTGCCCGGATATTAGTAGCCGCCGGCGGCGTAGACGAATACGCGCGGGTCCGCCTCTCGCCCGGGGCGCTGGGCGAGCAGGCGGAACAAGGGAAGCCCCGCGATCTTCGCGACCGCGTCCCAGACCGCCATGTCGATGGTGCCGACCGCAACGGAGCGTTCGCCGTGACCGCCGGGCTTCTCGTTGGCCATCATGGCGCTCCAGACCCGATCGGGGTCCAGATTGTCGCCGCTTTGGTCGAGCAGGGTCTGCGGGTCCGCGGAGAGAATGCGATCGGCGAAGCGTTCGCGGATCAGCCCGCCTTGACCATAGCGACCATTCGAGTTGAAGCCATAGCCAACGACCCGCTCGCCGTCACGAACGACATCCGTGACGACGGCGACCAGGCTGGTGGTCATCTTGGTGAAGTCGATATAGGCGTTGCGGATTGGCGAGGCGATCGGCTTGGTGACTTCGCGAATGTCGACGATGCGGACCATCAGTCTCTCAATATGCTGGAGTCAGCGCGTCGGGCGCGGCGGATTGACCGTGTAGTCGTAGAAACCGCGGCCAGCCTTGCGCCCAAGCCACCCGGCCTCGACATATTTCACCAGCAACGGGCAGGGACGGTATTTGCTGTCGGACAGACCCTCGTAGAGAACCTGCATGATGGACAGGCACGTATCCAGGCCGATGAAGTCGCCCAACTCCAGCGGCCCCATCGGGTGGTTTGCGCCCAGCTTCATCGCCGTGTCGATGCCCTGCACGGAGCCGACGCCCTCGTAGAGCGCGTAAACCGCTTCGTTGATCATCGGCACCAGGACGCGGTTGACGATGAACGCCGGAAAATCCTCGGCGATCACCGCCGTCTTGCCCAACCGGACCACCAGGTCGCGGACCGTGGCGAAGGTTTCCTCGCCGGTGGCGATGCCCCGGATCAATTCCACCAGGGCCATCGCCGGCACCGGATTCATGAAATGCATGCCCATGAATTTGGCGGGCCGATCGGTCGCGGCTCCCAGGCGGGTGATCGACAATGACGAGGTATTCGAGGCGATCATCGCTTCCGCCTTCAACACCGGGCAAAGCTTGGCAAAGATCGCCTTCTTGACGCTTTCGTTTTCCGAAGCCGCTTCGATGACCAGATCGGCCTCGGCAAAAACGGCGTAATCGGTCCCCGCGGCGATGCGGGAAAGAATCGCCGCCCTGTCGCCCGCGGCGATCTTTCCGCGCGTCGCCAGCCGGTCCAGATTCCTTTCGATGGTCGCCATCCCTTTGGCGAGGGCCGCTTCGCTGACATCCAGCAACCGCACCTGGAAACCGCCGGCCGCGATCACCTGGGCGATGCCGTTGCCCATCTGACCGGCACCGATGACGCCGATGAGGCGAATGTGGAGCGAACTGATCGGGAGGGAGGGAACATTCAACTGGGTCATTGCGATTCGTCCTGCAGGCGGAACTCTTTTGTCGTCCCCAAATCGACCACAGGCCGAAATTGCCGTTCTTACGGGCTGGTCCGAGGCGTCACAATGACGAGAATGTTCCCGGGCTGTCCAATAACGTTTTTTGCCAGTTCCATGATATCAAGTTATATATGAAAAAATCCGATATTTTTATGTATAATTAGTTTCGTATCTCTTCCAAAAATGCCTCTACATTTTGTCCAACAACATCAGATGACTTAGAAAGTTTTCCTGATGACAAGACAAACTCACCGCATGTATGGTTATTTTTTATCGTTGCACTGACAACGGTACATATTGTTTTATTCACGTAGTTTATACCCTGGGCAGCCTGATTGACATTTATGGCTATTTCCCTCGTGGCCGCACTTTGCTGCTGCGCCGATATGGCAATCTCAGACGATGTCTGGTTTACCTGCTCAATCACCACGCCAATGCTCTTGATGATGCCGACGGCCTGTCGCGTGCGTTCCTGCACCGCCGAAATTTGAGCGGTGATCTCATCCGTCGCCTTGGCGGTCTGATTGGCCAGGGCCTTTACTTCTCCGGCAACGACGGCGAAGCCTTTCCCCGCGTCTCCGGCCCGCGCCGCCTCGATCGTCGCATTCAGCGCCAAGAGATTGGTTTGACTGGCGATCAGTTTGATCAGATTGACCACCTCGCCGATCTTGTTGGCCGCCTCGACCAGGTCTTCGATCGTCCGGTCGGCGAGAGCGGCTTCGTCCGAGGCCTGCCGCGACGCCGCGGCCGCCTCCGCCACCCGACGGCTGATCTCGGTGATCGACATCGACATTTCCTCGGTGGCCGAGGCGACGGCCTGGGCATTCGCCGACGCGTGTTCGGCATTCGCCGAAGCCGACGTCAAATCTTTTTCCGCCTGGTTGCAAAGCGCCGACATGGTCTGCGCCATGTCCTGCATTTCCGCGGTGGACGTCGAGAAATCGGCCACCGCACCCATGACGTCGGCCTCAAAACGCCTGGCCAGCAAGCGCCTCTGTTCCCGGGTCTTGGCGAGCTCCGCCAAATCCTTCCAATAGGCGATGATGCAGGACTTTCCATCGAACTGGAACGGAACCAGGGTGATCTCGACCAGGATTTCGGCGCCGTCCAGTTTACGGCGGACGGCCTCGAAACGGGAAAACCCTCCGGTCAAGGTTTGACGCGTATGCCGGTTCACCGCCTCGGCCGACGACACTTCGTCAGCCTGTCGAGGCGGCGAAAACTTGCTCATATGGAGCCCCAGGACCTGGCTTGGCGTTTCCGCCGCGAGCACGCGGACGAAGGCGTCGTTGCACGCCCTGACCACCCCGTTCTCGTCGCAGACCAGGATAGGATCCATCGCCTTTTCGAACGCCAACCGGCTGAGCGCTTCGGCAACGGTATCCCGCCGCACCGCCGCCACGTCCTCGCGTCGAAGGAAGACCCCCGCCGTCATGACGAGCAATCCGATGGCCGCGCCAAGCCAGGACAGCGGCGACGACGGATCGGCACCGGCGACCACCAGGGCCAAGGGCACGGAAATCCACAAGACGGCTTTTCGAATCATGCCGGCTCAGCCTCGGACGGATGTCGCAAGGTCTTCGTCCGGGCCACACCCATCGTCGCAATAGCAGGCGAAATGACGGCCGAGCCTGCCGCAAATTCCTTGCCGCCCCTGATGTTTGCCGGTCAACAGAAGATCCGCGGCGGCCGTTTCGTTCAATGGATGGTCGGGATCATCCCGGCATGACGCCAAGGCCCAGGCGATCTGCTCGGGGACAAGGTCCTTCCGGCTCTGGGCCAGTTTGCAGACGATTTGTTCGACAAAATGGGGATAAAGATCCGTGGCGTCACGGAAAGACAGGGATGTCATGATCTGCTTTCGCCATTTCGGCGCCCTCACAAATACGGCAACGGATCAGCATCCCCAGGCTATCGTCCCAAGGCAATCCATGCCGTGCTCCTCGGAAAACTCGGCGACGCGCCGAGATTTCCTTCAGAGCGTGATAAAATGAGGGAAATAAGTCCAATAATGCTTTTTGCGACGCCTATAACTTTTGATTATGGATACTTCGAGTCGGCCGCTCAGGCGTTCTTCCTGATCACGTCGAGCTCTTCGCCGGTGACGATGTCATAACGGGTGAGCGCGCTGTCGACGGTTTTCGCGGTGATCGAGCGCCAGACCGCCAAGGCCTCGGCCCGGCCGAACGGACCATAGGTTTCCAGCTTCTGGCCGGGGGCGATCCTGGCGAAATCGACATCGGCATATTCGCCGCCGACGACGAACCATATCGAGTCCGACACCACGTCGCCCGGCTTGATGCGATAGCGGATCAGGGCATTGTCCACCGTCTTGCCGGTCAGGGCCCGCCAGGTGTCATGCGCCTCCTTTTCGCTGAAGGGACCATGGCGTTCCTCGGTCGCCCCCGGTGCGATCGTCTCGAAATTGGTATCGGCATATTCCCCGCCGATCACATAATAGTTGCGGATGACCATCGGCTGCTGTCCCTCTCTATTTCCCACGACCGCGATATCGCCTCGTTTATACGCCAAGCCGCGGATATGAGACAATCGCGCGCGGTGTTTCCGCGGATGTCGCGGATCCCGGTGTCATTGCGCCGGTGCCACTTTCTTCTTATTCTTCCGGGGCGGGGGTCTCTCCCCCCGGACGAGGCGCCCCGCCGATATCGCTCCATCTGGACATCCGGCCCGATCGCGCTTAAGTCAGCGCCCATGAAACATGTCCATGTCATCGGCGGCGGTCTCGCCGGCAGCGAGGCGGCCTGGCAACTGGCCTCTTCGGGAATTCCCGTCATCCTCCACGAGATGCGGCCGCATCGTTCGACCGAAGCGCATGCGACCGGCGATCTGGCGGAGCTGGTCTGTTCCAATTCCTTGCGCTCGGACGACGCCGACTACAATGCGGTCGGCCTGCTGCACGAGGAAATGCGCCGGGCCGGTTCGCTGATCCTGGCCGCCGCCGATCGCCACAAGGTGCCGGCCGGCGGCGCCCTGGCGGTCGATCGCGACGGTTTCGCCAAAGGCGTCGAGGCGGCGCTGACCGGACATCCCCTGGTCACCCTTCGCCGCGAGGAGATCGCCGGCCTGCCGCCCGAGACCTGGGAGCAGGTCATCGTCGCCACCGGCCCCCTGACCTCGCCGCCCCTGGCCGAAGCCGTCCGGGCCCTGACCGGCGAGGCGGCGCTCAGTTTCTTCGACGCCATCGCCCCGATCGTCTTCAAGGACAGCATCGATTTTTCCAAAGCCTGGTTCCAATCGCGCTACGACAAGGGAACCGGCACCGATTACATCAATCTGCCGATGGACCGCACGCAATACGACGGCTTCATCGATCAGTTGCTGGCTGGTGAAAAGCATATGCCCAAGGATTGGGAGGGCACGCCCTATTTCGAGGGATGCCTGCCGATCGAGGTGATGGCCGAACGCGGCCGCGAAACCCTGGCCTATGGCCCGATGAAACCGGTCGGCCTGACCAACCCGCACGCCCCCCTGGTCAAGCCGCACGCCATCGTCCAGTTGCGCCAGGACAATGCCCTGGGCACGCTCTACAATCTGGTCGGTTTCCAGACCAAGCTCAAACATGCCGAACAGGTCCGGGTTTTCCGCCAAATTCCGGGTCTGGAGAAGGCCGAATTCGCCCGCCTGGGCGGCATGCACCGCAACACCTTCCTGAACAGCCCCCGGCTGCTCGATTCCACCCTGCGCCTCAAGGTCCGGCCGGCCTTGCGCTTCGCCGGCCAGATCACCGGCTGCGAAGGTTATGTCGAAAGCGCCGCCGTCGGCCTGCTGGCCGGCCGTTTCGCCGCCGCCGAGTGGCGGCACCAGGATCCCTCCCGGCCGCCGCCGACCACGGCCCTGGGAGCGCTGCTCAACCATATCACCGGCGGCGCCACGCCCGAGACGTTCCAGCCGATGAACGTCAATTTCGGTCTGTTTCCCGAACCCACCGACGATCGCGACGAACGCGGCCGGCGGATCAAGGGACGCGAGCGCAAGAAGCTCTATGCCGTCCGGGCCCGGCGGGACCTGACGGCCTGGCTGGAGGCGACGGAACAGCCGGCCCTTCCGGCTTGACCGCAACACGGTTCACTCTGGCCACAGTGGCGCGGGCGTCCCTGCCCGCGTCTTGGCGGATAAGGCGGGCGCGGAGGCCCGCCCCACTGGCTAAAGCGACCTAAATCCGCCCCCGCAGCATGCTCCAACCGAGATGCAATGGCCGCGGCCGCGGCGTCGACCAGGTCCGGTCGAACAGATTGAAGCCGCTTTTGGCAAGCCCCCGCAGATAAGCCTCGGCCAGCGGCGCCGTCAGCAGTCCGGGAAGCGCCGCCCGGGCAAGCTGCCGTTGCCGGCGCCGCGCCGCCTTCAGATGATCGCGCGCCAGGCCGGCCACCACCCGCGCCGCCGCGGCGAGACCCGCCGAAGGCCGGCCGGCCAGGACGTCCTCCACGGCAAGCCCGTGGTCGGCCAGCAGCGTCCCGGGCAGGTAGGATCGTCCGGCCGCGGCGTGGAACGGAACGGCGCGCAGCAGCCCGGTCAGCGCCCAGGCGGTGCCGACGGAGCGGGCCGCGGCCAGCGCCTCCGGATCGCGCACCCCGAGGATTTCCAGGCCGAGGATGGTCACGGCTCCGGCCGTTCCCTCGGCATAGGCCTCCAGAGCCGCCAGATCCTCCGGCGGCTCCGCTTCCATATCCCGCTCCCGGACCTCCAAAAGCCGGTCGAACGGCTGGCGCGACAGGGAAAACCGCGTGAAGGCCGCGCCAAGAGCCTGCACGACGGGATGCGCCACCACGCGGCCGGCCCGCGCCTCCTCCAAGGCATCGCGCCACCACTGCAGGCGGATCCGTCCCAGCAGCGGTTCGCGCACCAGTTCGCGGATCTGCGCCACCTCGATATTGAAGGCATGGAGACCGAACAGCGCTTCCCGCCGCTCGGCCGGGGCGAACAGAGTCGTCACGAAGCGGTCCCGGTCCAAGCGCCTGACCTGTTCGGCCAAAGGAGAAAGAGCGGTTGAAGGCATGACGGCGAAATTTCACCACGGAGACACGGAGATCACGGAGAAGAAAGCGAATCCCACGATTTTCGTTCATGCTAAGCTTGAAACGTCCTCTTTTCCTCCTTTTTCCTCCGTGTCTCCGTGGTGAAATTTCACCCTCATTGCGCTTGGCCTGCCAATGGCATTTCGGCATAACCTCCAGCTTTCACTTGCGCTCACCTCCCTTGTCGGTGTTGTTTTCCCAAACCTCGGGGCAAAACCATCAGGAGATTTCTCGGTTCATGACGTTGCATGTGGTGGGGGCCGGTTTGGCCGGTTTGTCTTGCGCCCTGACGGCGGTCGATGCCGGCCTCGACGTGGTGCTCCATGAATCCGCCGGGCAGGCCGGCGGGCGCTGCCGTTCGTGGCTGGAGCCGTCGATCGGCGAGGTCATCGACAACGGCACTCATATGGTGGTCGGCGGCAACCGCGCCCTGTTCGCCTATCTCCGCCGCATCGGCGCCACCGATCGCCTGGTCGCCGCGCCGGCCGCCTTTCCGATGATCGATCTGGCCGACGGCACCTCCTGGACCGCCACCCCCTTGCGCCTTCTGCCCTCGCTGCTGGCCTCGACATGGCGGATGAAAGGCGATCGCGACACCACCATCGCCCAATGTCTGGGCGGCTCCCGCAATTATCGGCGGTTTTGGGAACCCATCGCCCTGGCGGTGATGAACACCCCGGCCGAGGAGGCCCCGGCCTGCGTTTTCCGCCGCGTCCTGGCCCGGACCCTGTGGCGCGGCCAGGCGGCCAGTCGTCCCTATGTGGTCCGCCGATCGCTCTCCGATACCTTCGTGGTCCCCGCCCTGGCGGCCCTGGCCACGGCGGGGGCGACGGTTCGCCTCGGCCAGCCGCTGCGCCGGCTCGCGATGGCCGACGGCCGCGCCACCGAATTGGCCTTCGACGACCAGACGGTGCATTTGGGCCGCCACGACGGCGTGGTCCTGGCCCTGCCGTGGACGGTGGCCGCCGGGCTGCTTCCCGGATTGCCCGACCTGCCGGCCAGCCCGATCGTCAATGCCCATTTCCGCTTGGCCGTTCCGCCATCGAAACTATCGTCGGGCGGCTTCGTCGGCTTGCTGGGCGGCACCGCGCAATGGCTGTTCGTCCGCGATCACGTGGTGTCGGTGACCGTCTCGGCGGCCGGCGCGCTGGCCGAACGATCGATCGACGAGCTGCGCCACCTGCTCTGGGCCGATGTCTCCAAGGCCTTGCAAATCCACGATCTTCCCTTCGCCTCCCGGATCATCAAGGAAAAGCGCGCCACGATCTTCCACAGTCCGGCCGTCGAGGCGCTGCGCCCCCGGGCGCATGCCGGAGAAAACCTGTTCCTGGCCGGCGACTGGACCGCCACCGGCCTGCCCTGCACCCTGGAGGGGGCCATCCACTCCGGAGTCGTCGCGACCCGGGCGGCCCGGGCCGCGCTGCGGATCCGGTGATTTTTCGAGGTCCTATCTCCTTTTCCAGGGCCGCCGTTCCTCTATTAAGGGCTGCCAGGCAACCGGGGAATGAGTTAGTCTCGCTTGAGAACGCCTCATCGAAAAGGCGCCGTCGATACCGGATGGCTCGACAATCGAAAGGGACAGGGAATGACGCAAGCGTTGACGGCTGCAGGCCATGATCTCTCGGCCTTCGTCGCCGCCTTATTGGACAAGGTCGAGGGACTCAGCCTGGAGGTGGCGGAGATCTCGGGCACCATCGAAAGCGTGACCACTTTCGTTGCGCATCAGGAAACACTGTTCGCCCATCTGCGCCAACTGACCCACGGCTTGCGCGATTCCATCGGGCAAATCGACACGGCCGGCCGCGAAACGAGCCAGGTCACCGGCGAGGCCGCCGCCCAATCGTCGCGCTCGCTGACCGCCGTTGCCGCATCCCTGGACGAGATCCAGCAACTGGTCACCTCGGTGCAGGGCATCGAGGAGCGCCTGGGTTCGCTCGAAGGGTCCTTGAACGCCGTGCGCGGCATGTCGCGCCATATCCAGGGCATCGCCCGCCAGACCAATCTGCTGGCCCTGAACGCCACCATCGAGGCGGCCCGGGCCGGCGAAGCCGGCAAGGGCTTTTCGGTCGTCGCCACCGAGGTGAAGACGCTGGCCCGGCAGACCGATACCGCCACCACCGGCATCGACGGAACGGTCGGCGAACTGTCCAACAACATCGGCCAATTGATCAGCAGCAGCAACGCCACCATCGGCATCGCCGGATCGGTCAACCAGGGGGTCGGCATCATCAACGGCGCCCTGGAAGGCTTCAACGTCGCCATGGGAACGGTCGGCGCGAAAGTCGACAGCATTTCGGGCGCCGCCTCGGACAGCCTCTCGCATTGCCAGGAAGTCCTGGGCGAGATCGACAGCTTCTTCGCCGGGGTCAAATCGACCTCGGAGACCCTGAAGCGCGCCGACGACCGGGTCCGGGCGGTCCTCGAGCACGGCGAACAGCTGATGAATCTGGTGGCCGGCGCCGGTTTGCCGACCGGCGACAGCGCCTTCATCCAAAAGGTCGTCGAAACCGCGGCGCAGATCGGCGGCCTGTTCGAACAGGCCGTGGACTCCGGGCGCATCGGCATCGGCGACCTGTTCGACGAAAGCTACCAGCCGATCCCCGGCAGCAATCCCCCACAGGTGCTGACCCGTTTCACCAAATTCACCGATTCCGTGCTGCCGGCGCTCCAGGAGCCGATGCTGGGCTTCGATTCCCGCGTCGCCTTTTGCGTGGCGGTCGATCGCAACGGTTACCTGCCGACCCACAATTTGAAATTTTCCAAACCGCAGGGCAAGGACACCGCCTGGAACAACGCCAATTGCCGAAATCGCCGGTTGTTCAACGACCGGACCGGCCTGCGGGCCGGCCGCAACACCCAGCCCTTTCTTCTGCAGACCTATCGGCGCGACATGGGGGGCGAGCAATTCGTCCTGATGAAGGATCTTTCCGCCCCGATCCTGGTCAAGGGACGGCACTGGGGCGGCCTGCGTCTCGGTTACCGGGTGAAATAGGCGACGATCAGAACTTCCAATCGAGGGTCCCACGGACGCCCTGGTCCTGGGTGCGGCGGCCGAACTGTCCCGTGTAGGAAACGCCGAGGGAGACACTGCGGGTGATGGGCGTGGAAAGGCCCGCCTCGACGACGGCGGCGTCGCGCGCGATCGGAACGCCCGCCACGGTGAAGGCGTCGCTGCCCGCAAAGCGCAGCGCGCTGGTCGGCGTCACCGCGCCATAGGCGTGCCGCCAGCCGAGCGTGCCGCTCGCCGCCAGGTCGAGCCCGCCCAGCGTGAAGCCGTTCGAAGCCCGCAGCCCCAGGGCCGAGAAGGCCACGCCGGTGTCGTCGCTTTGCCCGGATAGCGCCGCCGCCCCGCCCTGCTCGGTGAAGCCGTCGGTGCGGACGTCCACATAGGCAAGAGCCGCGAAGGGCTCGAAGGAAAGCCGGCCGACAGGCGTGCGGCCCGCTTCGATCCGGTAACCCAGTTCCCCGAAGGCCTGCGCCGTCCCGGCGTGATCGTCGGCGGAGAGCGTGTCGCCGGTAAAGGAGACGCCGCGGCCGGTGGAGATGTCGCTCCAGGTATAGGCCGCGCCGAGCCGCAGGCCGAGCGCCCCCCACTGACGGCCGCCGTAGACGCCGAGACTGTAATTGTCGCTCGACCCCGAGCCGGCGCCGTCACGAGCGTTGAAGACCGTTCGGCTGTAACCGCCGAGCAGGCCGATGCGCCAATTGTCGAACACCGGCGCATCGGCGCCGGCGATAAAACCTTCGGTTGAATAATTGAGGGTTGCGGCGTTGCCGTCGCCGTCCCGATGGCCCCAGGAGCCGAAGCCCTGCGTCCAGAAGGCGAAGCGGTCGACGGCGGCCGGCGCCAGGACGACGGCGGCGTCGGGCCGTGCCGGGTCCGCCTCGGCATAGGTCATGACCGGCTGGGTGGAGGCGCCCACGCCGCCGAAGGCGGAGCGGAGGCGGTCGATGCCGGCGTTGCGCACGAAGCGGCTGTCGTCGAGCAACACGCCCTTCGCCGACGCATGGATCTCGCCCGACAACTGGCTGAAGGCCGATCGTGCCTTCGCTGCGGGAAGCTGCACCACGGACTGATAGAGCGCGCCGCCGGCCGAGGCGTCGAGAGCGCCGGCCGCCGCCCTCTGATTGCCGGTCTGCGCGAACGATGCGAACGCCGTCCCATTGCGGACCAACGTCAGATAGACGTCGTCGGCATCGTAACCGAGGCGCGGCGTCAGGAATGCGAAATCGGAAACCACGGAGGGCGCCAGGCGACCCGAGATCCCGCCATCCGCCGTAAGGATCGTATAGCGACTCGCCACATTCCAACCGCCCGTCGCCAGCACGCTGACCGTCGCTCCGCCGAGATCGGCGCCGCCTGTCGCATGGACGAGATCGCTGCGGCCCGCCGCATCGCCATCGACCGCATAGCTCGTGCTCGCGGCCAGCCTCAGGCTGCCGGCGACGGTGACGGTCCCGATCGTTCCGGCCCCGCCGGGCGACACCGCTCCGGCGATCGCGGTCGATCCCACCGTTCCCGTTCCAGCCAGGGTCGCGCCGGCCGCCACGTCGAGGCTGCCGCCGAGCGAGCCGGTCACCGCCAGCGTGCCGCTCGCCACCTCGGTGCTCCCCGCGAAGGCCGAACTGTCGCCCGAGAGCGTCACCGTGCCCGGACCCGCCTGCACCACCGAGCCGGTGCCGGAGATCGCGCCCCCGAAGACGATGTGGTCGGAGCGATCGAAGGTCAGCGTGCCGTTGTCGAGCACCGGGCCGACGATCGATCCGCTCGTTCCACCATTGCCGAGCTGAAGCGTGCCGCCGGAAATCGTCGTCCCGCCCGTATAGCTGTTGGCGGCGGTGAGGATCAGCCTGCCATCGCCGGCCTTGACGATGTCGCCGGGGCTCGTACCGTTGGCAATGACGCCGCCGGCCGTCACCGTCTGTCCGGCTCCGATGTCGAGCACCGGGTCGCCCGAGACGGTGATTGCGTTGGCGAGGGCGAAGCTGCCGCCGAAGCCGAGCGTCGTTCCGGCGGCCATCG
Organism: Rhodospirillales bacterium; assembly: GCA_015654615.1. Taxonomy (GTDB): domain Bacteria; phylum Pseudomonadota; class Alphaproteobacteria; order Rhodospirillales; family Magnetospirillaceae; genus Telmatospirillum. The sequence goes on from JAATGN010000183.1 coordinate 11,885, forward strand.
CCAGCGTGCCGCCGCCAATCGCGCCGGCGTTGCCGACGACCAGCGTGCCGGCGTTCAGCGCCGTCCCGCCCGCGTAGCTGTTGGCGCCGGTCAGCGTCAGGCGGCCGGCGCCATCTTGTTCGACGAGGCCGGTGCCGGAGATCGCACCGCCGAAGGCGATGTCGTCGGACCGGCTGAAGGCGAGCGTTCCGTTGTCGGCCACGTCTCCGACGATCGACCCGTTCGTACCATGATTGCCGATCCGGAGCGTGCCGCCGGAGATCGCCGTCCCGCCCGTATAGCTGTTCGCGGCCGTCAGGTTCAGCGTGCCGAGGCCGGACTTGGCGAAGCCGCCGGGGCCGGACATCGCGCCGCCGAACGTCGCGTCGAAGCCGTCGGTGTCGACCGTGGAACGCGTACCCGTCAGGCCGATCGCAATGTCCGTGGTCAAGGCGGAGCCGACGACCTGGAGCGTGCCGCCTCCGAGGTTCAGGCGGCCGGAGCCGACGATGCCGTTGGCGCCTCCGACCTGCAGGACGCCGCCGTTCAGGTTGTATGTCGCGGTCCCGGCGACGCCCACCTTCAGGCTGCCGCCGGAGATCGTCAGCAGGCCACCCGTCTGATTTACGGTGCCGACCGAACCCGTCAGGGCGGCGATGGTCAGGCCGGCGCCAAAGTTCGCGGTGCCGCCGCCCAAATTGTAGGTGCCGGTGCCGGCGTTGCCGACGATGAGCGGAGCGGTGGCGATCAAGGTTCCGCCGCCCTGGTTGAGAAACCCGAACCCGCCCGGGTCCATGCCGAAAGCGGCTCCTCCGGAACCGATTTTCAATGTCCCGGCGAGGAGGTTGTAGGTGCCGGTGCCGCCCGGATCGGCCTGATTTTCGGCGTCGCTGCCGAATTGAGCGATGTTGGCGATGTTCAAAATAACCGTGGAATTGGCCCCGTTCTGCGTGATGGTTCCATTGCCCAGATCGTCGCCGACGTACAACTGGCCTCCGCTTCCGACGGACTCGAGATCGAAGGTGGCGCTGCCCGTGATGTTCAAGACGCCGACGCCTTCCGGAGTGCCGCCGATATAGACGGTCCCCCCGCCAAGCCGCAGCAGGGCGTCGTTGCTCAGGTTGTAGGTGCCTTTTCCATCCGCGACACCGATGTTCAGCGCGCCGGCCGACAGCGAGACGGTGCCGCCCGACTGGTTGAACGTGCCGTTTGCCGGATGACCGCCGGAACTGAAAGGATAGCCGACCGAGATGCTGCCGTAATGGCCGGGGACGGCATTCGAATCGTTCATCGTCACGCTGCCGCCCGTCATATTGACGATGGCGGTGCCATCGTCGAGGCCGACATTGAACTGCTCGTTCGCGTCGGAGACATTAAACGTCAGGGAGGCGCCGTTTATGGTCAGAACGCCGGTGTGCCCCTCGCCCATGTTCAAGACGCCGGGATTGTTCGGCTGACCGAAGGAGACGGTCGTTCCCGCGCCGAGCGTCACGTTTCCGTCCCCCACGGTGGTGCCGATGCCCCACGTGCCGAACGCCAGATTGACCGACGCGGCGGCGCCCGGAAGCGTCAGGGATGACCCCGCGTCGATGACGCCGGCCGCCGCCGTCGCGTCGATCGTATCCGCGTGGCCGGGCTGGGTCGCCTGCTGAACGGCGGCATCGAACTGCGACTGATTGGTGACGATGATGGTCGCGGCCCACGACGGTGCGGCGACGAGAGCCGAGACAGCCACAACCGATAAAAAAGAAACTTTCATCGAAAGTCGATGGCGATTCAACACTGTCAAGCGCTTGCCGCCCGAGGAAGACGCGGTTGATCAGCTTTACGCTGCTGCCTATGAGTATTTGAATTTACTTTCCGGACAGCGGGATCGATAGAATCGGAATCTACTCAGCGGTGAAAATCCGACACAGGGTGCCCGAGAAGAGACCGGAAGCGCCGGCGTCCGAGGCTGTGAATTTTTGTGCCGTTGTTGATCCCCTCTCCCCTCGTGGGCTATCGGAACCTGCCCAACGGCCTGGGACGCGGGCAAGATATTTGAGCAACACGGATAAACACGGACAGCCACGGATGCGCACGGATAAGAATAAAGCGCCGCAGGCATCTTCTGCGGGCGGCTTCGTTTTCTTCGCCGTCATTGCGAGCGCCAGCGAAGCAATCCAGCAATAGCGGCGGGATCCTGGATTGCTTCGCTGGCGCTCGCAATGACGGC
>JAATGN010000333.1 GCA_015654615.1 Rhodospirillales bacterium
AAGGATAAGGATAGTGGCGCCGGCCTCCGTGCCGGCGTCCGCCGCAAAGCGGCGGAGTCTTTTCCGCCGGCACGGAGGCCGGCGCCACTGATGCTTTTCTTCCGAGCGAAGCGCCGCAATCCAGACCGGCCGATATGCCGGATTGCTTCGCCTTCGGCTCGCAATGACGGTGGAAGCGCACGAAACGAAGCGATCATTTTTTCAAACCCCAACATCCCGATCTCCAGCATATGGTGGGCGACGATGGGTGTGAAAAGCATCAAAATACGCTAAGAGTGATGCGTTAAAGGCATCGGAGGAAGCTCGACATGCTGCATTCCAGGCTGCTGGTCTATCTGGACGAGGTGGTCCGCGCCGGTTCGATCCGCAAAGCGGCGGTCAGGCTGAATGTCGCCTCGTCCTCGATCAATCGCCGGATCATCGCCCTGGAAGAAGAGATCGGGGCGCCGATCTTCGAACGCCTGCCGCGTGGCCTGCGCCTGACCGGGGCGGGCGAACTGCTGATCGCCCATGTCCGCCAGACGCTTCGCGACCATGAGGTTCTGCAATCGCGGCTGGTCGATCTGCGGGGGCGGCGGCGTGGCCTGGTGCGCATCGCCACCATGGGCGGCCTGGCCAATTCGTTGCTGCCCGGCCTGGTCGGCTGGATGCGCCAGCGCCATCCCTTCGTCAAGCTCAGCATCAAGGCGGTGTCGGTCGAGGACGTCCTGGCCGACGTCGGCTCCGGCCGGGCCGATCTGGGGTTCGCCTTCCAACTGCCGGGCGATGCGAAACTGCGGGTGGTGGCGCGCACCAGCCTCAGGATCGGCGCGGTGACCGCGCCCGACCATCCGCTGAGCGGGCGGGGCAGCGTCTATCTGGGCGATTGTCTGGGCTATCCGCTGATTCTCGCCGATCGCAGCCTGACCATCGGCGCGCTGGTCGCCGATGCCTTCGAACGGGCCTCGATCCGCGTCGATCTGGCGGTGGAGAGCAATTCGATCGAACTGATGAAACAGACCGTGGCCCAGGGCCAGGCCATCACCTTCCTGAACGAGGTCGACGTCGAACCGGAGCGCCGGGCCGGCCGGCTGTCGTTCCTGCCCTTGCTCGACGATCAGATGCCGCGCCAGGAATTGAAATTGGTGGAGCGCGCCCGCGGGGCGCTCGATCCGTCGCAAAGCCTGGTCGCCGAGGAAATCGGCAGGATCATCCAGGCCCTCGACGACGGCGGCTGGCCGGCGGTCGGATGAGTCGGAAGCGGGGGCCGTGGGAATATCCCGGCGGCCGGGACGATTATTTGACCAAATCGCCTTCGAAAAGCCGGCGCCGGGCGTTTTCCAGATGCTGCCGCATGCTTTGCCGGGCCTGTTCGGGATCGGCATGCGCAATGGCGTCGCGAATGGCCTGATGTTCGGACTGGACGGCCAGAAGCCGCTCGCGGGGCCGATGCAAGGATAGATTGTGCGTCACGGAAATCGCGAAGACAAACTGATCCTTGATCGCCGCCAGCGAGGAAATGAAATAGAGGTTTCCGCTGGCTTGCGCGATGTTCATATGAAAATTGAAGTCGTCGTCGACGCCGGACGTGTTGTTTTCGGCGGCGCTGTTGAGGCCGTCCAAGGCCAGGTCGATTTTTGCAAGAGAAGCACCGTCTTGATTGACGGCGGCATAATATGCCGATTCACCCTCGACCCCGATGCGGAACTTGAAGCAATTCTGGATATCGGAAATCTGGCTCAATCTGACCAGTTGCAGGACCGTCTGATGCGGTTGGCGCGTGACGAAATTGCCCGATCCCCGCCGCGATTTGAGGATTCCGTCGTCGCGCAATCGTTGCAGGGCAATGCGAAGGACCGGGCGGGAGACGCCGATCTGACGGGCCAATTCGATTTCCGGAGGCAGTTTGGTGTTGACGGCGAATTTCCCGTCGATGACGGCGGACATCAGTCTTTCATAGGCCATGTCGCTCAAGGAATAACTGTCGTCCGCCGAATTACTGTCTGACATAGTCTCTTTCACTTCAGGGAAGGGCAGGCGCCAAGGCCCGATCGGATCCTTGAGTGTAACGCCAGGCGCAACGCGCCGTCATCGGTTTCGACGAGAGTGCCGGCGGGGGACGAAGAAGAAAATCGTCAGGGACGCCGGTGCCACTTTTCCTTACGTCGGCGCGGCACCGATCAGGGGAACAGCCAGGCCAGGCTCTCCTCGGTCGTCGTCCGCGGCTTGTATTCGCAGCCGACCCAGCCGTCGTAGCCGATGCGGTCGAGCAAGGCGAACAAGAAGGGATAATTGATCTCGCCGGTTCCGGGTTCGCCGCGGCCGGGATTGTCGGCGATCTGGATATGGCCGATCCGCGCCAGGTCGATTTCGATGGTCCGGGCGAGTTCTCCTTCCGAGCGCTGCATGTGGTAAATGTCGTATTGCAGCTTCACATTGGCGCTGCCGATCTCGTCGAACAGCGCCAGCGCCTCGGCCGAACGGCTCAATTGAAACCCGGGCATGTCATAGGGATTGATCGGTTCGACGAGCAGCAGGATGCCCGCCGCCTCCAATGTCTGCGCCGCATGGCGCAGATTGTCGACCAGCGTCCGGCGAACCTCGGCCCGATCGATTCCGGCCGGCGGAAAGCCGACCAGGCAATTGACCCGCGGGCAGCTGAGCGCCTTGGCATAATCGATCGCCTGATGGACGCCGCGCCGGAATTCGGCGACGCGATCGGGATGGCCGGCAATTCCCCCGTTCGCCTTTGCCCCAGTCACCGGCGGGCAGATTGTGCAGGACCTGGATCAATCCATTGGCTTGGAGCCGGCGTGTCAGCTCTTCGGGCGGGAATTCGTAGGGAAACAGATATTCGACGGCCTTGAAGCCGGCCGCCGCCGCCGCCGCGAAGCGGTCGAGGAACGGCAGTTCGGTGAAAAGCATCGACAGATTGGCGGAAAATTTGGGCATGATCAGGCTCCGGCCTTGAAACGCCCGGCGAGTTGTTCCGAGCTTTTGGCGAGCAGGCCGATGTCGGCGCCGACCGCCGTGAACAGGCATCCCTTGGCGATGTAGTGGTGGGCGAGTTGTTCATCGCCGGTCAGAATGCCGGGCGGGACGCCGCAGGCCTTGATGCGTTCGATGGTGTCGTCGAAGATGGCCAGCACGTCCGGATGGCTCGGATTGCCCAGATGCCCAAGATTGGCCGAAAGGTCGCCGGGGCCGATGAAAATGCCGTCGACGCCTTCGACGGCGGCGATTTTCTCGAGATTTTGCAGGCCGAGCCGCGTCTCGATCTGGACCAGGACGCAGATCTCCTCCTGACATCGGGCGAAATAGTCTTTGACCCGCCCATAGCGGGAGGCCCGCGCCGCCGCCGAAAAGCCGCGAACGCCGTCGGGCGGATAGCGGGTGGCGGCGACCGCGTCGCGGGCCTCCTCTTCGGTTTGCACCATGGGGATGAGCAGCGTCTGGACGCCGGTGTCGAGGAAGCGCTTGATCATCACCGTGTCGTTCCACGGCGGGCGGACGACGGGGTGGGCCGTGCCGCCGGTCACCGCCTGCAATTGGCGGCACACCATCGGCAATTCGTTGGGGGCGTGTTCCGTGTCGATGAGCAGCCAGTCGAAGCCGGCTCCGGCCAGAATTTCCACCGATATGGTGTCGGACAGGCTGCTCCAGATGCCGATTTGCAACTGTCCTGCCCTGAGGGCGCGCTTGAAGTGATTGATCGGCAGGTCCATCGGTTCCAACTCCCTGGTCATGCGTCGTTTGCCGCGAGATGCGGCGGCGGCCCGGCCTGGCGGATTCCGGGGCCAGGCCGTTTTCGGCGTCGGGCTCGGCCGCGGTTATTTGAGAAACATGCTCTTCTGTTCGGCCAAGGCCTGGACGAAGGCCGGCGTGCGGCCCAGCCGTTCCAACAGGTCCTGGTCTTGCGAGGTCGGCGGCAAACCGGACGCGATGAGATTCCCCTCCAGTTCGCCGACGTTGCGCACGCCGGTCACCAGGCAGGAGACATCCCGATGGTTGAGGATCCAGCGAATCGCCGCATCGGCCAGCACCTTGCGTCCTTCCGAAAAGCCGCCGGCTTCGGCCACGCGGAACAGATTCCCTTTCTGAAAGGCTTCGCGCACGACCACCCCCATGCCCAACCGTCGCGCCAGGGGAAACAGCCGTTCCGCCGGAAAGGGACAGAGCGGCCCGAAGTTCAGCCAAACCAGATCGAAGCAGCCGGCCTGCATGACGCGCAGATAGTGGCTTTCGCCGGATTGCAGCGAATCGCAGGCGGCGAAGCGAATCAGCCCGGCCGCCTTGAGGGAGCCGATGGTTGCGGCGAGCCGCTCCAGATAGGTCGGGTCTGCGGTCAGGGCCGCCGCCTCGAAGCCGAAATTGAGCACGTCGATGCGCCGGCGTCCGCCGAGTTTCGCCAAGCGCTCCACTTCGGGCCGAAGCCGCGACAGATCGGCCAAGGCCCGGTTGCCGGGATCGTATTGGTAACACATCCCCTGGGGCCGGCACTGAACCAGGACCGGCCGCATCGGAGCGGCCGCCGCCAGGCATTCGCCCAGGGCCGCCACCTCGGGATCGATGGTCGCGTCGAAATAGGTGATGCCTTGCGCGACGGCATAGGTGACCAGGGCCCGTCGCTCGGCGCTGCCGAAACCGGCGTTGACATAACCCGGCTTCAGGGCGTCGCCGGGATGGTCGGTGAATCCCTTCAGGCGACCGTCGGGATGGTACTCATGGCCTCCGAGAGCCAATACCGAAACACTGACTCCGGACTTGCCGAGTTCTCGATAGTTCATGACGAAGTCCTTTCATTGCCATCGGGCAGGCGATGCCGTGTCATTGCGATCTCGCGGAGGCGCGGGGCTGGAGCCGCCGGGTCGGCAAGGTCCAGGCGGCCAGCGTGCCCAGCGTCAGAAGTCCGGCGGTGACGATGAAGACCAGGGTGAATCCGCTGATTCCGACGATCCAGCCGGTCACGATCGGGGCCGAAAGCCCGATGATCTGACCGCTGAAGGACATCAGGGAGAAGGTCCGTCCGGCCGACGAATTATCGATGATCAGATCGCTGAGCAGCGCGAAGGTGAAGGTGATCGACACGGTCAGCATGGTCAAGGTGATGCCGATGGTCAGGACCAGGAGATATTGATTTTCGATCCATGGCGTCATGGCCAGGCTGACCAGGGCCGCCAGCATCAGCACCGCGACGACGCGCCGCCGTTCGCCCCGTTGCGCCCGCTCCGCCGACAGCGACAGCCAGCGGTCGCTGAGATGGCCGATCAGGATCGACATCACCATTGCGAAAAGAAACATGCCGGACGTCAGATTGCCGCTGTGCGCCAGGTCGAAGTGCCGCTCCGAACTGACCAGATAGGACGGCAGCCAGGTCAGCAGGAAATATTGCGCATAGGTCTGCGTCCCGTTGGCGGCCATGATGCCCAGCATCGAGCGCTGGCGCAGCAGGGTGGGGATGGACATCCTGACCGTCTCGGCCTGATCGGCGCCGTCCCGCGTCTCGGGGACGAGGCGCGAGGCGAGGATATGGTCGCGCTCCTCGGCGGAAAGCCAGCGGGTCTTTTCGGGGCTGCGATAGATCAGCAGCCAGCCGACCAGCCAGACGAAGCCGAGCGAGCTCAGGATGACGAAGGCGGGCCGCCAGCCGTAATTGGCCACCAGATAGGCGGCCGGCGCCGTGCAGAGGCCGGGCCCCAGCAGCGTGCCGGTCTGCATCAGGACGGTAAAGACCCCGCGCTCCCGCAGCGGCGCCCATTCGCGAATGACCAGATTGCCGGTCGGGTAGGCGGGCGCCTCGCCGACGCCCAGGAGAATGCGCACGCCGAACAGCGCCCCGATGGAGCTCACGGCGCCGGTCGCCATGGACACCAGCGTCCAGGCGGCGACGGCAAAGGGCAGCACCAGATTCTTGCCGAAGCGGTCGATGAACCAGCCGCCGGGAATCATCGTCGCCGCATATCCCCAGAAAAAGGCCGAAAACATCAGGCCCATGGTCAGTGGGGAAAGGCCGAATTCCCTGGCAATGGATGGACCGGCAATCGACATGTTCATCCTGTCGATGTAGCCGATCGTAATCATCAACAGCAGCATGACGCCGATCACATAGCGCCGATAGTGCCGGGGCCTTCCGGTGTCGTCCATGGTGATGGCAGGGTTTGTTGTTTCGTTGCCCATCGCTCCCCCCTCTTATTTTGATTTTGACGTCGTTCAGGCGCGAATCCTGTCGGGTGATTCGATCTTGCCGGTTTCTTTGGCCCGGCCACCCGAATCGTCCGACGTCTTCGCCGATCGCCGACGCTCCCATCGGCCGGCTCTATTTGTTAATATTAGTAAAATATTGTCAATATAAGTTTAGGCTTCGGAGCGGGTCATCGGTTCGGCCGGGGCCTTGTTCAGCCTGGATATGCCTGTTGGGCGTCCCATATGAAAACCGAACGATCACGTCGTCCTGCTCGGTACGCTCCGCTTCCAACGGAGACCAGCCTTCCCCGGATCGGCATTGACGAGCATTCCCGACGTTTCTGCATGGATGGGCTGAAATGACTGAAATTATTGCACATTATATCGCCCGCATGCTGGCTTCGGCGGGGGTGGAACGTATCTGGGGGGTGACCGGCGATTCGCTGAATGGTCTCAGCGACAGCCTGCATCGCCTGAACCAGATCCGCTGGATGGGAACCCGCCATGAGGAAGTGGCCGCCTTCGCCGCCGGCGCCGAGGCGCATTTGACCGGCAAGCTGGCGGTTTGCGCCGGATCCTGCGGACCGGGCAATCTGCATCTGATCAATGGCCTGTTCGATTGCCAGCGCAACCATGTGCCGGTCCTGGCGATCGCCGCCCATATTCCCTCTTCGGAAATCGGCTCCGGCTATTTCCAGGAGACCCATCCGCAGGAACTGTTCCGCGAATGCAGCGTCTTTTGCGAGATGCTGTCCAACCCGGCGCAGATGCCGCAGCTTCTCGACGTCGCCATGCGGACGGCCATCGCGAAAAAAGGCGTGAGCGTGCTGGTGCTGCCGGGCGACGTCGCCTTGCGTCCGATGCCGGACGGCGTCAGGGCGGCCTGGAACGTTCCGCGTCCGGCCACGCTGCTGCCCGACGCCGCCGATCTGCAGTCCCTGGTCGATCTGCTGAACGGCGGCAAGAACATCACCTTGATGTGCGGCGCCGGCTGCGCCGAAGCTCATGACGAGGTCGTCGCCTTCGCCCGGACGCTGCAGGCGCCCATCGTTCATGCGCTGCGGGGCAAGGAGTATGTCGAATACGACAATCCCTATGACGTCGGCATGACCGGGTTGATCGGCTTTTCCTCGGGCTATCACGCGATGGAATCGGCCGATCTGCTGGTGCTGCTGGGCACGGGGTTTCCTTATCGCGCCTTCTATCCGGCTTCCGCGACGACGGTGCAGATCGATATCCGGGCGGAAGCGCTGGGGGCCCATACGCAGGTCGACCTGGGTTTGCTGGGCGACGTCAAGGCGACGTTGCAGGCCATTTTGCCCCGTCTGACGGCGAAAACCGATCGGAGCTATCTCGACGCCGCTCTCGCTCATTACCAGAAGGCCCGCAAGGGCCTGGACGATCTGGCGGTTCCCGGCCGCTCGGGCGATCTGATCCATCCGCAGTACCTGGCCCGGCTGATCAGCGAGAAGGCGGCCGACGACGCCGTGTTCACCTGCGACGTCGGGACGCCCACGGTTTGGGCGGCGCGCTATCTGACGATGAACGGCAAGCGGCGCCTGCTGGGATCGTTCAGCCATGGCTCGATGGCCAACGCCATGCCGCAGGCGATCGGCGCCCAGGCGGTGGATCCGACGCGCCAGGTCATCGCGCTTTGCGGAGACGGCGGGTTTTCCATGCTGATGGGCGATATCCTGACCCTGCGTCAGCTCGAACTGCCGGTGAAGATCGTCATCGTCCACAATCGCTCGCTCGGCTTCGTCGCCATGGAGATGAAAGCCGGGGGCTATCTGTCCGACGACACCGACCTCAACGACCCCGATTTCGTCAAGGTGGCCGAGGCCATCGGCATCAAGGGCCGGCGGGTCGAGGATCCGGCCCAACTGGCCGCCGCCATCGACGACATGCTGGCCGAACCCGGACCGATGCTGCTCGATGTGATGACGGCCAAACAGGAACTGGTGATGCCGCCGCAGATCAATTTGGAACAGGCCAAGGGATTCAGCCTTTACATGATGCGGGCCATCATCAACGGCCGCGGCGACTAACTGATGGAGCTGACGCGGACCAATCTGCTGCGCTGAGCCTTGCCCGGCTGGCATGTCTCATCGCCCCGCCGCCGTTTCATGCCGTTCAGCGGGCGTGTCTCGGCCGGCCGACGATCTGGGTCGGATTGACGAAACGCAGGGCGATCAACAGCCAGACCAGCGTCGTCACCATATAGATGACGGCCATGGCGTCGATCGACTGGACGGCCCGCACGCCGGAGGCGAACACCGCGTAATAGAGCGCCACGACCAGCGTCTGGCTGCCCGGTCCGGCGACCAGGAAGGTCAGTTCGAACATGGCGATGGTCCGCACCAGCACGAGCAGCAGCGCCGCCAGCACCCCCGGCATCAGGATGGGAACCAGCACATGGATGAAGACCCGCAGCGTTCCCGCGCCGAACACCCGCGCCGCCGCCTCGATCCGCGGATCGATCTGCTCGATGAAGGGGATCATGATCAGCACGACGAACGGCACGCTCGGCACCAGATTGGCCAGAATGACCCCCAGCAGGGTCCCGCCCAGCCGCATTTTGTAAAGCACCGTCGCCAGCGGAATGCCATAGGTGACGGAGGGCACCAGAAGCGGCAGGAGAAGCAGCAGGACCACCGCCCGTTTGCCGGGAAAGTCCCGCCGGGCCAGGGCATAGGCGGCCGGCACGCCGAGAAGCCCGGAAACCGCGACCACCGAGCCGACCACCTGGAAGGTCACGGTCAGGATGTCGGCCAATTGGAATTCGTCCCAGGCGGAGGCATACCAGCGCAGGGTAAAGCCGGCCGGCAGCCAGGTGCCCAGCCATCGCGTGGCGAGGGAACTGGTCACGACCGAGCCGATCAGGGCAAGAAGGTTGACGACGAACAGGCCGACCAGGGTCCAGATGGCGATCGCCCACAGACGTTCGCTCCAGGTCCGCCCCACGGTGGCGCCGCTCTGAACGCTGCTCATCCTTTTCCCCCTCCGGCCGGACCGCGGTAAAGCAGGGCCCGGCTGCTCAGAACCACAACCACCACCGCCAATTGGACGACTCCCATGATCATGGCGATGGTCGATGCCATCGAATAGTCATAGTGCTCGAAGGCGGCCTCGTAGGCGGCGATGGAAATCACCCGCGTCGTGTTGGCCGGATCGCCGACCAGGATCGCCGAAGGCAACACCGAATAGGCCTGGACGAAGGACAAGCAGAAGGTAATGGCCAGTCCGGGCAGCAGAAGCGGCAGGAAGATCTCGCGGAAACGGCTGGTCGGTCCGGCGCCGAGAGTGGCCGCCGCCTGTTCGAGCGAGGGGTCGATGCCCGTCACATAGGACAGCGTCAGCAGGAAGGTGAAGGGAAACCCCGTGATGACCAGCGACAGGAACACGCCCAGATAGCCATGCACCACCGAGACCGGGGTGCTGATCAGGCCGGCCCAGAGCAGCGTCCGGTTGAACCAGCCTTGCGGTCCGAAATAGAACAGCATCCCCTCGGCGACCAGCACGGTGCCAAGGGTGATCGGCAAGACCAGAAGGGTCGTCAGCAGCCGCTGGCGGCGCATCAGCCGAACACGGAAGGCGACGGGGATCGAGAACAGCAGATTGACCAGGGTCACCGGCAAGGCCAGGCGGAGCGTCGTCCAGACGGTCCTGTACAGGAAGGAATCGTTCAGGAACGTCGTATAGTTTCCAAGCGTGCTTCCGTCCTTCGGGTGGAACGACAGGAACAGGCCGTAGAAAAAGGGATAGACGAACAGGCCGAGCATCAGCAGGACGCAGGGCACGACCAGCAGCGTCACGCCGTCCAATCCGCGCACCGCGAGACGTTGGGACAGCGTCGGTCCTTCGATCCGGCCGATGATCGCCCGTCTGCTCATGATGCCGGTCCGGGAAACAGCAGGACACGTTCGGGATCGGCGCCGAGACGCACGGTCTCGCCCGGCGCCAACGGATGGGACGAGGCGAAATAGAGATCCTGGCCGGTTGCCGTCCGAGCCAGACCGAGGAATTCGCGGCCCCGGAATTCGATGGCGGCGACCACCGCCGGTACGCCGGTTTCGTCGTCCTTGGGATGCAGATCGTCGGGACGGATCGCGGCGATGGCGTTCCGGCTTCCGGTTGCCTCGCCGGCGATCCGTCCGGCCAGGATCGCTCCGCCGATGTCGAGCCCATTCTCGCCGCACAGACGTCCGGGCAAGCGGTTGCGATAGCCCATGAAGTCGGCCACGTCGAGATGGGCCGGGCGGAAGTAGAGATCGGCCGGCGTGCCGACCTGGCGGATGACGCCGTCCCGCAGCACGACGATGCGGTCGGCCAGCGAAAGCGCTTCCTCCTGATCATGGGTGACATAGATGGTGGTGGCGTTGATCTCGGCGTGGATCCTGCGGATTTCCTGGCGCATTTCCAGGCGCAGCTTGGCGTCCAGATTGGACAGCGGCTCGTCCATGAGCACCACCGGCGGCTCGATCACCACCGCGCGGGCGATGGCGACGCGCTGCTGCTGGCCGCCCGAAAGCTGGCCGGGAAGCTTGTCGCCCTGCCCGGTCAGATGGACCATTTCCAGGGCCTGATCCACCCGCCGTTCGATTTCCGATTTTGCGACGCGCTGCATCCGAAGCCCGAAACCGACATTCTTGCGAATGCTCATATGCGGAAAGAGGGCATAGTTCTGGAACACCATGCCAAAACCGCGTTCTTCCGGCCGAAGCGTATCGATGCGCGTATCGTCGAGCAGGATCTGCCCGCCGGTCACCGGCAAAAGTCCGGCGATGCAGTTGAGCGCCGTGCTCTTGCCGCAGCCGGAGGGCCCGAGAAGGGCGATGAACTCGCCCTTCTCGACGACCAGATTGAGGTCTCTCAGCGCCTGAAAGGTGCCGAAGTCGCGGCTGACGCCGTCCAGAACCAGCGTTTGAAATGTTCTGCCCATGATCTCACTTGGTCTTGCTGGCGCCGATCTGTTCGTCCCATCGCCGGAAGGCGAGCACCAGCTTTGCGGCCGGCAGCGGAATTTCGACGGGCGCCTCGGCGATCAATTTCTCGTAACTCGGCCGCCCGAATTCGGCGAGCGCGTCCTGGCTTTCCTTCGGCGCCATGGCCAGGGTCACCCCTTTCACGGCCGGACCGGGATAGAAATATCCCATGTCATAGGCGTAAGCCTGCTGCTCCTTGGACAGCAGGTGATTCATCAAATCGAGAACGACCGGCAGCTTTTGCGGCGCCATGCCCTTCGGCACGCACATGTAGTGGGCGTCGCAGACCCAGCGGAATCCCTCCAGCGCGAACACCTCGACATCCTTCGGCACGACGCCGAGGACGCGGGGATTGATGTCCCAGCCGGTGGTGGTGGCGATGATGTCGACCGAGCCCTCGCCCAGCGCCTTCATGGTCTGCGACGTGCCCGAGGGATAATAATCGATGGTATCGCCCAGTTCCTTGAGATAGGCCCAGGTCTTGTCCCAGCCCTTTTCCGGGTCCTTCGGATCCTTGTCGCCCAGAAGATAGGGCAGGCCCATCAGCAGCGTCCAGGCCGGGCCGGAGTTGGACGGACGGGCGTAGAAAAAGCGCTTGGGATTGGCCTTGGCCCAGGCGAGCAGGTCGGCCGCCGTCTTCGGCACGGTCTTGACCCGGTCCGGCGCATATTCGAAGAGCGGCCCGGAAGGGTAATAGGTGACCACGACGCCTTGGCCCTCGGCCATTGCCTGCATCCGCCAGGCCGGATCGATATAGATGCTCTGGAGGTCGGGCAGGTCGGCGGCATGGTCGGGGATCATGGTTTGCCAAAGCTTCTGGTCGATACCGGCGGAAAGAACGCCGATGCCGGTCAGAACGAGATCGATGTCGACCTGGTTGGCGTCCTGCTGGGCCTTGATCTTGCCCGGCAATTCGGGCGACGGGGACTTGGAAAAGGTGATCTTGGATACCCAGTCCGGCTTGGCCTTGCGATAATTTTCGATGGCGGCCTGGGTCAGGGCCAGATTGCCGGCGACGTCGACGATATTGAGCGTCACGGGAGAGGCCGGCTTGGCCAGGGCGGCAAAGGCCGGGCGGATGGCGCCGAACCTTCCGCCAAGACCGTAGACAGCGCCGAAACCCGCCGTCGTTCCGAGGAACAGGCGTCGTGAAAGCGATGAAATCATCGGCAAGATTGGAGTCCTCCCAGGTAAACTTTTTATGGTTATTACCTATGGTACAGCGTTCTGCTTGCTTTGGCGATATATTCTCCGATTACTGCTATTAATGATGTGGTTTTGTCTAGGCGGCAGCGCCGCTATTCCCAATCGGCGCATCCTACGTTTTCGATGTGCCGACCCACCAAAGCCTAAGGGTCGGTAAAACAATAACCGCGTCATAACGAGCGGAGCGAAGCAATCCAGCATCATGAGGCGGCCCCTGGATCGCCGCGCCTTCGCATCGCTTTGACGGACTCGAAAACAGAGCGGTTATTCCGCCCTTAGGATCTCACCTGGTCTTGCTGGCGCCGATCTGTTCGTCCCACCGCCGGAAGGCGAGCACCAGCTTCGCGGCGGCCAAAGGCAGTTCGATCGGCGCCTCGGCGATCAATTTCTCGTAACTCGGCCGCCCGAATTCGGCGAGCGCCTCCTGGCTTTCCTTCGGCGCCATGGCCAGGGTCACCCCTTTCACGGCCGGACCGGGATAGAAATACCCCTGGTCATAGGCATAAGCCTGCTGCTCCCTGGACAGCAGGTGATTCATCAGATCGAGGACGACCGGAAGCTTTTGCGGCGCCACGCCCTTCGGCACGCACATGTAGTGGGCGTCGCAGACCCAGCGGAATCCCTCCAGCGCGAACACTTCGACATCCTTCGGCACGACGCCGAGGATACGGGGATTGATGTCCCAGCCGGTGGTGGTGGCGATCATATCGGCCGAGCCCTCGCCCAGCGCCTTCATGGTCGGCGTCGTGCCGGACGGATAATATTCGACGGTGGATCCCAGTTCCTTGAGATAGGCCCAGGTCTTCTCCCAGCCGTTTTCCGGATCGGTCGGATCCTTGTCGCCCAGAAGATAGGGCAGGCCCATGATGAACGTCCGCCCGGGCCCGGAGTTGGACGGACGGGCGTAGAGGAAGCGCTTGGGATTGGCCTTGGCCCAGGCGAGCAGGTCGGCCGCCGTCTTCGGCACGGTCTTGACCCGGTCCGGCGCATATTCGAAGAGCGGCCCGGAGGGGTAATAGGTGACCACGATGCCTTGGTCTTCGGCCAATCCCTGCATCCGCCAGGCCGGATCGAGATAGATGCTCTGGAGATCGGGCAGATCGGCGGCATGGTCGGGGATCAGCCGCTGCCAAAGCTTCTGGTCGATACCGGCGGAAAGGACGTCCGTTCCGGTCAGAACGAGATCGATGTCGACCTGGTTGGCGTCCTGCTGGGCCTTGAGCTTGCCCGGCAATTCGGGCGACGGGGCTTTGGAAAAGATGATTCTGGACACCCAGTCCGGCTTGGCCTTGCGATAATTTTCGATGGCGGCCTGGGTCAGGGCCAGATTGCCGGCGACGTCGACGATATTGAGCGTCACCGGCGACGCCGGCTTGGCCAGCGCGGCCAGGGCGGGACGGATGGCGCCGAACTTTCCGGCAAGGCCGCAGGCGACTCCGAAACCGGCCGTCGTTCCCAGAAACAGGCGGCGAGAGAGCGATTGAAGCGTCATCGTTAGGATCCTCCCTATGAGGCCTTTATGATTATATCTCCTATGCTACTACTTTCGGTTGGGTTTGACGAGGCGGGGATCATACGGTGTCGGGGACGCCATTCCAGAACCGATAGAGGGTGGACGTGTCGCCGAGGAACAGATTGCGGTCGCAGCGGTCGACCCCCTCGACCGCCCGCGACAGCGGGCCGAAGGGACCGCCGCCGCCGCCGTAATCGTCGCCGGCATACTGCCAGAGGCGCCATCCCCGGTTCGCCCAGGCCCAGGGCAGTTCGGGCTCCGTCCGATAGTCGGCCAGCCATAGGTCGCAACTGGCCAGGATGGACCGCTGATCGACGGCGCGCCCCAGGCTGCCGCCGGCCCGGCCCAGACTGCCGCCGTTGGCCCAGGTCGGATGGGTATAGACCAGCGGCAGCCGCGCGGTCGCCTGATAGACGGTCTGCACGAAATCCTCGGCCTGGTCGAGGTCCATGGTATTGGCGGGATTGCGGTCGTTCGGCTCGAGATCGAGGGCCATCAGCGTCGTCGGGCCCGGTTGCGCGGCGGACAGGAAGGCCGCCGCCTGCTGGGCCCCGGAATATTGGTGGGTGCCGAAATGGTAGGCTCCCCACAACAGGCCGGCCGCCTCGGCCTGGGCCCGCCGCTCGCCATAGAGCGGGTCGAACCAGTCGCCGCCCTCGCTGGCCTTGTGGACGACCCCCAGGATGTTGCCACGGCTGCGCACCAGGGCGAAATCGATCACCACGCTGTTGTGGTTCATGTCGATCACCGCATCCAATCCGAAGTCGGAGGGCGTCGTCACCGGCTGCGCGGTGGCGAGAAGGCGGGGCGGGGGCTGCCGTCCGGCGCACCCCGCCATGGCGGACGCCGTCAAAGCGGCCAGTCCGGTCGTCATGGCTCTACGGGAGATCATGCGTTCGACATGTCCTAAAAAGACGGGCCAACTTCTTAAATAAGAGAAACTATAGGAGCTTGTCTCCTTGACACGGGTATGAGGATCGATCCGCTATAGAATGATCGACCTGCCTTCACGCTGCTGCAATTATTTCCCAGTTTTTGGCGCTGCGTGAAGTTCATAATAGGAATTCGGGTCACGCTGCTTTGTTGACACAAAATCCAATATTCCGCGATCAACGAGTCTTGTGAGTTTAGCTTTGGCAGTATGCCAATAGGTCGTTGTTAAAATACGAAGAGCATCGCTCACGTTGATACGCTCATGTTGAACAACATAGTTGATGATCTTTCGCTCATCCGTATCAAGTGAGAACGCGAGTGCTTCACCTAAAATTTTGTATGCTTCACTATCCAGTGAGTTTGCCCGGTGTGCTATGTCATTCTGGAATGAGGCAACGACGCTTTCTTGCGCCCCAACATATCGAACCGCCGGAAGGCGTGCTTCTGTTAATTCGCGCTTAATTCTCTTTGTTCCTTCGCTGATACAGCGAACTTCGCCAAATTCTCTAAGCACGAACATTAAGAATGGGTTTCGTGGCTTATGGAATAGGTTCTCTGGCGTCACGGACGGCATAAAGCCACCAGGGCTTTCCATAACCAGATGATCATCAAACATCTTGACGAAGACGGGCCTTGTTCGGGCATTGTAAGATCTATGAACGACGGCGTTGACGAGCAGTTCGTACCACGCATCATGGGGATATTCTGGGACGGAATGAAATTTCCCATTTCTAAAAATGGTAAACTCTCGGAGATTTGCATCAATAGTAGATGCCGCGTCACGAATGATCTCAAGTATGGTTCCCGAGACAATTCGATCTTTTGTTACATTATATTCTGAGCCAGACTTTTCCTCCGTTCCTATGTACCTTAGAAAATGTACATAAGAGCCTGGAAAAACAGTTTGGGGATCTTTCGAAAACATCAAAGCGCAAACATTGTTTGGGAAAAATTGTCCTCCTCGGTTCCGACCAAGACGAAGAGACTCAAAGATCTCTTCATCTGTGATTGTGAGGGAGCCGTCTCGATCCGTCCTAATTTTTTTGGCGAAGCGCGTCATCTCAGAAATCTTGAAGTCGTCAGGGTAGGTTAGGGCGCATAGCTCAAGTTCAAATGCTCTCTCTCCCTTATTAATGCGTATCTCTTGTTTTTCAGCTTCGTTAAGTCTTCGTGCACGATCAGATTCACGACAATAAGCGTGGCCATTCGTCAATTCGACGAGTTGATTCTCTACATAATCTATTTTTGCCAAAATTATGAAGTCGTCGTTTCCTTCGGAATTTGTCACTGCAAGCCTTTTGGTAACGAATCGGCCAGCCGGACAGCTATTTCGTCCCATAAATTCCAACTCCTGCCACTTGGCTTCACCCACCGCCGAGCAGCCGGTCACAGTTCCATTATTTTCGATACCAATCGCCACGACACCTCCCTCAACTGCCGGACCATTGCCAAAGGCAGAAAGGCAAATGGCGAGTTCGTTTGGTTGGATGCGCGCAGATTTTCGCTCAAATCGAGTATCTTCCGTCAATCCAGTGACGAATGCCCAATCTTCACTAGAGAAGATTTGGCTTGGCTTGGCCAGTGCGTCTAATGTTGGTCTCTCAAGTTGCTCAAGGAACGATAATTGCTGGGCCATGACGTAATTTTCGTAAAGCTCGAGGGGGCTCGAGTGATAATAAAATTTCTCGCTCATAGAGCGCATGAAAAGGTATGATACCAGTATCGTTTATAAATTGGCGATACCTATGGTTACCCTAGACGTATGGTCGATCATGGTCACCTCCTATGACCGCAATATTGATCCTAGAGCGGTTTGCGACCAAACGGGATCAATCCCTGTACCATCGTCCCGGCGAAAAAGCTTGTGAAGCAAGGGAAAGTGGCACCGGCGTCCCTGCCGGTGTCCGCCGCCCTGCGGCGGAAACGTTCCCGTCAAGATCGAT
>JAATGN010000425.1 GCA_015654615.1 Rhodospirillales bacterium
AAGACGGACAGCGGCGACGACCCGTGAGCCAGGAGACCTGCCGTAATCGTTGAAACGTCCTCGGGCGGGGTGTCCCGGTGGGTCGCTGGCGAAAGCGTGGCCGTGGCCACCTGCCTTTCCGCATGGCGTCCGGCCTGTTCCTCCCGCCTCGTCCCGGAGGGGGATCGCCGATGTCCGTGCTTGCTTATGATTTCGACCGCCAGGGCAATCTGGTTCCGCTATGCTCCGATCCGCAGGCGGCCCCGTTGTCCCAACAGCGGCGGGACGAACGCCCCTCCCCGGCGGAGCTGCGCCTCGATCGCTCGCGCGACGGCAAGCTGACCGCCTTCGGCAAGGCGACCCTCAAAGATCGCTATCTGCTGCCCGGCGAGGGCATCCAGGACATGTTCGGCCCGCGTCGCCTGCGCCTTCGCCGACGACCGGCCGCATGCCCAACGTCTGTACGACGCCATGTCGATGCTGTGGTTCATGCCGGCGACGCCGATCCTCTCCAATGGCGGAACCTCCCGGGGCCTGCCCATTTCCTGCTTCCTCAATGCCGTGCCCGACAGCCTGGACGGCATCGTCGAGACCAGGAACGCAACCTGCTGACCCAGATCTTTCGCTTCTTCACCCAGTCGGACGTCGAGGTCAGCGACAATTACCTGAAGCGCTACATGCCGATTTTCCAGCCCTTGGAAATCCAGATGATGATGGCCGCCTTCACCAACATGGAGACCATCCATATCGACGCCTACGCCCTGCTGCTGAAGACGCTCGGCATGCCGCAGACCGAGTTCGCCGCCTTCCGCGACTATGCCGCCATGCGCGGCAAGGCCGACTATATGCACAGCTTCGGCGTCGATACGGTGGCCGACGTCTCGCGCACGCTGGCCATGTTCGGCGCCTTCACCGAGGGCATGGCGCTGTTCGCCAGCTTCGCCATGCTGCTGAACTTCCCCCGCCACAACAAGATGAAGGGCATGGGCCAGATCGTCACCTGGTCGGTGCGCGACGAAAGCCTGCATTGCGACGGCATCGTCCAGTTGTTCCACGAATGGAACCGCGAAACCGGGGCGCTGACCAGGGCCGTGCGCGACGACATCCTGGACGTCGCCAAAACCATGGTGGGGCTGGAGGAGAAATTCGTCGACCTGGCCTTCGAACTGGGCGAGGTCGAGGGCATGCGGCCCGAGGACATCCGCGCCTATGTCCGCTATGTCGCCGACTGGCGGCTGACTCAGCTCCGGCTGCCGGTCCTCTACGGTCACTTCAAGGCGACCGAGACCGGCTACGAGCAGATCAGGCCGCATCCGCTGCCCTGGCTGGTGGAGATCCTGAACGGCGTCGAGCACGCCAATTTCTTCGAACAGCGGGCCACCGAATATTCCAAGGCGGCCAGCCATGGCAGCTGGGACGGCCCCGACGGCGTCTGGGCCATCTTCGACCGCCGGCAAAACCCCGAAGCTCCAGGACTGAACCCATGACCGCCCAATCCGTCATCCTGCCGCCGTCCGTCGTCAAGCGCAGCGGCATTTCGGCCCCCTTCGCCGGAGACAAGATCCGTTCGGCCATCGAGCGGGCCGGCAAGGCGACCGGCGAATTCGACGAAAGCCAGGCCCTGCTGCTGGCCATCCAGGCGGTCAAGGTCATCGCCCATCGTTTCCGGGAAGGACCGCCGCATATCGAGCAGATCCAGGACGTCGTCGAGCAGGTGCTGATCTCGGCCGACCATTTCGCCACGGCGCGGGCCTATATCGTCTATCGCGAGCAACGGGCCCGGCTGCGGGCCGACCGCAAGACGGTGGTCGACGTCGAAACCTCGATCAACGAATATCTGGAGCGCGCCGACTGGCGGGTCAACGCCAACGCCAACCAGGGCTATTCGCTGGGTGGGCTGATCCTCAACGTCTCGGGCAAGGTGGTGGCCAATTACTGGCTGTCGCACGTCTATCCGCCGGAAATCGGCCGGGCCCACCGCGAGGGCGACGTCCATATCCACGACCTCGACATGCTGGCCGGCTATTGCGCCGGCTGGTCGCTGCGCATCCTGTTGACCGAGGGGCTGAACGGCGTTCCCGGCAAGGTGGAGGCCGGCCCGCCCCGGCATCTGGGAAGCGCCGTCGGCCAGATCGTCAATTTCCTCGGCACGCTGCAGAACGAATGGGCCGGCGCCCAGGCCTTCAGTTCGTTCGACACCTATATGGCGCCGTTCCTCCGCAAGGATCGCCTGAGCTATGAGGAGGTCCGCCAATCCATCCAGGAACTGGTCTACAACCTCAACGTCCCGTCGCGCTGGGGCACCCAGACGCCCTTCACCAACCTGACCTTCGATTGGACCTGCCCGGAGGACCTGCAGGACCAGGTCCCGGTCATCGGCGGCGAGGAGATGGCTTTCACCTATGGCGAACTGCAGGCCGAGATGGATCTGATCAACCGCGCCTACATGGAGGTGATGACCAGGGGCGACGCCAAGGGCCGGGTCTTCACCTTCCCGATTCCCACCTACAACATCACCCCGGACTTCCCCTGGGAGAGCGAGAACGCCGAACGCCTGTTCGAAATGACGGCGAAATACGGCCTGCCCTATTTCCAGAATTTCCTCAATTCCGAATTGAAGCCCAACATGGTGCGCTCCATGTGCTGCCGGCTGCAGCTCGATCTGACCGAACTGCTGAAGCGCGGCAACGGCCTGTTCGGCAGCGCCGAGCAAACCGGGTCGGTGGGCGTGGTCACCGTCAATTGCGCGCGATTGGGATATCTGTTCCAGGGCGACGAGGCCGGGCTGCTGAAGCGCCTGGACGAACTGCTGGCCATCGGCCGCAACAGCCTGGAGATGAAGCGCAAGGTCATCCAGCGTCACATGGACAACGGCCTGTTTCCCTACAGCAAACGCTATCTCGGCACGCTGCGGAACCATTTCTCGACGTTGGGCGTCAACGGCATCAACGAGATGATCCGCAATTTCACCGGCGATCACGAGGACATCACCACCGAACGGGGCCACGCCTTCGCGCTGCGATTCCTCGACCATGTGCGGAGCCGCATCGTCGCCTTTCAGGAGGAGACCGGCCATCTCTACAATCTGGAAGCCACCCCGGCCGAGGGCACCACCTACCGTTTCGCCAGGGAGGACCGCAAGCGCTTCCCCGGCATCCTGCAAGCCGGCACGCCGGACCAGCCCTATTACACCAATTCCAGCCAGCTGCCGGCCGGCCTCACCGACGATCCCTTCGAAGCGCTGGAACGGCAGGACGACCTGCAGCGCAAATACACCGGCGGCACCGTCCTGCATCTCTACATGGGCGAGCGGATTTCCTCGGCGGACGCCTGCAGGAAACTGGTGCGCCGGGCGCTGGAGAATTTCCGCCTGCCCTACATCACCGTCACCCCGACGTTCTCGATCTGCCCCACGCACGGCTATATCGCGGGCGAACACGCCTTCTGCCCGAAATGCGACGCCGAACGGATCGCCCGGAAACGGATCGCCGCCGCGTCATAATCAAAACCTCAAGGAGACATCATGAACCATGTTCCGGCCAAGGACGGCCTGCAGGCCCCCATCCTCCTCGCCGACGAGGAACGGCAGCCCTGCGAGATCTGGACCCGGGTGATGGGCTATCACCGCCCGGTCTCGTCGTTCAATCGCGGCAAGCAGGGCGAATTCGCCGAACGCACATATTTTACCGAAGAGCGGGCCAAGCTTGACTGAGCTCGCGGTCGGCGGGCTGGCGCCGCTGTCCACCTGCGACTGGCCGGGCCAATTGGTGGCGACGGTGTTCTGCCAGGGCTGCCCCTGGGACTGCCCCTATTGCCACAACCCGCATCTGCGGCCCGCCCGATGCGCCGGGACCGTGGCGTGGAGGGATGTCCTGGCCTTGCTGGAAAGGCGGCGCGGCTTGCTGGACGGCGTGGTCTTCTCGGGCGGCGAGCCGACCCTGCAGGCCGCCCTGCCGCAGGCCATGCGGATGGTTCGGGCCCTGGGTTTCCGCATCGGTCTGCACACCGCCGGGCCCTATCCCGACCGCCTGGCCGCGCTGCTGCCCCTGGTGGACTGGGTGGGCCTCGACATCAAGGCGCCGTTCGACCGCTACGACAGCATCACCGGCGCGCCCGGCAGCGGCGACAAGGCCCGGGCCAGCCTGCGCCATCTGCTGGACAGCGGCGTCTCCTATGAAGTTCGCACCACGGTCCACCCGAGCCTCTTGAACCGGGAAGACATCTGTCATTTGATGGAGCAATTGGCGTCTTCGGGAGTCGGACGCTACGCCGTGCAGGCTTTTCGCGCGGCGGGCTGCCGCCCCGACCGTTTGCCGCCGCCTGGCGAACCGGCCTTTTTCGAGCTGCCGCCAGTGGCTCATTTCATTTTAAATGAAATGAGCCACGAGAGCCCGAGCGGCGCTTGAGCCTGCCGAAGCCGGAGGCGCAGGCATCGTATGCAGCCTAGTGGAGACCGCTTCGACGTCTATCGGGTGCGATAACGCCGGAATCCGCGCCGCCAACAATGAAGGACGTGATGACCATCGCCGCCCCCGCCTCTCTCAAGCACCAGGACCTGGAACAGATCGCCATGGCGACGCTCCAGGTCGCCCGTTTCCTGATGGAGGCCGGAGCGCGCGCCGAAGTCGTCCACGAATGCTGTTCGCTGGTGGCCGGCGGCCTGGGCGCCGAAGGGGTGGAACTGCGGTCCGGCTATGCCTCGCTCTGCATCACCGTGACCAGCGGCCTCAACACCATCACCCGGATGGTGGAAGTCGGGCCGCACGGCGTCGATCACCGGCTCGACCATGCCATCCGCCGGCTGGCCCGGCGGGTTCGCCAAGACCGGATGACTCCCGCCGGAGTGTCCGCCGAGCTGGCCCGGCTGAAGACCGCAACGCCCCGTCATCCGCCCTGGGTCGTCGCCCTGGCGGTCGGTGTCGCCTGCGCGGCGTTCGGCCGGCTGTTCGGCGTCGACTGGCCGGCCTTCGCTCCGGTCGCCGCCGCCGGCGCCGTCGGGCAGGCCGTGCGGCACGCCCTGCAACGCCGTGGCGCCAACCCATTCGTCGTGGCGGCCGGCATCGCCTTCCTTTCGGCCTGTCTCGGCGGAACCGGAGCCAAGCTCGCCGGCAGCGCCACCGTCGATCTGGCGATGATCGCCTCGGCGCTGTTGCTGGTGCCCGGCGTGCCGGCCGTCAATGCTCTCTCCGACATCATGGAGGGGCACCCGACGCTCGGCAGTGCCCGGTCCGTTTCCGTCGCCATGATCGTGATGTTCGTCGCCATCGGGGTGTCGATCGCCCAGGCCATCGTCGAAGCGCTGCCATGACCGTCGATCTCCTCCATCTTCTGCACCAGACCCTGTTCGGCGCCGTGGCGGCTTGCGGCTTCGGGATTCTGTTCAATTTCGGCTGGCGCGACTTGCCCTGGTGCGCGGCAAGCGGCGCGCTTGCCTTGTTGACCCGCACCCTGGGACAGGACGCCGGATGGAGCCTGGAAGCGGCGACCTTCGGCGCCGCCGCCACGGTCGGTTGCGGCGCCCGCTTTTTGCGCGCCTATCTCGGCATGGCCAGCAACGCGCTGGCGGTCGCCGGCTGCATTCCCATGGTGCCGGGCAGCTTCGCCGCCCAGGCCATCATCGGCCTGTTCGCCCTGACCTCGCCCCACCCGGACAATTCCGGCATCATGGTGGTGACCACCCTGGAATATATGCTGCGCGTCGTCTTCACCTTCGGCGCCATCGGCGCCGGGCTGTCGATCACCACGCATATCCTGCGCAACCGCGATTTCTGACGAAACGCCGCTCCCGGATTCGTTGCCCCGCGGCCCGATGCGGGGCGCTGAACTCATTCGTCCGGGGCCAAGCTGTCATGATGACGGCCGCGGCCTGTTCTGAAAAGGCGTTCCCACATTTCGACTTTACCGCAGAAGGAATGCCGTCATTGCGAGCGATCAGCGAAGCAATCCAGCCCTTCCAGCAGGCTGGATTGCTTCGTCGCTTAACGCTCCTCGCAATGACGCTTAATATATTGATAAAACTACGAAAATAAAGATATGTGAATCCGCTGGCCCGCTTGGCGGAAGAGGGGCGAAAATGTGTGCATGTCTGGCAAAAGCGGCGATGACGGACTGAAATGAACGATTTCGAAATCTGAGTTCGGCGCCCGGCGGCCCGATGGCAATGAGTTGACCTTATTGCTTTGCTGACGTATAGAATGAACCACCGTTTAGAGAGTGGAAGCCGGTGGAATTCCGGCACGGTTGCGCCACTGTGATGCCCGGGCGTCTTCGATGCTTCGGGTTGAAAAGTCAGACCCGCCCTCTTGACGTATATTGACCTCGAACGGGACGCACAATCCCAAGGGAGACATCATGGCTGAAGCCGTCGTCAGGCCGGTTTTCGAACCGGTCGCCATTCCTCTTCGCGAATTGGTTCCATGGATCGTTTTCGGAGGACTCATGTTCCTTCTGATGATCTATTTCGTTGGGGCCGAACAGGGCGCGACCTCGATCTTCTCCGGAATGTATGTGCATGAATTCGTGCACGACGGCCGGCATCTCCTCGGCTTTCCTTGCCACTAAGCCGGGGGCTTGCATCATGGTTGGAAGTTTTTTGCTGCGCGGCATGCTGGTCGGCATCGTCGCGGGTTTGCTGGCGTTCGGTTTCGGCAGGGCCTTCGGCGAGCCGCAGGTCGACAGGGCCATCGCTTTCGAAGATCAACTGAGCCAGGAAAAGGGCGAGGCCCCGGAACCCGAACTGGTCAGCCGCGAGGTGCAGAGCACCATCGGCCTGCTGACCGCCGTCGTGGTCTATGGAACGGCCATCGGCGGGCTGTTCGCCCTGGTTTTCGCCTTCGCCTATGGCCGCGCCGGGTCTTTGCGGCCGCGGACCGTCGCGGTGCTGCTGGCCGCCGCCGCCTTCCTGGCCGTCTATCTGATCCCGGATCTCAAATATCCGGCCAATCCGCCCTCGGTCGGCGTACCGGAAACCATCGGCTACCGTACCGGCCTCTATTTCTTCATGGTGGCCTTCTCCATCGCCGCCCTGGCTTTCGCCGTGACGCTCGGCCACCGGCTTGCCGCCCGTTTCGGCGGCTGGAACGCCACCCTGCTGGCCGGCGCCGCCTTCATCATCGTCATCGCCGCCGCTCAGGCCCTGCTGCCGGACATCAACGAGGTTCCGGCCGAATTTCCCGCCGTCGTTCTCTGGCAGTTCCGGGTGGCGTCGCTGGGCATTCAGCTGGTGCTGTGGGGAACGCTGGGCCTGCTTTTCGGCTTTTTGACCGAACGCAGCCTGGCGAACCGGCAGGCCGGCGCCAAAGCCGCGCAGCTTCGGCATTCGTAACCAAGACGCGCTCGAGACCGGAGGTCCGCCCGCCCCGTGAAAGGCGGCGGGCGGCCGAAATTGCTGGAGTGGTTTCGTTTATATTGGACCACCCTGCCCCGTCATTCCCGCGAAAGCGGGAATGACGAAAAAGATGCACGGTCCAATCAGATCGTAAACCGCTCCAGAACACTCTAGATTCCAGGAGGATCCATGCGGACCATTCTTCCGCTCGCCGTCGCCGCGATGGTTTTGGCGGCGGCCTCGGCCCGGGCCGAGGAAGCGGGCAAGGCGACGCCGATCGGCGAAGCCAAGGTGCTGAACAGCATGAGCATCGCCGCCGCCTATCTGCCGCCGGCCGACATGGACCCTCCGGGCATGGATCTGCCGGCTTCGCAGGCCGATAT
Organism: Rhodospirillales bacterium; assembly: GCA_015654615.1. Lineage (GTDB taxonomy): Bacteria > Pseudomonadota > Alphaproteobacteria > Rhodospirillales > Magnetospirillaceae > Telmatospirillum. Next base: position 7,690 of record JAATGN010000425.1, read on the forward strand.
CCATCTCGAAACGGACATCCATGCCACCGAAGCCAATCCCAACGGTTTCGGGGCCGGCGAATGGGTCCCCTATCTCACCATCGCCTACCGCCTGCTGAACCAGGACACCGGCAAGGTCTCCACCGGTTCCCTGATGCCGATGCTCGACGCCGACGGCCCCCACTACGGCGCCAACGTGAAGATGCCGGGCGTCGGCAATTACAAGCTCAGCCTGCATATCGATCCGCCGTCCAAGCAGGGCCTCGGCCACCATACCGACAAAGCCACCGGCGTCGGCAAATGGCCGCAGCCTTTCGACGTGGATTACGACTTCAAATATCTGCCGCCGAAAAAATGACCGCCGGCATGATGGCGGTCCAGCCGCCGCAGCACGGCCGGACGCCGGGTTCGCAGGCATGAGCATCAGGCTTTTCCTGATCTGCCATGCGTCGACGAGCGCCCTGCGCACGGCGGCGTTTCCCCTGGACGAATCGCTCGATTCCCCCGGCGTCGCCAAGGCCGCGGCCGCCACCGGCATCCCCTGCCAGGCAGGCTGGAGCGGACCGGAACGGCGCACGCGACAGACGGCCGCCGCCCTGGGCCTGACGGCCTCCATCGAGCCGCGACTGCGCGATTGCGATTACGGGCGCTGGAAGGGATCGACCCTGGCCGCCATCCAGGGCACGGACCCCCTGGCGGTGCGCCAGTGGCTCAAGGACCCCGCCGCCGCGCCGCATGGCGGCGAATCGCTCCTCGATCTTCTCGGACGAGTCGGCGATTGGCTCGATCGCCTCCTGGCGGAATGGCAGCGGACGGGCTCGGCGCGCATCGCCGCGGTAAGCCACCCGGCGGTCATCCGCGCCGCCGTGGTGCATGCCCTCGGCGCCACGCCCGCCTCGTTCTGGCGGATCGACGTGGCCCCGCTGTCGCGGACCGAACTCTCCGGTTCCGACGGACGGTGGTCTCTCAGGAGCATCGTCCCGCCCGCCGAGGAGCGCCGCGACCGGGAGGGTTCGTGACATCAGTACCGTCATTGCGAGCCGAAGGCGCGGCAATCCAGTGAAGAAAAGCGTCAGTGGCACCGGCGTCCCTGCCGGTGGAAAAGACTCCGCCGCAGGGCGGCGGACACCGGCAGGGACGCCGGTGCCACTTTTTCCTTATTCATCCAGGACGGCTCGGCCGCCGGCCGATCAAAGCAGCGCCCTGACCTTTTTCTCGAGGTCCTCGGGGGTGACCGGGCCTTCGAAGCGTTCCCGCACGATCCCCTTGCCGTCGATCAGAAAGGCGGTGGGAGCGCCTTCGACGCCGTAGCGTTTGGCGGTAATTCCCAGCGGATCGGCCAGGAAGGGGAAACTGACCGGAACCTTGCGGAGCGAGGCCTCGATGGCGGCCTTGTCCTGGCCGAGATTGACCGCGAGGACAGTGAAGCCCTGATCCTTGTGCCGGCGGTAAACCGCGTCGATATCCGGGAATTCGGCCAGGCAAGGGCCGCATCCGTTGAGCCAGAAGGTGACGAAGACCACCTTGTCGCGATAATCGGCCAGCTTCACCGCCTGGTCGCCGAGATCGAGCGCCGCCAGTTCGGGGGCGGCGGCGGCAGTGGTGGCGACCTTCTGTTCCTCGCAGGCCGTCACCAGGACGGTCAAGGCCAGTGCGGCCAAAACCCTGAGAACGATCATGGCGCCGCCTCCTCCAGATGTCCGTGGCTGAGGCGGATGACGCGGTCCGTCAGCAGGCCCAGCTCCGGATTGTGGGTGATCAGGATGATGGTGCAGCCGTCCTTGTTCAACTGCTTCAGAAGATCCATCACCAGATCCTCGTTCTTCTCGTCCAGATTGCCGGTCGGTTCGTCGGCCAGGACGATGGCCGGTTCGTTGATCAGGGCGCGGGCGATGCAGACCCGTTGCTGCTCGCCGCCCGACAATTGCGACGGCAGGTGGTCCCAGCGATGATCGAGGCCGACCCGCGACAGGGCCGCCATCGCCTCGTCCTTCCGCGGCATGCTGTGATAGTGCTGGGCCAGCATGATGTTCTCCAGCGCGCTCAGATAGGGGATCAGATGGAATTGCTGGAAGACCAGCCCGATCTTTTCCCGGCGGATCACCGTGCGCTGCTTTTCGGTCAGCAGCGAACTGTCGATGCCGTCCAGGATGTATTTGCCCTCGGTCGGCGTATCGAGGCAGGACAGGATATTGAGCAGCGTCGTCTTGCCCGAACCCGACGGCCCCATGATGGCGACGAACTCGCCCTTGCCGATCGAAATATCGATGTTTTCCAGCGCGGTGACGGTGCCGAAGCGTTTGGCCAAACCGGCGACCTCGATGACGCCCATGGCCCCGGAGGGAGCCTTCTGGACCGGAAGAGCCGCGGTGGCGGTCATGGTGTCCATTCTTCCTCATTCTCCTCTGAGGACGCGGGCCGGCACGATATGCACGGCGCGTCTTATGGGAACCGCCGCGGCGGCGAGCGCGGCGAGCAACGATAGGCCGGCGGTCAGGGGCAGCACCGCCGGACGGAAGGTCACCCAGGCGGAAAACACCGCCTGGCCGAGGATCTGCGCCAGGCCGAAGCCCAGGACCACCCCCAGCAGCACCCCGATCAGGCAGATCACCGCCGTTTCGGACAGGAATTGCGAGACGATGGCGCCGTCCGCCGCCCCCAGGGCTTTTTGCAGGCCGATTTCCGGCGTGCGCCGCGCCACCATGGCGGTCAGGGTGGCGTTGACGCAAAGCGTGGTGATGACCAGGATGGTTGCCGCCACCAGGGCCATCAGACCTTCGATCTTGCCCAGGATCTGCCCGTCCGATTCGGAGATCTTGCGGATCGGCTTGGCCAGCACGCCGGGAAAGTGGGCATTGATCTTCTCGGCCAGCAGATCGGCCTCGTTTCCCTGGGCGACGACGGACAGGGTGGCCACGTCGATGCGGCCCGGCATCCCCAGCAGCTTCTGCGCCAGCGAGAGCGTCACGAAGATCTGATCGTCCTCGGAATCGCCGGTGTCGACCACCGCCTTCACCAGCAGGCGGGTTTGCATGCTGCGGTCGGCGTTGATCACCGTGACGACGCTGCCCGGCTTCAACTCCATCGTCTCGGCCAGCCGCCGGCCCACCATGCAGCTGCGTTCGTCGAAATCGACCCCGATCCATTTGCCGTCGACCTGCCAATAGGGAGCGATCTTGCGCATTCCGGCGAAATCGACCCCGGTCAGCACCGCATTGCCGAGGTCGAGCCGCACCAGTCCGTAGAGCAAGGGCGTGCCGCCCACCAGCTTGTCCTGGGGAAGTTCGGCCAGCAGTTGCCGGTAGGTCTGCATGTCGATGCCGCGCGCCGTGTTGGACGGCGCCGGCCGCACGAAGAAATTCGCCCCGAAGGTACGCATTTCCTGGCTCATCTTGGCCGAAATGTCCAGATAGAGGCTGGTCAGCGACGAGATCACGGCGGCCCCCACCATGATCGAGACGATGGCCACCAGCACCTGGCCGTTGCGCACGGTCAGCGCCTTGTAAAGCAGGCGGATGACCATGAAAAATCGAAGGGCCCGCGGGTTCGTCGTCTCAATGGCGGCCATAAAGGACCTCCACCGGCAGCAGCCGGGCGATGGCCCGGCAGGGAATGACCGATCCGGCCAGGGCGATGAAAATCGAGGTGACGATGACGACGGGAATGCCGATCCACGGGATCGCCACCAGGCCGCCGAACACCGTCAGTCCGACCAGTTGCGACAGGCCGCTGCCGATGGCGCTGCCGGCGATGCCGCCGATGACGCCGATCACCGTCGCTTCGCTGAGGAACAGCAGAAAAATCTCCCAGTCGGCGGCGCCCAGGGCTTTCATCAGGCCGATTTCCTTGGCCCGTTCGGTGATGGTGGTGTTCATCAGGGAAGAGACGCCGACGGAGGCCGACAGAAAGGCCGCGATGGTCACCACCAGCATCAGGAATTGGATCTTGCCGATCACCACGCCCTCGCCGGAGGCCACCTGCCAGATCGGCCGCGCCGAGACATTGACCACGGCCTCCTCGATCTGGTGGGCGATGGCGCTGACATAGGCGGTGCAGTACCACAGGTCGTATTCGGACTGGGTCAGGGACTCCTTGTCCCGGCTGGCCTTGCGGGAAAGCTCGTTTTCCGGCACCGTCAGGGCGCTGACGTCGATCGACTGCACCTTGCCGGGCTGCCCGACGATGTCCTGGACGATGGCCAGGGGGGCGACGATGGCCCCGTCTTCCTCGGCGCCGGTGGACAGGATGCCGGTGACGGTGACGCCGACCGGACCGGCCGGACCTTGCAGGGTCACCCGGCTGCCGATGACCAGGCCCCGGCCCTCGGCCAGGGCGACGCCGGCCAGCACCTCGTCGGCGGCTTCGTCCTTCGGCCAATGACCGTCGATCTTCCAGAAGCCGTTGATGGTCGCCACGCCGGTCCGATAGGTCGGGTCGTCGGGCAGCGGCAGCGCATGGTTGAAATAGGTGCCGATCATCGGGATCGACTGGTCCGGCCCGCCGCCCGGCCCGCCGCCGGCCAGCGTCACGCTCGTCCTCAGGAAGGGCGCGATGCCGGTGATATTGTTGCGCCAGAAGATCTCCTTGATGTCGACCAGGCTTTTCTCATCGAGATAGTCCCGGCCGCTCAGGGGATTGTAGCCGGCCCCGTCGACACCGGCGTGGACGACCTCGCTTTTCGGAACGACGCGGATGTTGCTGCCGTAGGACGTCATCTCCTGGGCCATCTTGTCGCCGACGTCGACGGAAAGGTCGAACAAGGTGGTGATCAGCGCCGCCGCCAGGGCGACGGTGATGATCGCCAGCAGCTTGCGCCGGCGTCCGGCCAGGAAGGATTGCCTCAACAATCTGAAAAACATCGCTCACTCCACCTCAACTGGCATCCGGCGCGTATTTGGCCGGACTTTCCCTGAAGGCGTCATAGGAACCCTGGTTTTCGAAATAGAACATGCGGCCCTTGTAGTCGTATTTGAACGGCGCCGTGCGGTTCAGCAGGGGGGCGCCGGTGACCGGATCGCTCACCTTGATGTCGACGGTCTCGGTGAAATAGCGGGCGCCCCGCTCCAGTTCGGCGGCGGCGATGATGATGGTGTCGTCCGCCTCCTCGTGCGGCAGCGGAATCGGGTTGCAGCCGCCGGGCTTGCCGATGGAGGGCAGGAACATCCGCACATTGCAGGCGATGCAGATGACCTCGTTGCCCCTCTGCACGTACCCCAGGTCGCCGCACAGCTTGCAGGCATCGTAGACGACGCCGATCTGAGTATGGGCCGGATCGTAGCGATTGATCAGGAAAAAGCGGACCCGATGCCCGTCGGCCGAGATATAGGCGTAGCGATGCAGGATGCCGTCGCGGACGTCGTCGACCTTGATGCGGATCTGGCCGGCGCTATCGGGCTTCATCTCGACGGCCGGCGACAGGCGCGGCGGCAGCGACGCATAGAGGTCGTTGTAGAGCATGGCGGCCAGCAGGACGGCGGTCGCCACGGCGAAGCTCCAGCGCCAGCGCCGCTCGATCAGCACCCGGACCATCTGCTTGCGCCGCAGGGCCGCGCTGTCGGTGCCCGCATCGTCCTGCCGGCGCGGACGCCTGGCGTAGGACAGGCCGATCAGGACGCCCAGCAGGACGATCTGGGCATAGGGCGCGAAGGGAACGAGCTGGGTCAGCTTGGCGACCAGGGTCAGGCGCCCGCCGGTGGCGTCGATGCTGCCCAATTGCAGCAGCCCGAGCGAGACCTGGGTCCCCCAGAGGGCGACGGCCAGGACCAGCGCCGCCAGCGCCAGCCAGACCGCGCCGTTCCCCAGCCGCCGCGCCGCCTGCCAGGACAGCAGAAAGACCGCGAACAGAAGCCCGGCGCCCACCGTCATCATGCCGATGTTGAGGATCAGTTCGGTGTTGACCACCGCCGTCGAACTCATGCTGTGGTCGGTGGTGCGCGCCAGAAAGTCGGCCATCGCCTGCAGGCAGAGCAGGAACAGGACGGCCGGCATCAGGAAACGCAAGGCCGCCGCCCGCCCGGCCGCCGGCAAGACCAGCGCGGCACCCAGCAACAGGCAAAGACCAACGGCGATCGCCGGCAGGATGACGCCCATCTGGGTCGTCGCATGAAAGGAGGGCGCGAACCTCTGCACGACGAAGGCGCCGGCGAAACCGGCCAGCACCGTCCAGGCGTCGTGCCAGGACAGGCCTGAACGGCGTTCCGTCCGCGACAAGAGAAGCCCGAAAAGAAACGCCTCCGGGACGAACGCGTGGATCATGCTGACGAGGTAGAAAATCATCCTGTTTCTCCCAAAGCGCTCGCCGCGCCGGCTCGGGCCCCAACGCGCCGCGGGCCTCGTCATGCCCGCGCCTGATGGAATTGCCCCAACGCCTTCAGCCCAGGCGACAGGGGGATCGCCTTCCCCCCGCCGCCTGGGCTGAAAAACCGTTCCCGATTACTTTGTCGGCGGAACGTATTTGAACTCGTAATCCACGTCGAAAGGCTGCGGCCATTTGCCGACGCCGGTGGCCTTGTCGGTATGGCGACCGAACCCCTGCTTGGAGGGCGGGTCGATATGCAGGCTGAGCTTGTAATTGCCGACGCCCGGCATCTTCAGGTTGGCGCCGTAATGGGGGCCGTCGACGGCGACCATCGGCATCAGCGAACCGGAGAGGACCTTGCCGGTATCCTTGTTCTGCAGACGATAGGCGATGGTGAGGGCGGGAATCCATTCGCCGGCCCCGAAGCCGTTGGGATTGCCTTCGGTGGCATGAATGTCCGTTTCGAGATGGATGTCGGCCTGCGAGGCCGGCAGATCCATGCCGGGAGGATCCATGTCGATGGGCGGCAGATAGACGGCGGCGATGTTCATATTGTTCAGAACTTTGGCTTCGCCGATCGGGTTTTCCTTGACCTCTTCCTCGGCCCAGGCGCTGGCCGTGACGGCCGTCAGAGCCACCGTGGCGACGGCGAGTGAAAGAATGGTTCGCATAGATCCTCCTAGAGTCAGACAGATCGACTGTGACATGTCAAAATAATGTGGCGTCTTGATCAGATACTTGTCTTTTCCACAAACAATATCCCCCTCGTTTTTACTTGGTGAAACACGGGACCTCCTCCTCCCCCCTAGCGGGGAAGCTCCGCGACGATCAGGCTGCGGCGCATCAGGACGATGGCCGAGAAAATGGCGGCGATCAGCAGGAAGGCCTGCGGCGCCAGGGTCTGCCAATAGGGATAGATGCCGAGCGCGGTGACCGACGGCAGACCGGAAATCAGGGTCGGCTCGAACACCTTGCCCTCGACCAGTTCCATCATGCCCTGGCCGGCGAAGGTGAAGGCCATCAGATAGAGCAGGCCGCCGGTCGCCATGAAGAACGGACGGATGGGAAGCCGCATGGCGCCCAGGCGCATGGCGAAGTAGATCGCCACCAGGACGAGGCAACCGACCACGAAGCCGGCGGCGATCATCAGCTTTCCGGTGCCGTCGGCATCCATGGCGAGCGCCTGGTAGAACAGGATCACTTCGGCGCCTTCCCGATAGACCGACAGGAAACTGGTGAACCACAGGGCCTTCAACGAACCCGACGAGATCGACAGATTGACCTTGCCCTTGATGTAATCCGTCCATTTCTGGGCTTCGGCCTTGGAAATCAGCCAGTAGCTGACCGTGAACAGCACCAGGGTGGCCACCAGCATGGTGCCGCCTTCCAGGACCTCCCGGCTGGCCGGCGTGGCGTCGAGGGCGAGCTTGACGAAGACGGCGGTGACGGCCGAGGCGGCGATCGCCACCCAGACGCTGTTGTGGATGACCTTCTGCTTGGCCTGGTTGCCGGTCTTGGCCAGATAGGTCAGAAGGGCGGCGACGATCAGCAGGGCCTCCAGCCCTTCCCGGGTGATCAGCAGCAGCGAGTAGAAGAACAGGGCGGTCGGCGATTGCCGGGCCGATCCCAGCATGTCGACGGCGCGATCGAGATCGACCGACAGATTGGCGATGATCTGTTCGATCTCGGCCGGCGCCGCACCCGCCTTCATCGAGGCCGCCAGCTTGCCGAAATATCCCTCGAGACCGTTCATGAAGTTCTGGTCGCGGGCGCCCAGACGGTCCTCCATGCCGCTTCCCTCGAACACGTCGAAATAGGTGTCCTGGACCAGGGAGACGCCCTGGTCGACCTTGCCCGCGCCGTAAAGCTCGGCCGCTTTTCTCACCTGGGCGAGCAGGCGGTCGGCGGCGGCGCGCCAGTCCTGCGCGGGCGCGGTTTCGGCGGCCGGCTGCTGGGCCTTGGCGGCCTCCCCCATCAGCGGCACGCCGGGAAGCGCCGACTTCATGTCCTCGACCAGGGCGACCCCCGAGGCGCGCACCATGGAGGTGGGCTGGCCGTCGCGGACCAGGGAGACGATCCGGGTGAACTCGGCATTGTATTCGCCGTCCCTTTTCTGCGAGACATAGCGCCGGATGGCGGTCTCCAGCAGGGTATTGCGGTAGCCGTCGAACTGCGCCTTGATGATCAGCGCGGCGGCGCTGTCGGCGTCGCCCGCCTCGTAAGCGGTCGCCGCCTTGGCCAAGGTGGCGCCGATGCCGTCGACCACTTCGGCCCAATGGGGCTCGACCCGTTTCGTCTCCGCCGCGGCCGGGGCCGGGGCGGCGGCCACGGCCGCGGCCGGCGTCTCCGGTTCGGCCTTCAGCGTGGCCCCCTTCTCCAAGGTCGGCAGGATGGCCCGCAGTTCGCTCATGTGGCTGTCCACCTTGGCGCGAATGTCGCTGGCCGGATCGCCGCGGACGATCATGGCGCGGAGCGTGCCGAAGGTGGCTTCCATCTGAGCGTTTTTCTTGGCCGAGACATTGATGCGGATGGGACCTTCGAGATTCTCGAAAACCTCGAAATAGGCCTGCTGGGTCTTCGTCTTGGCTCCCTCGGCATCGCCTTTTTCGTAAAGCGTCACCGCTTCGTTCAGCAGATTGCCGATCCTGTCGACCATGCCGCGATAATCCGTCGCGGCACGAACCGGGGAACTGAGCAGAAGGCCGGCCGCAATGACCAGCAAATATCCCATCTTCAAGACGATCGCGGGGCGGAACATACCGACTGCATCCCTTTCTTCCGCATCGGTCCGATCTTTACGATCGTCCCGGAGCGGGAAAATCAATAATGAGCATGCAAATCAGTCGCATACTCGAAGAATAATGTCCACATTTTTTGTCCTCTTTTTAGGAGGAGACCGGGCGAACGGCCGCCGGGTGGACGCCTGGAGAAACCAAAAGCCCGGAACGGGGTGCGATCGCCCTCGGATCGCCAGCCGCCCGAGTGGGACAGTCATTCAAAATGACTGTCCCACTCGACCCTATGCGATGCCTTCGCCTCCGGCTTCGGCAGGCTCGGGCGCCGCTCGGACCACTAGAACTTGATGTTCGTCCTGACGCCGAGGATGAAAGCGTTGTCCATGGCGGTGGCCGGTGCGGCGGGATCGGCCGTCGGGCTGGCGGCGTAGCCGGCCGGGTGGATGATGTACTGCAGATCCGGCTGGATGACCCACCAGGGGGCGGCGGCATATTGGTAGGTCAGTTCGATGGCCGCCTCGTAGTCGCGGACCGGCCGGGTCGGGTTGGCCAGGTTGTCGTCGCGGTCGCTGTCGCTGGCGGCGGAGCCGATCTTGGC
>JAATGN010000163.1 GCA_015654615.1 Rhodospirillales bacterium
CGCAGCAAGACGACCCGTACCGCGTCGTCGCGATCGACCTCGCGGCAGATCTTGCCGAGAGTTTCGATCATATCCGGCGTCATGGCGTTCATTTTCTCCGGACGATTGATGATGATCTCCGCGACGAAGTCTTCGCGGTTCAAGATGATTTGTTCGGGCATGGTACAGACCAACCTTTCATTGTCTGATTCTGTAAATGTATCGATCAGTATCCCATCAGTCTCGGCAGCCATGTCGTCAATGCCGGAACGCATGCCAGCACGACGAGTCCCGCGACGATGACGGCGAGATACTTCGCCATCGGGACGATGACATCCTTCATCTGCACGCCGCAGACGCCGCACGTCGCATAAAGGCCGAGGCCGATCGGCGGCGAGAACAGGCCGAGGCCCATCGACAGGACGACGAGAATTCCGTAGTGCAGCGGGTCGTAGCCGAGCTGCGCGGCGATCGGCACCAGGATGGGCGCGAAGATGATCAGGGCCGGGGCGCCTTCCAGCACCGCGCCGAAGATGGTCACCATGACGATGGTCAGCAGCAGGAACAGCCAGCGGCCGTGGGCGGAGCCGACCGACACCAGCAATTGGGCGATCTGCTGCGGGATCATCTGGATCGTCAAGGCGTAGGAAAGGCTTCCCGCCGCCGCGACGATGAACAGCAGCATTCCGGAGGTGGCGGTGACGTCGACGAACAAGCTCACCGTCGCCTTCAGCGTCAGTTCGCGGAAGGCCAGGCGGCCGACGACGATGGCATAGACCACGGCGAAGGCCGAGATTTCCGTCGAGGTGGCGATGCCGGCCACCACGCCGCGGCCGATCATCAGGATCATCACCAGGCCGACCGCCGCGCCCACCATCAGCTGCTTCATCGGCATGCGGACCGGATAGGCCGCGGAGACGTCGACGCGCTTGCCGAAAAGAGCCGCCGCCCCCAGGAGGAAGACGAGCAGGAGGGCGGCCGGCACGATGCCGGCGATGAACAGCGCGCCGATGGAGATATTGGCGACGAAGCCCAGCACGATCAGATTGACGCAAGGCGGAATCGCCTCGGCCATCACCGCCGAGGCGGCGAACAGGCCGGCCGTTTCCTCGCTGCTTTGCTTGGCCCGGCGGACGGCCGGCATCAGGACGCCGCCGACGGCGGCGACGTCGGCCATCTTGGAGCCGGAGATGCCCGAGAAGAAGGCCATCGCCGCCACGGTGGTGATGCCCATGCCGCCCTTGATGCGGCCCATGCCGCGGACGATCAGTTCGACCAGGCGCGACGACATGCCGTTGACCTCCATCGCCGCGCCGGCCAGCAGGAAGAAGGGAATGGCCAGCAGGACGAAATGATCGATGCCGCCGGCCACCTGCTGGGCGAAGAAGGTGAAGGGCAGAAGCGGTTGGCCGAGGAAGAAGGCCATCGCCGAAATGCCCAGGGTGAAGGCGATCGGCACGCCGGCGACGATGCCCAGGACGAAATACGCCAGCATCAGCACCCCGGGACCGGCCGACGGATCCGGCAGCATCCGGGTGACGGCATATCCGATCAGGCCAAGCAGAACGATCGCCAGGGCGCTGCCGGCGACCACCCTGGGCGGAGCCTGGAACGCATGGTCCAGGGCGGCGACGAACATCGCGGCGGCGCCGACGAACACCGGGATCACATAGATGGCCTGCGGCAGGCCGGTCTCCGTGGTCTGGGCGAAGGACGCCTCGACCAGGCTGAAACTGGAGCAGGTCAATCCGGCCGAGACGACGACGAGGATCCAGCGGCTGGCATGCGAGACATAATCGCGGGCATGGGGCGGAAGCCAGCCGAGAAACAGGTCCACGCCGATGTGCTTGCCGCGTCCGGTCGAGGTCGCCACCCCGCAGAAGACCAGCGTGATCATCAGGGCGCTCGCCACCTCCTCGGCCCAGTCCAGCGGCGAATGCAGGGCATAGCGCCAGATGACCGAGGCGAAAACGACGATCACGTCGGCCAGCAGGGCCAGGGCGCCGACGCAGGCGGTCATCCTGGTCAAGCCATGGCTGAGACAGGTCAGGACCGCCAGGATCTGCCGATAGACGACGACGCCAGGCCGGCCGGCGTCTGCTTGGATGAGAATAGCCATAGGGTAATCCCATGCGAAGTGTGGGCAGCCGTCAGGCTGCGTGCCCGAGGTCGGGCAATCGAACCCGGTTGAGGAAAGGGGGCGCCGATCGCGGACGGACGCCCCCGGGGAAAAGTCGAAGGTCTATTTCCGCGCGGCGGCCTGGATGGCTTCCAGGACCGGAACGGTGGACGGATATTTATTGGAAAAGTCGGTCCAGATCGGCTTCGCCGCGCTACGGAAAAAATTCCGGTCGGTCGCCGTCACGGTCAGGCCGCGCGCCTTCAGTTCCTCGAACGCCTTGGCTTCCGAGGTGTTGGCGAGTTGCCGCTCATATTCCGTGGCTTCGGTGGCGGCGGCCAGGACGTCGGCCTTCAAGGCATCGGGAATGCGGTCGAAGGCCGCCTTGTTGATGACGACGACGATCGGCGTATAGATATGCTGCGTCAGGGTGCAGTATTTGGCGATCTCGTAGAATTTGCTCGACAGCACGGTCGGCGCGTCGTGTTCGAGACCGTCGATGACGCCCATCTGCAGACCGGAATAGACTTCGCCGCCCGGCATCGGAATGGGCGCCGCCCCCATGGCCTTCAGCGTGGCGATGAAATTGGGCACCGGCAGGACGCGGATCTTCACATTCCTGAGATCCTCCGGCTTGGCGATCGGCTGGCGGGTATAGACGTTGCGCGCCCCCAGGCTGTAGCCGAATCCCAGCGGCTTGACGTTGCCCTTGCTGACCAGGAGGGCGGACAGCAGTTCGCCGGCCTTGCCGTCGAGGGCGCGGCCCACCTGGTCGGAATCCTCGAACAGGTAACCCAGGTCGAGCACGCCGATCTCCGGGGTGATCGTCGCCCAGATGGAGGTGCCGGAAACCATCATGTCGATGGCTCCCAGGCGGACCTGCTGGACGGCGTCGGCCTCCTTGCCCAGCATGGCGTTGGGAAAATAGTCGACCTTCACGGCGCCCTTGACCCTCGACTCCAGGTTGGCCTGGAACCGCTCGTACCAAATGTAGTGAGCGGAGTTTTCATCGGCCGGCAGCGAGGAATACATCCGCAGGCTGAGCGGACCGGCCGCCTGAACGCCGGCCGACATCCCGACCAACAGGAACATCCCCATGCAGACATGAACCGTCATGCGCCGCAGATAACCGGCGACCACATATAGCATGATATACCTCCCATTTTTGTACTATTATATTCGTTAATGTGACAAAACAAAAAATATCTACCAATATATTTATAATATAGACGACTATTTATGAGGAATTTTAATTTTAAAACATCGAATACAGGACAATTTATTCGGTCATTCCGCATACATTGTTTATAATGTCGTCCATCTATACTTTTTTATCTCATCCGGCGATATCGTTCGAAATTGTTTGTATAACGTTGCACAAAAGAACGGTAGCATGCCTGTATAACGTTGCACAAGAATCTTTGTGTAACGTTATACAAAACTTGCCGGCCGATAGCGCCCCGTTCGCCAAAACGTGGGGGAGTCAGGAGATGTCGTTCGACCCAGGCCCGTGGATGGCCGGATCAAGCCCGCTCATGGCGACTTATGGTTGTGGAATTTCCCCGGATACGGGACCGGCGAAACGCCTGCCGGACAGCCGTGGCCCGAGACCGGGCACGGCTCCCCTCTTCTCCGACGGCAAATCGCTCCGGGATAGGCCAGCGGGTCCGCTTGAGCCCGCCTCAGCGGCAGCGGCGCGGGGAAGGCGGACCGGAGTCAGATATAGCCGAGCATCTTCCACCACAGGATGCCGACGACGACCAGGATCAGGATGTTGACGACGCTCATCACGGCGCCGGCGATCCACCATTCGTTCAAACTGGTGTAGCCCGAGCCGAAAATGATCGGCGCCGTCCCCGTGGCGTAGTGGGTCAGCGACATGTTCAACGAGGACGAGAAAGCCAGCAGCAGGCCGAGCAGCATCGGCGGCGCCCCCAGCGCCACGCCGGCGGCGAAGAAGGCGGCGAACATGGCCGTCACATGGGCCGTCGTGCTGGCGAAGAAATAATGCGCGTAGAAATACACCAGGACCAGGATGGCCACCGAGGTCTTCCAGTCCAGCCCCATGTGGGTGATGCCGCCCTGAATCGACAGCGAGAACCATTTGATCAGGCCCAGATTTCCGAGGAACGTCGCCATCATCACCAGCGCCGCGAACCAGATCAGGGTGTCCCAGGCGCTCTTGGCCTTGAGGATGTCCTCCCAGGCCAGAACGCCGGTCAGCAGAAGCAGCGAAAGGCCGATCATCGCCGTGGTCGTCGGATTGATGTCGAAGGCCGGCCCCAGCAGCCAGGCCGGAAGGCCGGCCCAGACGGCCAGCATCAGGCCGAGAACGCCGAGCGTGACGCGTTCGTTCCCCGTCATCGGCCCCAATTTGCTCAATTCGGCCTTGGCCATGTCCTTGGCGCCGGGAGTTTGCTTGATCTCGGGCGGATAGAGGAAATACAGCACCAGCGGCATGACCAGCAGCATGCACAGGCAAGGCAGCAGCGCCGCCACCGCCCATTGACCCCAGGTGATCCTGATGGCCGCACCGGTCGCCTTGGCGATCAGTTCCACGCAGAGGGAATTGGGCGCGGTGGCGGTGATGAACATCGCCGAGGTGATGGTGTTGGTGTTGTAATTCACCAGGGCCAGATAGCGGCCGATTTTGCCCGAGGTCCCCTGTTCCGGACTCGACCCGTAGCTGTCGGCGATCGAACGCATGATGGGATGGATGATGGCGCCGCCCCGCGCCGTGTTGCTGGGAGTGACCGGGGCGATGACCAGTTCCGACAGGACCAGGCCATAGGCGATGCCGATCGTTTTTTGCCCGACGAGCATGATGAAATAATAGCCGATGCGGATTCCCAGTCCGGTTTTGGTCAAGGCCACCGCCACCATCACGGCGATGACGATCAGCCAGATGAGCGGGTTGGCGAAGCCGCTCAAGGCATCGTTCAGGGCGGCGGCGGGTTTGTCCGGATTGGTGACGCCGGTGATGGCCACCAGGGATATGGCGATGACGGACAGCGCGCCGATGGGCATCGCCTTGCCGATGATGGCGACAATAGTGCCGAGAAACAACGCGAACAGATGCCAGGCGTTTGGCGTTACCGTTTCGGGAACGGGAATGACGAACCAGACAAGAAGCGTCAGACAGACTGAAAATGCAGTTGGAATGAGATTAGGAAGCGCTGGATTTCTCAATTCATCTCCCCCGACAGGCGGGTCCGTCGCATTTTTATTTTTATCGACGCTCTCTTACGGCATGGCATATTGCTTCCAATATGGAAATTATGCAATAGCCTGACGATCAATACAGGCCAAGGAATCCAGGGGAAACCGCGGCGATCCGGCCCGGCCGCCGCCACATTTCCTTTTCATCCGGGACGGGGCGGAACTCGCAAGGACGGCATGGTTTATTAAGGGTGAGCCCGAGCGATCGTTTCGCGACAAACCTTGAAAACCGGGCCTCGATCGAAATCGGGTCGCTGTTGTTGATAACCATTCTCAATTGCGCTATGTTTTTATCGAACCCGCGGATATCCGGCCCGGATGACCGGATATCCGTCCGCCGCCACCCCCTGCCTTCCGCGAGAGCGAAATGAAAATCAGCGTGATTTACGGCACCGATACCGGCAATACCCGAACGGTAGCGAAGAAGATCGGGAAAAAAATACCGGACGCTTCGGTCCGCCACATCGCCGAAGCCAGCCGCCAGGATCTCGAATCCTGCGACTTGCTGATCCTCGGCTCGCCCACCTGCGGTTTGGGAGAGCTGCCGGCCGATTGGGAAAAGGGCCTGTCCCTTCTGTCCTCCGCCGACCTCTCGGCCAAGAAGGTCGCCCTGTTCGGAACCGGCGACCAATTTAATTATCCCGACTCCTTCGCCGACGCCATCGGCACCCTTTACGACACGGTCACGGCGCGGGGCGCCAACGTCATGGGCCAGACCGACGCCGACGGTTACGAATTCACCGGATCGACGGCCTTGCGAGACGGAAAATTCGTCGGCCTGGTCCTCGATGTGGACAATCAAGCGAACAAAACCGAGGCGCGCATCGAATCATGGATCAATCAAATACTCTGACCGGTTCGCGGATGCAGATCCTGGTCAACAGCATTTACGAGTTGAACAAGGGCGTCCGCCATCTTTTCCTGCTGACGGCCGGCCGGTCCGAACTGCCGCGCCTGCGGACCAGGCTGGAGACCGAAGACGTCGATTACTTCGTCCAGGACGTCAACGCCGCCAAATGCAACATCTTCTTCGGCAAAGCGGCCCTGGTGCAAACGGCGCGGCATATCGCCATGAAGCCGTTGAACCAGATGTCGCCGGAAGAGGATTTCATGCTGGGGACCTTGCTGAATTACGACAAGGAACGCCAGTGCCAGCGCTTCCTCTCCATGGTCGAGGCCAGGCAGACGGTGCGCATGGCGGCGCCGACGTAATCCTTGGGGGGGGACAAGGACGGCGTCAGCCGCCGTCGGCGACGCTCGTCCAGCGCAATTCGCTCAAATAATCATGCGCGTCGGTGGAGATCCATGATCGCCGGTATTCCACCGGCACGCCGCTCAGGTCGTAGGCGGTACGGACCACGAGCAGCACCGGCCGACCGGCCGGCAGCGTGAAGTCCCGAGCGATCTCGGCGGGCAGGAGGCAAGCCTGCAGCCGGTCCTCGACGCGGCTGATCGACACGCCGCATTGCTGTTCGAGGAAAGAATAGATCAGATGGACCGCGGCGCCGTCGGCGCCCCATTCCCTGGCGCCGACGCGCGCGAAGGGGAAGGCCGCGGTCTCCAGCACCAACGGCGCGCCATCGAGGACACGCAGGCGGCGCAAGCGATAGACCAGGTCGTCCGGCGACAGATTGAGGGCGGTCCGCTCGGCCGCATCGGCGGTGGCGCGCTCGCGCAGCAGGATCGTATCGGTCGGCAGCCGCCGCGCTCCGTCGTGGCGATCGACCAGACGGTAGAAACTGGTGAAGGCACGATCGTCCGTGGCCCGCGCCACAAAGGTGCCGCGCCCGCGGTGCCGCGTGACCAGCCCCTGTCCGCTGAGCACGTCGAAGGCTTTGCGCACCGTGCCGACGCTGATCTTCATCTCCCGCGCCAGCGCCACTTCGCCCGGCAGCAGCTGCCCCGGCAGCCATTCGCCGCCGATGATGCGCTCGCGGATATGCCGGGCAAGCCGCACGAAGGCCGGACTGAGGTCGATGGGAGTCATCGTTCAATTCTATATAGAATAGAGAAAGAACACTATAGGATTTGATTTCCTCCCGAGGTTCTCCTCCCTAAAGTCGAAGCTCTCTCCTTTCATGAGATTTTTCGATGACTCAACACATCCATCGCATCGCATCCGTCGAAGCCCTGCACGTCGGGCAGTTTCTTTATGCCCGGATCCGCACCGAGGCGGGGCTCACCGGTTTCGGGGAAGCCGGCTCCTGGGGGCATATCGAGGCGGCGAAAGCCGCCTTGGAGAAATTCGGCCACTATCTCGTCGGCCGGGATGCCAACCAGATCGAAATGCATTGGAACGTCATGCAGCGCTTCTCGCATTTCCGCGGCACGGCGGTCAACGCGGCCGTTTCGGCGATCGACATAGCACTTTGGGATTTGCTGGGAAAACGTCTGCAGGCCCCGGTCTGGCAGCTTCTGGGCGGGGCCTATCGCGACAAATTGCGCGTCTATGGCCATGTCTACGCCGAGACGCTGGACGAGGTGCTGGCCGATTGCCGCCGGCTGCGCTCCGAGGGCTTCACCGCCGTCGGCCATATCAATCCGTTCCTGGACGAGCCGGAAGGCCAGGACTATTTCCGCTCGCATGCCGGCAAGGTCCGCGACGCGAAAGAGCGCGTCATGGCTTTCCGCGAGGCCGTCGGCCCCGACGTCGACCTGCTGATCGAGATGCACCGGCGCCTGAACCCGGCCGAAGCCATCGCCATCGGCCAGGTGCTGGAGCCGCTGACCCCGATGTGGCTCGAAGACCCCCTGCGCCCCGAATTCTACCCGCAGATGACCGCCGTCGGCCAGGCGATCCGGGTGCCGATCGCCACCGGCGAACGCTTCTGCTCGCCGGCCGAATTCCATCTGCAACTGGCCGGCGGCAGCGTGCGATATGCGCGGACGTCCGTCTGCGTCTGCGGCGGCATCACCGGCGCCAGGAAGATCGCCGCCCTGGCCGAGGCCCAGAACGTCGACATCGCGCCGCACAACCCGCTGTCCCCGATCAGCCTGGCCGCCTGCATGCAGGTCGCCGCTTCCGTCCCGAACTTCGCGATTCAGGAATTCCCCACCGGCTTTGAAAATCTGGTCCTGAAGTCGGGGCAGAAGCTGCTCGGCTCGGACCTGGTCAAAAGCCACCCGGTCCCGCAGGCCGGCTTCATCACCGTGCCCGACGCCCCCGGCATCGGCGTCGAACTGCTGGACGACGTGGAGCACAAGCGGGCGCCGTTCCACCGGCCGGTTTCCATGCGCCACACCATCGACGGCGCCCCTCTCGATCAATGACACTCTCAGGAGGCGGGGAGACGAGAGTTTCCCCGTCATGACATCATGCCGCATCTCAGGATCGAATATTCGCCGGGACTTTTTGAGGACGGCGACCTCGCGGAAACGCTGAAAGACCTCAATCTGACCCTTGTCGCCAGCGGGGCGATCAAGGTCGAAAGCGACCTCAAGTCCCGTATCGTGCCGCTGGAAACCATCCGCGTCGGCACGAATCCCGGCCCGCGGGGCTTCCTTTACGCTCAATTGCGGGTGCTGCCCGGACGCACGCCCGAAATGCGCGCCGCCCTGTCGGAGCGGATCGCCGCGGTGCTCAAGGGGCGGTGCCGGCGCCCGGCCGGCATGATGGTTCAGCTCAGCGTCGAAATCGTGGAAATGGAACGCGAGTCCTATGTCAAAGAGGTCCTTTGACGAACGGCCCGCCTCACAGGCCCGTCGATGAATAAAAACGACAACGACAAGGAAACCAACCGAGATGGACAACGCAAAGGATGGAGCCCCCGACGTCGGACGGAACCGCTGGCTGATCGTGCTGCCGATGGTCTTCGCCGTGTACATGCTGTCCTACTTCGACCGCGTCAACATCGCCATGGCCCTTCCCCACATCACCAAGGAGCTGGGACTGAGCTCCGTTCAGGGCGGATGGATCGGCGGCGCTTTCGCCTGGGGATACGCCTTCACGCAATTGCTGGCCGGCTACCTGGCGCTCAAATTCGGCTCCCGCCGGCTGATCGCCGTGTGCCTGCTGCTCTTCGGCGGCGCCGCGATGCTGACCGGCCTGATCACCTCCTTCTGGCAAGTGATCGCCGTCCGCGGACTGCTGGGCCTGGCCGAAGGGCCGATCTACGCCGCCACCTCGATGTTGCTGGCCGAATGGTTCCTGAAGGCCGAACGGGGAAGAGCCTTCGGGATCTGGAACCTCGGGGCGCCGCTTGGCGGCTTCCTGGCGGGACCGATCTCCGGCCTCATCATCTCGCACTATGACTGGCGGGTCATGCTGATCGCCGAGGGACTTCCGGCGTGGGTGTTCTGCCTCGTCTGGTTCCGCGCCATTCCGAAGAATCTCGATGTCGCGGGCTGGCTGTCCGCCCCGGACCGCGACGTCATCAAGCGCATCCTCGGCGCCGAGCAGGCGGCGTACCAGAAACCGCAAGCCGATCCCTGGTGGACGATTTTCAACGAACCCGCGGTATGGCTGCTGACCCTGGGCTTCGGACTCAATACGATCCTGCTTTACGGCACGACGCTGTGGCTGCCGAGCGTGATGAAGTCCTATGGCCAACTCAGCGAAACGATGATCGGCTTCTTTGCCGGGGCGCCGTTCGTCATGTCGATGCTGGGCATCTATTACATCAGCCGGCGCTCGGACCGCCATGGCCAGGAACGCCGTTGGCATGCCGCCGTGCCGACCATGGTGACCGGCGTCCTGATGATCGCCGCCGCTTTCGTCCCGGCGCCGCTTTACTATATCCAGATCGCCCTTTTCCTCCTGCTGGGCTTCACCCTGAAAATGCTCATGCCGCTGGTTTTCGCGCGCCTGACCGAGATTCTTCCGATGCGCAAGGCGATGCCGGCCGTGGCCTTCGTCAGCGGCGTCGGCAACCTGATCGGCCAGTTCCTCGGGCCCGTCCTGGTCGGCTATCTCCGCTCGATCTCGCCGGACTATCAGCTTTCGCTGCTGATGCTGGGCGTTTCCGCCTTTCTGGGCGGCGTCGCCATCGCCCTGTCCAGGACCAGGGAGGAACGCGTCCGCTCCCGGGGCGAACTGGTCCAGACGACAGGCGCGCCGCGATAAGCGTGAGGGACGGGCCTGTAAAACAACGACCGGCCGGCGGCCGCCCCGTCCTGGATGAATAAGGAAAAGTGGCACCGGCGTCCCCGCCGGTGTCCGCCGCCGGCGCGGCGGAGTCTTTTCCACCGGCAGGGACGTCGGTGCCACTGACGCAATCCGGCGACAAGGAAGCGGCCCCTGGACTCGACTTTCAACGAACCCTCAGGGCCTGCCCGGAGCCGGACTCTAGAGCGCGAGGGGTGGCGGGATATCCGCCGCCACGTCACGACCGGCTTTCTCCGGCCCGCCGAGAAACTGCGCCCGGGCCAAGGCGGCGAAAAAGCCGTCATGGGCCATCAGCGCGTCGAAGCTGCCGTTCTCGACGATGCGACCGCCCTCGAAGACGAGAATCCGCGTCGCCCGGCGGATGGTCGCCAGACGGTGCGCGATGACGAAGGTCGTGCGGCCGCGCATCACTTCGTCGAGCGCCACCAGGAGCCGGGCCTCGGTCTGCGAATCGAGGGCGCTGGTCGCCTCGTCGAGGATCAGGATGGGCGCGTCCTTGAGCAGCGCGCGGGCGATCGAGATGCGCTGGCGCTCGCCGCCCGAGAGCATATGCCCGCGCTCGCCGACCTCGCTCTCGAAACCGCCGCTATGGCGCTCGATGAAGTCGAGGGCCTGGGCGCGCCGTGCCGCGTCGCGCAATTCCGCCTCGGTGGCATCGGGCTTGCCGACCCGCAGATTCTCGGCGATCGAACGGTTGAACAACATGCCTTCCTGGAAAACGACGGCGATGTTTCGCCGCAAGGCGCTGAGCTGGTAGTCGCGGATGTTCACGCCGTCGATTTCGATCTGCCCGCCCTGGGGATCGAAGGTCCGGTAGAGCAAGGCCAGCGCCGTCGATTTGCCGGACCCCGTCGGCCCCACCAAGGCGATGGTGTCGCCCGGCTCCGCGGTGAAGCTGAGCTCGGTCACGGTCGGCGACGCCGCGTCGTAACAGAAAGTGACCTCCTTGAAGGCCACCCGCCCCGCGACGCTGTCGGGAACGAGCCTGCCGTCCTGCAACGACGGCGCGGTATCGTGGACGGCAAAGAATTCGCGCAGACGCGGCGCCTCGACGAAAAGCCGGTTGACGAAGCTGACCATGCCCTGCAGGCGCTCGATCAGCATGGTGGCGAAGCTCATGAAGGTGACGATCTGTCCGACCGTCGCGTGGCCCTTCAGATTGAGCATGGTGCCGACGATGATGATGGCCAGAACGGTGATGGTGGTGGAAGCCCGGGTCAGCACCGAGATGACGGCCCACCACGACAGCACCGGCAATTGGGCGGCCAGCAGCTTGGCGATGACGTCCTTGAGGCTGCGCACTTCCGCCTCGACCCGGGCGAAGCTGTGGACGACGGCCACATTGCCGAGCGTATCGGAGGCCCGTTCGGCCAATTCCGAATAGCATTCCTCGACATTGGTCTGCAGCGAGTCGGTCTTGTGCATGACATAGGCGGTCAGGCCGGCGAAGACGATGCACAGCCCCATGAGCAGCGCGGCAAGCTGCCAGTTCATCAGCACCGACAAGGGCAGCAGCACGAAAAAGGTGGTCAGGCCGACCAGGTTCTCGCGGAAGAACGAGACCCATAATCCCCAGAGGGAATCCGTCCCCCGCAGCATCACCTTCATCAGCCGGCCGGAATGCATGTGGCTGTGATAGGCCAGGGGAAGCTGCAGCAGATGGTCGTAGAACTCCGAGAGCACCCCTTGGCGCCGACGGTGGGACAGCGTGTCGGCGTAAAACGCCGCCAGCGTGCTGACGATGATGTTGAACACGCCGAACGCCACCCAGGCGGCGAGCAGCACGGTGAGCTTCGGCCAGATCGCATGGCCATTGACGCCATTGTTCCTGGTCAGGGTGTCGATGACCCGTCCGAAGAGAACCGGCTCGGCGAATTGCGTGCCGGCCAAGGCCAGATTGGCGAAGGTCAGGATCCAGGCCAGCAGGGCGACGGGACGAAGCAGCGACAGCACGCGTCCATAAAGACGGATCAGGTCCATGATGCGAACTTTGCCAGGCCGGCGCGCCAATTCGAAAGCACGTTATGGTGTTTGCTCCAGGCCACCAGGCTGGTGTCGGAAACCAGCCGGGCGCCGTCGGATCGCCGCTCCATGACGATCTTGCGGCTGTGAAAGGCTTCCAGTTCGGGGCGATGGCCGACGCTGACCACCGTGGCGTGTTCAAGCTCATCGGCCAGCAGCGTCATCAGGGCGTCCTGGCTTTTCGGATCGAGGGCCGAGGTCGCCTCGTCGAGAACGATGATGTCGGGGCGGTGCAGCAGCAGGCGGGCGAAGGCCAGGCGCTGCTTTTCGCCGCCGGACAGGGTTTGATCCCAGGGCGCCTCTTCCGTCAAGCGATCGATCAGATGGCCCAGCCCGACCAAACCGAACACCCGCGCCACTTCCGCTTGCGTCCAGTCCGCCACCGAAGCCGGATAAACCGCGGCGCGCCACAGCGTGCCGCTCGGCACATAGGGCCGTTGCGGCAACAGGAACAGCCGAGCCGTGCTGTTGATTTCGATGGCCCCGCCGCCCCAGGGCCACAAACCGGCGATGGCGCGGACCAGGATACTCTTGCCGGTGCCGGATTCGCCCACGATCAGCACCCGCTCGCCGGACATGATCCGCACTTCCGTGTCCCCCAGCACCGCCGTCCCGTCGTCGAGCGTGATGTTGAGATTGCAAAGGCGCAGAGCGGCGTCTTCGATCATTCCATGTTCGATGCGAGTGACCGCGGCGCCCCCTTGTTCGGCCAGTTCGAGCGTGTCGAGCGACACCATCAGCGAGGCGACGCGGCGGGCCGAGGCGCTCCATTCCGAGACTCGCGGATAGTTGTCGACCAGCCAGCCAAAGGCCGCCTGCACGATGGTGAAGGCCGAAGCGGCCTGCATGACCTGGCCCAACGACATCGAACCATCGAGAAACTTCGGGGCGGCCAGGATGATGGCGATCACCGGCGCCAGCAAGCCGCTGGCCTGGGAAATGAGGGTGGTGCGCATATATTGCCCGCACAATTGCCGCCATCGGTAGAGAACCATCGCCAGATTGCGGTCGAGACCGGCCCGCTCTTCCGTTTCTCCCCCCAGCAGGGCGATGCTCTCGCCGTTTTCGCGCACGCGGGTCAGGGTGAAGCGATACTCGGCCTCGGCCTGGTTCTTGTCCTCCGAGACCTTGATGAAGCGGCGGCCGATCAGGGCCATCGAGCCGCTGGCGATCGCGGCGTAAAGCACCGCCGCCACCACCAGGAAGCCGGGGATGGTGATCGCCATGCCGCCGACGGTCAGGCTGAGCTCGCCGCCGATCGTCCACAAGACGACGATGAAGGTTGCCGCCGAGAGCATGGCGGCGATGATTCCGATGGAGAAGTCCACCGGGGCATCGGTGGCGATGCGCAGATCCTCGGCGATCCGATATTCGGGATTCTGATGCTCGCCGGACATCAGATTGAGCTGATAATAGCGTCCATTGGCCAGCCAGCGGCCGACCACATTGTCGTTGAGCCAGCCGCGCCAGCGCCGTTGCGTCGTCATCCGCACAAAGACGGCGGCGGCCCCCAGCACCACGCTGCCGATCGCCAGCGGAACGAAAACGAGCGACAGGGAGAGGACGGCCGCGGAATTGCGCTGCTCCAGGGCATCGAAGATGTTCCGGTTCCACACATTGATCTCATACATCACCCCCAAATTGAGCAGGGTGACGCCGAGCAGGCCGACCGTCAGCCACCAGGCCAGGCGATCGCCCTTGCCGCCCCAAAAGCCCTTGGCGCTGGCGCAGAACAGGGCGAGCAAAGCGAATCGCCGCATCTTTTCGGGAATCTCGATTTTTTCCGGCTCTTCGATGATGGCGTCATCGGCCGAGCGGATGATATGCACGCGTCTCATGTCGGATATCCTTCGGGGCGCATTCTGGATCGGACACGCGGCAACCCTATCATGGCAAAAAGAACGTCGTCGGTAGAGCGTCGGAAACTACGTAGGGCCTGGGACGGCGCCTGAGCCGGCCGAAAGCGGAGTGGAGGCGTCGCTTTAGCGACTTGGAGCGATTATGTCGCACCAAGTCCTTAGGGCTCGTTAAAAGTTAACCGCTCTGTTTTTGAGTCCGTCACTGCGCGTTCCACACCGGCGAGGCGCCGACCCGTCCTGGATGAAAAAGTGGTAGTGGCGCCGGCCTCCATGCCGGCGTCCGCCGCGAAGCGGCGGAGTCTTTTCCGCCGGCACGGAGGCCGGCGCCACTGAGTCTTTTCTTCTTAGTTCGCCACCGACCGCGCGCGGCCGACCTACCCTGGATGAAAATGGCAGATTTCTGCGGATTATTGGTGGAGGCAAATCCTTTTTTCTCTTTAGCCGAAGGCGCGGCAATCCAGGCCCCTTTGTTTCTACGCCGCTCTGATGTTGGCCAGGAACCTGCCGACCTCGCCGCGCAATGTCTCCGCCTGACGGCCAAGCTCGTCGGCCGCGCAAAGCACTTGCCTGGCGGCGCCGCCCGTCTCGGACGCCGCCTGATTGACGCCGACGATGTTGCGCGACACTTGTCCGGTTCCCTGCGCCGCCTCCTGGACGTTGCGGGCGATCTCTTGCGTCGCCGCCCCCTGTTCCTCGATCGCCGTGGCGATGGTCGTCGCGATCTCGTTGATCGAGCCGATCGTGCCGCCGATGCTTTCGATGGCGTGGACCGCGTCGCCGGTCGCGTCCTGCATCGCCGTCACCTGGGCGGCAATCTCCTCCGTCGCCCTGGCCGTCTGGTTGGCCAGCGACTTGACCTCCGAGGCGACCACGGCGAAGCCTTTGCCGTCGTCTCCGGCGCGCGCCGCCTCGATCGTGGCGTTCAGCGCCAGCAGGTTTGTCTGGCTGGCGATGTCGTTGATCAGCTTCACCACGTCGCCGATCTTGTGCGCCGCCGCCGACAGGCCCTGCACGGTGAGGTTGGTGCGATCAGCCTCGCTCACCGCCTGGCCGGCGATCCTGGTCGACTGGCCGACTTGGCGGCCGATCTCGGAAACGGACGACGACAGGTCCTCGGTCGCCGTCGCCACCGTCCGCACATTGGCCGAGGCCTGCTCGGCCGCGGCCGCGACGGTGATCGCCTGCGCGCGGGCCTCCTCGGCCGTCGCCGACATGCTCTGCGAGGTCGCCCGCATCTCGGTCGCCGCCGAGGCCAGCCTGTCGAGCGGGCCGCGCACGCCGTTCTCGAAATCGTCGGCCAGCTCGTTCAACAGCGTTTTCCTGTCCAGCTCGCTCCGACGTCCGGCCTCTTCCTGCTCGCCTCGCAGCCGTCCGGTCTCGATCATGCTGTCCTTGAACACCAGGACCGCAGCCGCCATGCCGCCGACCTCGTCGCGCCGGTCCGTCCCGGGGATGACCGCCGCGAGGTCGCCTTTCACCAACCGATCCATCGCGCTCTTCAGGCCGCCGAGCGAGCCGGCGATATCGCGATTGACCAGCCATGCCGCCAGCAGCGTGACCAGCAGGATGGCGCCGCCGACCGCGCCGACCTCCAGCAGCGACGCGTTGAACGAGGTTTCCAGATCGTCGATGTAGGCCCCGCCGTAAATCACCAAATGCCACGGCGGAAACTTGCCGACCGCGACGATCTTGCGCAGCGCCTCGGTCTGGCCCGGCTTCGGGAACATGTAGCTCGCCACGCCCCCCTCCGAGGATCGCACGGCCTCGATGACCAGTTGCGAGATCGGCCGTTTCGTGGCGGTATCGTCCGCCGACGGCCTGCCTTCCAGCTTCGGATTGACGCCGTGCATCAGCACGGTCCCGGTGCCCGCATCGACGACCGACATGTAACCGACCCCATCGTCGAAGCGGATGGCGCGGATGTCGCGGTGAAAGAGATCGATCGCCGCGTCCCGCGTGATCTCATGCGCCTCGACCCTCGCCTCGAGGCCGGCGGCCATCGAGACGGTGGCGGCCACCACGGCGCGGAATTTGTCCACGCGATCGTCGATCATGCGCTGGCGCAGCGTCAGGCCGCCGAGGGCGCCGATGGCGACCATCGCCACGACCGACAGCCCCAGCAACAGGCCAAGCTTGGTGCCGAGCTTGAGGCGAGTGAGGATTTTCATGGGGAAAATACCTTCTGGTGCGGGGGGCGCGATCGCTCGGATTTCGCCTTTCAGACGGCGGCGAGCCTGGCGATGAGGGCCTTGAGGGCGTCGACATGCTCGGCCTCCTCCTGGGCGAAGTCGGCGGCGAGGCGGCGGATTTCGGGGTCGGTGGCGGTGGCGGCGACCTTGGCGTAATAGGCCCGCCCGGCCTCCTCGGCCGCCAGGGCCAGGGCCATGGCGCCCTCTTCCGACAGATGGCCGTCGGCCGCCCAGAGGGCGGCGGCTTCCGGACTGTCGCCGCCGGGAAAGGCGATGAGGCCGGGGTCGGCCTCGGGCTCCGCCGCGACGCCCTCCCAGGCTTCGCGGCGGCCGATGCGGCTTTCGGCCTGCTGCTGATGGCGCCGCGAGAAAAGCGCCTGCCGGCGGAAGAAGGCCACCACCTCGGCCCGGCCGTGACCGGCGATCGCATCGGCCAGTTCGTCGTAACGCAACGCCGAGTCGCGTTCCAGGCGAACCGCCGCTTCCAGGAAATGTTCGACGGCGCTCATGAGCCTCACCCGAA
>JAATGN010000098.1 GCA_015654615.1 Rhodospirillales bacterium
AACATATCGTTGAACCGGCGGCCTTTCGTTCCAGATATTGACGGAATAAAGCGCCGCCGATTTTGAACGGTAATATTCTCTCCGACGACCGGGTCCTTTGGGAGGCCACACCTCGACATCCGGCTGCAAATTGGCGCAGTTCGGCCAATAGGCACGCAACTTGGGGTCCGCTTCAGTCTCGCCCCGCGCGATCGGCTCGATGAAGTGGATGCGGCGCATGGCGCGAAGATCTTCGCCAAAGCGACGGCAGAACGCCACCTCGTCTTTTGACAACCATCCTGTCGCCAACTTTGTGGCCGTCCGTGCGTAGCGCTTGAAAAGCTCCGCCTTGTCGGCTTCATGTTTGAAAGAACGCGGAAAAGACTGCTCATTGTCCAGAGGAACCGGCCGCACCCGTTCATCGTTGGACGCTGCGGGCACGGCGGGTGGCGCCATGGAACGCGAAACCTTTTCCGCCATATCCACCCCCGCTTGGAAGGCTGTCGCCGGTGTACTCTCCTTTCCCGGCAACGGCTGACTGTCCGCGCCAAACGTCGGGAAGGACAGCACCATCAGGCTCACGATTGCCAGGAGCGCCGACAGATTAGTATTGCGACGACAAATCACCGTGACAGTGTCGTCAAACAATCCTTGGCTCGACGGTGGAGACCCAAGGGCACCATCCGCTCCCCCT
This sequence comes from Rhodospirillales bacterium, assembly GCA_015654615.1. GTDB lineage: Bacteria > Pseudomonadota > Alphaproteobacteria > Rhodospirillales > Magnetospirillaceae > Telmatospirillum. The sequence goes on from JAATGN010000098.1 coordinate 674, forward strand.
GAGAAAGAGACGGCAGCGGACGCCAACCGATGCCGAAGAGCGGCGATGCTGCCCCGATATCGTGGAGCCCTCAGCGGGATAACCGAGCCGGTCAGGCCAGCGTCACAAGCTCCGCTCTCGTGATTAGACCTTGGGAAGGTTTGCAATCTCGGATCACGACGCACAGGAGTTTATCCCTAAAACGACAAGAGCTTCATACCCCGCGCGAGGGGTGATTGGACAGCTATCTTTGGAGCTATAGCCATATGGCCATAATGGATATGGCCTTCCCCTGGGATTACCACCGACACTGCGAATCCTTGTTCGATGGCCTTTCGCCCACGAACGCCCTGGCAGAATATTCCAGACTCTCCTCCGGACCCGATGCCGGGCCGATGGCATCAGATAAAAAACAATGCTTGAGATTATGTGTTGATTGTTCTACCAGCCTACATTAAAAGATCATAAACGATATATAGGTTTATTTTCCAAGTAGACGGGCAATAAAAATGAACTACAGGATTCATACGGCACCAGTTTTGCTATCTATTTTGACATCAACGCTATCACTTATCCCTCAAACAGCTTTTTCTCAGGAAACGAGTTCCCTCGATCCCTATGCGGCCGGAAGACCGCAGGCATATTCCCTGTCGTCGCTTTTCAATCAAAGCCACGACTGGACAGGAACTTATGCCGGTGTTCAGATCGGCGGCGGAGTGGGGACGGCGCACCGGGATTATCCCAATGCGAGAACGACCACGGGAGATTTCGGAATCAGCAGCGTCACCGGCGGCCTCACGGTTGGACACAACGAGCAATTCGGAGATGTGGTTGCCGGTCTGGAAGTGGATTTTTCGGCCAACAGCGTCACCGGAAGCGCCAATCGGCCCAATCGGAACGATGTCTACAAAACGGAAAATCCATGGTTTACAACCTTTCGTCCACGGTTGGGCTATCGCTTCGGAAGTGTGATGCCTTACCTGACGGGCGGCTTGGCGGTCGGCAGCGAGCGGGTTTCCACCTATACCAGGGCTGGAGCCCCCGGGTCGGACTTTACGCGCACGGAGCTTGGCTGGACCGCGGGAACCGGCCTGGAAGTCGCCTTGTCGCCCAGTTGGAGCGTCAAGGCCGAGTATCTTTACGTGCAGCTCGATCGTGCCACCGGGCCCGTTGGCCCCAGCGTCAACAGCGTCGACCACTTCAACGAACATATCGGCCGTTTCGGCCTCAATTACAAATTCGATCAACCGGAGTCTTCGCGTCCGGCTTATGCGCCGTCGTCGTCACAGTCCTCGGCAGACGAGATCAGCCTCGCCACCACGACGGGTATCGAATTGGGCGGACAGATATCGAACTATCGCTATCAGGAACATGTCGATCCCAACACCGAATTCATGCATGAGACAGGTGCGAAATTCGGCGTGACCGCGCTGGCCACCAAGGCTTTCCATCAAGGCGCGTTCGTCAGCGGCGATTTCCGTTTCGCCTACAGCAGCAACGACTACGCAAGCGCCCAAGGCACCCTGCATCATATTCCGGATTATCTTTTCGATATTCGCCTGCTGGTCGGAAAAGACTTTTTCCTCGACAGGACCCTGAGCCTTTCCCCTTACGTCGGCATCGGCTACCGCAATCTGTATAACGATCTGCGGGGGACGTTGAGTTCGGGCGCGAAGGGTTACCGGCGCGACAGCCAGTATCTTTATCTGCCGGTCGGTCTGACGCCGCGCTTTCGCGTGACCGAGACGGCGCGGATCAGTACCACCTTGGAATACGACCAATTGGTGCAAGGATGGCAGAGATCGGAAAACAGCGATGCCTCCCCCTCCCTGTCCAATGTCACCAATGGACAGTTCGGCGGCTACGGCCTGCGCGGCAGCGTCATGTATGAGCAGGCGTCCTGGTCGGTGGGGCCTTTCTTCGATTACTGGAATATCAACAAATCGGACGACCGGATTGTCGGGGCCCGCTATTATTTCGAGCCCCACAACCAAACGATCGAATACGGCCTGCAGGCGCGTTACCGTTTTTGAGGCTTGCGGTCTGAACATGCGGGAAAATGCCGGACGCGTGCATCATTCGCGATCGTCGTTGCGCGTTGCGCGCCGGCCGGCAGTCGGCCAACCCTTGTCGGATGGGATTCTCCATGTCTCTCATTTTCGTGACGGGAAGCAATTCCGCGTTTTTCAATTCCCTGCTCGTTTTTCTGCAATCCTTTTCGGAAAGGCTGCCCGGCCAGCGCCTGTTCGTTTGCGACTATGGACTGACCGGGCCGCAGGCGACGTTCTTGCGCGGGCTGGGCCTGTTGCTGGAATGGCCGCCGAGCCTGGCGCCGGCCTCCGACGTCTTCGTCTGCAAGGCCGCCCTGCTTCGCTATTTGCGCCATGGCGGCCACCGTGTCGAGGACGGCGACGCCGTCGTCTGGATGGATGGCGATCTTACGGTGATGGACGCGGGCGTCGGCGACTTCGACACGGTGGTCGCCGAAATGCGGCGCACGGGGGCCGTCGCCGCCGCCTGTGGCGAAACGTCGGGCCGCCGCATCGACCAGATGATCGCCCATTTCCCGGACGCCTCGGTGATGCGACCCTTCGCCCGCGTGATGGCGGACTCAAGCATCGAGTCGACCCTGCCCTATTTTTCCACCGGATTGTTCTTCTGCCGCTCCGCCGCGTTCCTGGCCGGCTGGGACGAGCTGACGAGCGCGGTGGACCAGCATCCCCTGTTCGAGCAAAACATGTTCAACGTCGAACTCCATCGCCGCCGCCTGCCTTTTCTGGGGCTGGACTGCGAGACATGGCAGGCGCAGGGATCGTCCCTCGACAAGGTCGCCCTGCGCCCTTGCGGCACGGGCCGGCCGCAGGCCGTCATCGGGAGCAAGAACATCAGAACGCTCCACGCCACCTCGCCGGCGCAGGGACATCTGCTGATCGCCCAAGGCCGGTTCACCGCGCATCACCTCGACCTGACCGGCCTCTTCAAGCTGTTCTTCTCCGAGCCTCTGCGCCTGCATCAGCTCGAACTGCTGGCGTCATTCGTCCTTCGCCATGGCGACACCCTCCTGCGATTGGGCATTTGCGGCCGTGCCGCCCGTCCGAGCCGGGGGTTTGAATTCAACAGCCCATGATGAGGGATCACGATGTCGGGAGGCCGGAGCCACTGGATTGCCGCGCCTTCGGCTCGCAATGACGGACTGAAAAACGGAACGGTTGATTTTTCAGCGGGCCCTACGCGTCCTCTTCGTCCCCCTCGGCCTCGCCCGGCTGCAGGCTCCGCAGCGCCCGGCGTTCCAATTCGTCCTCGTCGAGGTCCTCGCCGA
>JAATGN010000076.1 GCA_015654615.1 Rhodospirillales bacterium
CCAGGCCGGCGAACCCGTCGAGGAGGTCGATCCGACGACGAGAATTCTCAGCGGCGCCTTGGCCCGCAGGCGCGCGTAAACGTGATCGAGCGGATAATTGACGATCGAAAGATCGTCCGGAACGGCGCAGGGATCGGCGGAATCCTCGGCGCGGAGCGCCCGGCCCGGGTCGAGGGCGAACAGGCAGGCCGCCGCCAGGAAAAGCAGCCTCCGCGCCAGCGTTCCCGTTCCGGCCCCCCGCGTCGCCCTATCTTTGTTGCGCATCATGCCCCCGGTTCGTCGCCGCCGATCTTTCCAGCCGCCGGTACCAGCCGAGGTAATAGGCCGCGGCGATCATCACGGCGATCCCGGCAAGACTGACGCCGATTTGCGTGGCCAGGGCGTCGCTCCATTCGGTCAGCAGCATGTGGCCGGCAAAGGACAGGAAGATGCTCAGGCAAAAGATTTCCAGCGGATGCTGTCCGCAGCGGACGACCGGCCGCAGCATCCTCCACCGCAAAGGCCGGCTGTCGCCGGGCACGGCCAGGACGACCAGATAGGCCAAGGCGAAGAAATGGACGAGCCGCAGAGGAGACAGATTGGTCTTGTCGATCGGATAGAGGGCGGACTGCAGCAGATCCGGCAGATAATTCTCCAATGCCGGAAAATGCCAGGTCAGCACGACGAACAAAGCGAACGACAGATAGAAGGCGGCGAGGCAAATGCCCAGCTTGCGGAAGCGGCGCATCCAGGGACGGCCATGGGCGATGCCGGCGGCGGCCCCCAGGACGAACAGCACTTGCCAGGCCAGCGGATTGAAGAGCCAGACGCCATCCGGCCACGTCGGAAGATTCCACTCGAAGCGGACGGCCGCCAGATAGCCCAGGACCGAGATCAGCAGCATGGATTTCGGAAAGCGTTTCAGTCCAAGAAGGACGAATGGAAAAAACAACAATAGAACAATATAAAGAGGCAATATATCCATATTTGTCGGTCGGAATTTAAGAAGCATCGCCTGCCATAACGTAACATGCGGTTCGTTAAAAAAATTGACGATGCCCATTTCCTCGCTATACATCGGATTGTTGAATTTTTCCGCCGTATACGCAACCTGGGCGGTAAAGATCATGAATAGCAACAGTTGTGCGACATAAAGCTGCCAACATCGCTTATAGATCCTCGCCGTCACGAAGACGAAGCCATTGGCCTCGAGACGCCGGCCATAAGCGAGGACGGCCGAATAGCCGGCGATGAAGACGAAGGCTTCCGAGGCGTCGGAAAAGCCGAAATTGCGGATGGTCAGCCAACTCAAGGCATTGGAGGGGATATGGTCGAGGAAGATGGAGAACAAGGCGGCGCCCCGGAAGAAATCCAGGCGGAGTTCGCGCGGACGCCCTTGCGGGCCCGGCGGCGTCGATCGTTCGGTCGCTGAACCGGTCGTCATCTCGCCGGACACCTCCGCCTCATCCCAACCGGATCGTTCGCGATCGAAAGCGGCGGCGGAAAGCGCCGTCCATCGCGGGTCTCAACGCTAGGCCACCCGCCGGCCCCTGTCCATGCGGACTTTCCGGGAAAGCAAGAACGTGCTTCCCGATTGACGGCGCGCTCCGCTCAATGTCCAATTGCCCGAGCCTGCCGGAGGAGGCTGTTGATGATGCAAAAAGAAACGATCGGATCCGGCTCCAGCGGGATGGATGCCGAACACAAGGTGCAAATGGGGCTGATTCAGGCCTTGGAACAAAGCCTGCAGCAAGGACAGGGCCGCAGCGACATCTCCTACATCCTCAGTCAGTTGGTCGAATACACCAACATCCACTTCATGTCCGAACAGTTGCTGATGCGCCTGCACGCCTATCCCGACTTCGGGGGCCATGAGATGGAGCACGATCACCTGATCGAGCAGTTGCGCAAGGTGGAGGCCGGATTCGTCGCAGGCGATTCGGAAATGACGACGAGCGAGATCACCCTGCTGAAACGCCTGGTCATCGACCACATCAAAACCCACGACCAGACCTTTTCCCAATATCTGGCCGATCCCGGCAAAGCGAGCCTGGCGAGCTGACCCCGACACGGTCCGTCTCCGCCGTGGGGCGGGCCGCCGCGCCCGCCTTGGCTGCCGAGACGCGGCCGTTTTGTCAAGAAAGCATCATTAGATCGTTCGCCGAGATCGGTCCATTTTGTCCGAATCATTCGTCCGACCGGGCGATGGACAAGGAGGGATTCTTGCTGCGACGACTGCTTTTCGGGATCCTGCTGGCCCTGGCCGGGGCCGCATCCCTGGCCGGAACGGCCCGGGCCCAGACCGCCATCTGCTACAATTGCCCGCCGGAGTGGGCCGACTGGGCCGCGCAGATCAAGGCGATCAAGGATCGCCTCGGCGTCACCGTGCCCTTCGACAACAAGAATTCCGGCCAGTCCCTGGCCCAGATGCTGGCCGAGCGGGCCAGCCCCGTCGCCGACGTCGCCTATCTCGGCGTCACCTTCGGCATCCAGGCCAAGAAGGAAGGCGTCACCGCCAGCTACCGGCCGGCCAAGGCCGAGGACATTCCGGCCGGACTGAAGGATCCCGACGACCAATGGTTCACCATCCATTCGGGCACGCTCGGCCTGCTGGTCAATGTCGAGGCGCTCGGCGGCAAAGCGGTGCCGCAGTCCTGGGCCGACCTTTTGAAGCCGGAATACCGGGGAATGGTCGGCTATCTCGATCCGACCTCGGCTTTCGTCGGCTATGTCGGAGCGGTCGCCGTCAACCAGGCGCGCGGCGGCACGCTGGACGATTTCGGGCCGGGCATCCGCTTCTTCCAGGCCCTGGCGAAAAACGACCCGATCGTGCCGAAACAGACCTCCTACGCGCGGGCCTTGTCGGGCGAAATCCCCATCCTGATCGATTATGACTTCAACGCCTATCGGGCCAAATACAAGGACGGCGCCAACATCGCCTTCGTCATCCCCCGGGAGGGCACGCTGACGGTGCCCTATGTCATGGTCCTGACCAAGGGGGCGCCGCATGCGGCGGAGGCGCGCCAGGTGCTCGATTTCACCTTGTCCGACGAAGGACAGGCGCTGTGGGCGAAAGCCTTCCTGCGGCCGGTCCGCACCACGACCCTGCCGCCCGAGGTCGCGGCGAAATTCCTGCCGGACAGCGACTACGCCCGGGCCCATACGGTGGATTACGGCCATATGGCCGATGTCCAGAAGGCCTTCACCGATCGTTATCAGGCGGAGGTGCATTGAGGAATGCGCCTTGAAGCCCTCCCCCTTGATGGGGGAGGGTTTGGGTAGGGGTGATGTCGAGACCGAAATCATGCTCCGGATGACGATGAACGACAGATCAATTCACCAC
>JAATGN010000078.1 GCA_015654615.1 Rhodospirillales bacterium
TGTGATCGGCGTGCGCCTCCATAGAGTCGAGGAACGAGGGCTATGAAAGTTCGCAACTCCCTGAAGTCGGCCAAGCTGCGCGACAAGAACTGCCGGGTGGTCCGTCGGAAGGGCCGCGTCTATGTGATCAACAAGACGAACCCGCGCTTCAAGGCCCGCCAAGGTTAACCTGCAGCCGCGCTTTTGGCGCGGCTGGGGGTTTCTTCGGCAAGACTTATTGGCAAAGGGCCGCATGGCATATGCGGCCCTTTGCTTTTTCGCGTCGAATCAAGGCTCCTCGACCACGGCCACCCGCAGAATATTGGTGGTGCCCGGTGTGCCGAACGGCACGCCGGCGGTGATGACGATCTGTTCCTTCCACTGGGCAAACCCTTGCTCCTGGGCGACGCGAACGGCGACCGCGACCATTTCGCCGAAGCTGTGGATGTCCGGGGCGACGATGCCGTAGCTGCCCCAGACGAGGGCCATCTGGCGCGCCACGGTGACATTGGTGGTCAAACACAGAATGGGGACGTCGGGGCGTTCCCGCGCGGCGCGAAGCGTCGTCGATCCCGACGACGTGTAGGTCACCACGGCCCCCACCGAAAGGGTATGAGCCACCTGCCGGGCGGCGGCGCTGATGGCGTCGCGGGTGGTGCCGGTCGGCGACGACCGCGAGGCGTCGCGGATGATCTTATATTGTTCGTCGTCTTCCACCCGGTCGATGATGCGGTCCATGATGGTCACGGTGTCCAGCGGATATTCGCCGGCGGCGGTTTCGGCCGACAGCATGACCGCATCGGCGCCGTCATAGACGGCGGTGGCCACGTCGGAGGCCTCGGCGCGGGTGGGCGCCGGGGCATGGACCATGGAATCCAGCATCTGGGTGGCGACCACCACCGGTTTGCCGGCCTCGCGGGCGGCCCGGATGATGCGTTTCTGCAAGATCGGCACCGATTCGGGCGGACATTCGACTCCCAGATCGCCGCGCGCCACCATGATGCCGTCCGACAGTTCGATGATGGCGGCCAGATGCTCGATCGCCGCGGGTTTTTCCAGCTTGCTCATGACGCGGACGCGGTCGCCGACCAGACGCTTGACCTCCATGACGTCCTCGGGGCGCTGGACGAAGGACAGGGCCAGCCAATCGGCTCCCATCTCCAGGGCATAGGCCAGGTCCGCCTTGTCCTTCTCGGTCAAGGACGACAGCGGCAGCACCGCATTGGGAACATTGACGCCCTTGTGATTGCTGAGGTCTCCACCGGTGATGACCATTGTTTCGGCGAAATCCGCCCCATGCTGCTCGACGCGCAACCGCATGCGGCCGTCATCGAGCAGCAGTTCCGTCCCCGCGCGCAGCGCGGCGAAGACTTCGGGATGGGGAAGACTGACGCGCCGTTCGTCGCCCAGGCTTCCTTCGAGGTCCAGGCGGAAACGCTGCCCGCTCTTCAGATGCACTTTGCCGGTGGCGAAATCGCCGACCCGCAGCTTCGGACCTTGCAGGTCGGCCAGCACGCCGATCGGCCGGCCATAGGTTTTCTCGACTTGCCGAATGATGTCGTAGCGCTGCTGTTGCTCGGCGTGGGTGCCATGGCTGAAATTCAAACGAAAGGCATCGGCCCCGGCCTTGAACAATGCTTCGATCATTTCCGCTGTCGAACTCGCCGGCCCGAGGGTGGCGAGAATTTTGGCATTACGGCTTCTTTTCATGGAATCTCCAGCTTTTGCGTTTTGTCCGGGAAATACCGCGCCATTTCGGGACGGCGATCAAGCCGGAGCTTTTCCGGCCGGTCCCCCGCGACAACCGTGCGTCTCTCCGACCTCATTCTCGGCACCGCTTCGACAAGCATGGTGCGGTCAGCGTTGATATTGGGAGCCGCACGACGGGGAGCCAGCACTTCGTTCAATCCTATTTTTTGACATTTTCTCCGCTCGACTTTATCGAAAAACGGCTTTTGTCTAGTCGCCGTGCAGCGGGTCTATCGGGCGTAAGCCATGGCGTTTGCGATCCGGTCCCAGGCGTAGCGGGGAATTTTAAATGTCTCGGCCTGTGAGCGGGACATGAAAGAAA
>JAATGN010000410.1 GCA_015654615.1 Rhodospirillales bacterium
CCGTGTTGATGTCCTGGGAGCGCTGGGTGTTGGTCACCTGGCCGGAGGCGGCCTCGGTGGCCAGCGCCATCATGCGCTGCAGGACGTTGCTGATCTGCGCCAGGGCGCCGTCGGCGGTCTGCAGGATCGCCGTGCCCTGGGCGACGTTGGTGGCGTCCTGGCTGTAGACGGTGACATTGGCTTGCAGCTGGGTGCCGATGGCCAGGCCGGCGGCGTCGTCGGAGGCCTGGACGATACGGGAACCGCTGGCCAGCTGGGCAAGGAGATTGGTTTCTCTGCTGGAGTTGTTGTTCAGGTAATTCAACGCCGAGTTGGCGGCATTATTCGTCGAAATCACCGGCATGTTAACCCCCGTCGGGCTTGGCCCGTTCTCTTCGCAAAAGGGCAACCCACGCACAGTAACGCGTGGTATGGCGTTATAACGGCTTGAGTTATGAAACCTGGCGGTGAATCTTTAGATTTTTTTAATCTTTCTTTAGATTTGGTTCATGCATACCCGATTATGCTAATGATCTCATCGGTTTAGGGCGCGAAACAATTTTTTGCGAAGATCGACTTTAATCGGGCTTCAAAAGGCCCGGCGGCGAAGAGGCGTGCTCACCACCGCCGTTCCCACCGGCGCCAGGGTCAGGCGGGCCAATTTGAGATGAGCCCAGGCGAAGGGAAGGCCGATAATGGTGATCGCCAGGCCGACGGCGAGAAGAAGATGGCCGAGAGCCAGCCACCAGCCGGCCAGAACGAACCAGACGATATTGCCGACCAGGTTGACCGGCGTGTTGCCGGACGTTTCGATGCGGCGGCCGAAGGGAAGCAGCGTGTAGTCGGCAACGCGCAATGCCGCCGGCGTCCAGGGAAGTCCGACGATGGAAAGCGCCATCAGCAGGGCCGCCAACGCCCAGCCGAAAGCCGCCAGGAGACCGCCGCCGAGAATCAACCAGACGAGATTGAGCAGAAAGATCATCGCGGGCTCCGAAAAGACGAGGGGCGGAATTGGCGCGCGGACCATAACAGAACCGCATGATTTGGCGAGGCTTCACTCTGCCATAGACGGTATGGCGATGCCGTGATCTTTCCTTATGGCCCGGCCTTCAAGCGGCCATTGATCCGGCGGCGTCCGTCCGGCCTCGTTCCGGGGCCAGGATATGCGCGTTTCAGGCATATATTAATTGCGTGATATGCGCATAAAGGCTAAGCTGTCCGGCAAATCGGTGATGAATTTGTCATGATAATGCGTGATTCGCGCAAATATCGGGGGTGACCATGCAACGCTTCGAAATCAAACGCTTCAGCGCGCGCCTTTCCGGCGGTCCGGTGGTCACCCGGCTGCCGACCGCTCGGACGGCCGGGACGAAGATGGCCGGCAACGCCGCCGCCGACCTTGGTCCGAAGGGAATCTGACGATGGGTCCCGGTTGGCTGATTCTCGCGGACGATCTTACCGGCGCCGCCGATTGCGCCATCACTTTCGCCAAGCGAGGCATGGAGTCGGTCGTCGCCTGGGGCGACGGCGTGGTGGAGCAGACGGCGGCGGTCCTGTCGGTGGATGTCGACAGCCGGCGTTTCGCCGCGGCGGCGGCGGCCGAGCGCCAACTGGCGGCACAGGCCGCCCGGTGGCGGCCGGGACTGCGCCTTTACAAGAAGATCGATTCGACCTTGCGGGGGCAGCCGGTCGCCGAACTGGCGGCACAATTGGCCGCCTTGTCGGCGACGACGGGCCGGCGGGCGCCGCTGGCGGTGGTGGCGCCGGCTTTTCCGGCCACCGGGCGGCGAACGCTGGACGGACGCGTGATGGTCGGCGACCTGCCGCTGGAAGAAACGCCGCTCTGGGCTCGCGACCATAGTTATGCCAGCGCCCACCTTCCGACGATCCTGGCCGACGCCGGGCTGACCGCCGAGGGAATCGGTCTCGATGTCGTGCGAAGCGGGCGCGAAGCCGTGCGGGCGCGCATGGAGGATGCCCTGCGCCGCGGACTGGCCGCCGTCGTCTGCGATTGCGTTGCCGAGGCCGATCTGGATGCGGTTGCCGCGGCGTCTCTGGGGCTGGACGACGCAGTGGTCTGGGTCGGATCCGCCGGATTGGCCGGCGCCTTGGCGGCGCTCGAAACGCCGGCCGACCCGGTGCGGCCGCGGTTGCCCCCTCATCACGGCGGTACTTTGGTCGTGATCGGCAGCCTGGCGGAATCGTCGCGTCTGCAGGCCCGCCTGCTGGTCGAGGGGGGGCTGGTCAAGCATGTGGCGGTGACGCCTGAAACCCTGCTCGCCGGCCTGCGGGATCCCGCCTGGCAGCGCGCCGCCGAATCCCTGTCGAAAGGTCTCGAGGCCGGGCGCGACATTCTGCTGGAGATCGCCTTGGCCCCCAACCCGGACCTTGCCCGGGGGGCCGTGCTGGCGGCGCGTTTGGCCGAAATGGTCGCCCAGGTCGCCCCCAAGATCGCTGCCCTGGTGGCCACCGGCGGCGATACCGCCTGTGCCCTGCTGTCGCGAATGGGGGTGCACGGCATCCGGCTGCTCGACGAGGTCGAGCCCGGCGTGCCGCTGGGAATGACGTTGTGCGGCCGGTCCATTCCCGTCGTCACC
>JAATGN010000147.1 GCA_015654615.1 Rhodospirillales bacterium
ATTGACCCGCAATTCCTGTTTGCCGGAAATCACCAGATTGCCGTTCGGCAGCCGCTGGGTGACGGTGGCGGCCAGATTGATGATCACCTGTTCGGTTCGTGCCGAGGTGCCGTTCCCATTGATGCCGCCGGAACTGCTGAGGCTGACCAGATTGGCGGGCACCGCCCCGGAGAACACCTTGCCGACGCTGTTTTCCAATCCGAGGAAATTGGGCATCCCCATCGCTTCCGAACTGGCCGTCGAGGTGGTCGTCTTGTTGCTCAGCTGGCCGCTTTCGTTGATGTTGACCGAGACGGTCAGGATGTCGCCGATCTCGGTGGCCCGCTGGTCCTTGAAGAAGGCGCGCGAGCCCGACCGCCACAAGGAATTGGTGCCGGCCGACGGCGTGGTCGGCGCCGGCATCGGCATGCTGACCGGCTGATAGTTGGGCGACTGCGTCGGGTCCTGGATGCGCGAGACGCGGGGGGGCTCGCCCACTTCCGACATGCGTTCGAGGAAATTGCAGCTGCTGATCGAGGCCGTGGCCGACAGCAACAGGGCGGCTTTGAAGGAGAACGACAGCTTGCGCGACATGATCTTGTTCCTCAATTGGCCAGGGCGGCGGTGCCGTTCAGCGACACGCTCACCATGTTCGTGCCCTCGATCTTTCCTTCGACGGTCAGGTTGCTGTGGCTGTTGGTGACGCGGATGATGTCGCCGACGCTGCCTTGCTCGACCGCATGGCCTTGGGCCGACAGCGACATCGCGCCATGTCTCAGGACCATCGTCACCAGGGCGCCGCGGGCGACGGCGATCGGCTTTTGCAAATCGCTGGTCGAGATCATCTGTCCGCCGCGCACCAGTTGGCGGGGCGTCATGCCGAGGAGCTGGCTGGAGTCGGTGACGACGTCCCGGCGAATCGCGTCTTCGCGCATCTTCGTCCAGGTGATGTCGCGCGCATTGATCACGTCGCCGCGATTGACCTGGCGGATCAGGACGGGAACATCGACGGTTTGGAAGACGCGGCCGGTGACGCGGACCCGCGTCGCACTCGGCGAATTGGCCGGAACCTCGACCGTCGCGGTGAAGCGCTTGTAGCGGCTATCGTAGAACAGGTCGCGGACGCCGATCTGCAGGGGGGCTCCGACCGGGATGATGATCTGCGTCGCCCGATTGGCCAGTTCGATCTGGCTTCCTTCGGCCACGCCCTGGCCGGCCAGGGCGGACAGCAGTTCGGCCTCGATCTGGTCATGGGTGACGGCCACGCCGGACCGCTCCACCACGGCTTGTTCGAAAACGTTCTGCGCATGCCAATCGACGCCGTTCATATTGGCCACGCGCTGCAGCCAGTCGGCGTCCAGCGTGGCGCGGCGGCCGGGAGCCGGGGAACGGGCGATGGCGACATCGGCCTTGGCGCCCACATTGTCGAACAGGTCGCCCAGCTTCACCACCTCGCCGTCGACCACGACGTTCGGCCGCAGCAGTGCTCCGGCGTACGCCGATGGGGCGACGAGGCTGAAGGCAAGAGCGAGGGGGAGAAGCAAACGGGTCATGGCGGTTGCCTTTTACGATTTGAGCTGCGAGGTGGTCTGCATCATGTTGTCGGTGGTCTGGATCACCTTGGAATTCATCTCATAGGCGCGCTGGGCGCTGATCAGATTGGTGATTTCCGAAACCACATTGACGTTCGAGCCTTCCAGGTAGCCTTGGAGAATCGAGCCGAAACCGGGGCTCGCCGGCGTGGCGACGATGGGGGCGCCCGACGAGGCCGTCTGCAGGAACAGATTGTTCCCTTCGGCTTCGAGGCCGGCTTCATTGGGAAAATTGGCCAGGGTCAACTGCCCCTGGACCGTGGCGTTGGTCTGGCCGTCGAGGGTGACCGACACCTGGCCCGACGCGTTGATGGTGACGCTGAGCGCATTGTTGGGGATGTTGATGCCGGGCTGGACGGTATAGCCCTGGGAGGTGACGATCTGGCCCTGCGGACTGAGCGTCAGGGTGCCGTCGCGCGTATAGGCGGTCGTTCCCGACGGAAGCAGGACCTGGAAGTAGCCTTTGCCCTGGATGGCGACGTCGAGGCTGTTGTTGGTGACGGCCACGGGGCCCTGCTCGGTGGCGCGATAGACCGAGGTGGTCTTCACGCCGAGGCCGAGCTGGATGCCCGACGGCACGATGGTGTTGTTGTCCGACGAGAAGGTGCCGACCCGCTGCAGGTTTTGATACAGCAGATCGGTGAACTCGGGCAATCGCCGGCTGTAGGCGGTGGTGTTCATATTGGCGATGTTGTTCGAGATCACTTCCACGTTGGTCTGCTGTGCCTGCATGCCGGTGGCGGCAATGTTCATGGCCCTCATGGTCTCTATCCCTAATCTTGGATTCGATGCGAGCCGTCGCTCCCGAATCCTCCGTTACTGTATGACGCCTCGGCTCCGCTTACCCGTCGCCGGCCCGAGGCCCCGTCCGGGCTTTAGGCGTTCTGCTGCGATTGAGACAGCACCGGCATGGCTTTCATCTGCCGGTCGTGCTCGTTCTGGATCAGATTCTGAATGCTCTCGTAGTTCCGCATGATGGTCATCATGTTGGTCATCTCGACGACCGGCTGGACGTTGGACTCTTCGATCGCGCCTTGCGAAATATTGGCGTTGTCGGCGATGGTCGGCGTTTGCGTCGTCTGATACGTTCCGTCGCCGGACGAGCGCAGGGCCTGGTCGTTGTCGAACGTCACCACCTTGATCTTTCCGATGATGCCGTTCTCGCTCGACAGCGTGCCGTCGCCGGCGATGGAGACCTCCGCTTCGTTGGGCGCCAGGACGATCGGCGTGTCGTTCTGCTGCAGCACCGGGTAGCCCGAGGCGGTCACCACCATGCCGTTCTCGTCCAGGCGGAAATGGCCTTCGCGGGTGTAGCGCTGGCCGGACGGGGTATCGATGGTGAAATAGCCGTCGCCGTGAATGGACACGTCGAGCGGCGCCTCGGTCTTGGTGACCGGACCCTCGCGGGTGTCGCGCAGCGTGCCGAGGTCATGCACGAAGGAAACCTGCTGCCCGAACGGCGTCGTGTCGGTTTTGGTTTTCACCATATAATCGGTGAACATGACCTGTTGCGCCTTGAAGGACGGCGTGTTGGCATTGGCCAGATTGTTCGCCACGATCTCGATTTGCCGCCACAGGGCGGTTTGACGGGACAAGGCGACATAAGAGGTGTTTTCCATCACACAAAGGTCCTGCAATAACAGTCCCCATTCCCAATGCAGGAGCCATGCCAACCGCCGGAAATCGGTGAAAAGCCCTGGAGTTCGGCAGTTTGCGAAGCGCGGCGCGGCGGGAAAAGCCGTGTCGGGGTAACCGATGCCGGGTAGTTATTGCCCGGTGCCGACCCGCTTGTTATGGTGCGCCCCGGCCGATATTTCGTCGGTCTATCAATCTCTTGTTAACCGCCGGTGGCTAGAGTGTGCGGTGAATTACTCCGGGCGCCGGCCAGGGGCCCAATGGGGACGGAGCGCCATGGCCGAAGATCTTGAAGACGATTTCGAAGAGGGCGAAGCTTCGGATGAATTGGACGCCTTGCCCGAACGGCGGGGCGGCGGATCCAAGAAGAAGCTGATTTTGGTGATTGTGCCGATCCTGCTGGTGGTCGGCGCGGCGGCCGGGGCCTATTTCTCCGGATTGCTTGACCCTCTTTTGCATTCGATGAAGAGTGACAAGAAGGTCGAGGAGGAAAAGCCGAAGGAAGTTCACGCGGCGGTTTTCTATGATTTGCCTGAAATTCTGGTTAATCTGAATACGTCGGGACGCAAGCAGAATTTCCTGAAAATCAGAGTCAGCCTGGAATTGGAAAGCCCGCTGGACGTCTCGAAGATCGAAGGCGTGATGCCGCGCATCATCGACAACTTCCAGGTCTATTTGCGGGAGCTGCGCATCGAGGACCTGCAGGGATCGTCCGGGATGCTGCGGCTGCGCGAGGAATTGCTGACGCGGGTCAACAATGCGGTGAAGCCGGCGAAGGTCAATGACGTGCTGTTCAAGGAAATGCTGGTTCAGTGACGGATGGATGCCCTGATGGCTGAGGACAGCGAAGACGGCGGCGAAGGCCGTTCGGCCGAAGACGAAGACGCCCTCATGAAGGAATGGGCCGCCATGGCCGGCGGCGATGAGGACGACGCGGCCGCCGGCGGGGCGGCCGCCGGCGACGACGCCGGCGACGCGGACAGCGTGGCCGCCGAATGGGAAGCCATGCTCGGCGCCGGCGACGATGACGCCGACGGCGGCGACGGCGACGCCATGGGGCCGGGCCCCTCGACCAGGGTGCTGAACCAGGACGAGATCGATTCCCTGCTGGGGTTCGACGATTCGGCCGGCGGCAGCGGCGACCGTTCGGGCATCCAGGCGATTCTCAATTCCGCGCTGGTTTCCTACGAACGCCTTCCCATGCTGGAAGTCGTCTTCGACCGTCTGGTCCGCATGATGTCGACCAGCATGCGCAATTTCACCTCGGACAATGTGGAAGTCTCGCTCGACAATATCCTGTCCTTGCGGTTCGGCGACTATCTGAACTCCATTCCGCTTCCCGCCATGCTGGCGGTGTTCAAGGCCGAGGAATGGGACAATTACGGCCTGCTGACCGTGGATTCGTCCCTCATCTATTCGATCGTCGACGTGCTCCTGGGCGGCCGCCGCGGAACGGCCGCCATGCGGATCGAGGGGCGCCCCTACACCACCATCGAACGCAATCTGGTCGAGCGGATGGTGCATGTGGTGCTGTCGGATCTGTCCGCCGCCTTCGATCCGCTGTCGCCGGTGACGTTTCGGTTCGACCGGCTGGAAACCAACCCGCGCTTCGCGACCATTTCGCGGCCCAGCAACGCGGCGATCGTCGCCAAGCTGCGCATCGACATGGAGGACCGCGGCGGCCGGCTCGAATTGATGCTGCCCTATGCGACCCTGGAACCGGTCCGCGAACTGCTGCTGCAGATGTTCATGGGCGAAAAGTTCGGTCGCGATTCCATCTGGGAGACCCACTTGGCCGAGGAACTGTGGCTGACCGACGTGGAGATGGAGGCGGTTCTCGACGAGCAGGTGATGCCGTTGCGCGATATCCTGGGCCTGCGGATCGGCTCGAAGATCATGCTGAACGCCATGCCGGATTCGACCGTCGAGCTCAGATGCGGCGACGTCCCGATGTTCGGTGGAAAGATGGGACGCAAAGGCACGCATATCGCCATCCGGATCGACGAGAAGATCAAGAAGGAGAAGGTCTGATGGACTATAAGCTCGTTCTCGATCTGATTATCGCCGTGCTGCTGGCCGCGACCATCGCCTATGCCGCGGTTCTCAACACCAAGCTCAATCAGTTGCGCCGCAATCGCGATGACTTGGCCAAGCTGGTCGCGGCTTTCAACGACGCGACGGCGCGGGCCGAGGCGGGCATCCCGAAGCTCAAGCGCGCCTCCGAGGACGCCAGCTCGACGCTGATCGACCGGGTGGAAAAGGCCCAGTCCCTGCGCGACGACCTGGCGTTCATGATCGAACGGGCCGATACGATGGCCAACCGCCTGGAGGGATCGGTGCGCACGGCCCGCAGCGAAGGCAAGCCGACGCCGGCCCCGGCCTCGGCCGGACCGGTCCGCGGCCCCATCACGCGGCCGTCGCCTTCGCCGGCCGCGCCGAAGATGCCGCCTTTGACCGCGGAACGAGACGACGGGTTCGACGACGACCGTTCGGAAGCGGAGCGCGAACTGTTGCGCGCCCTGCAAGCCGTGCGCTGATCGAAAGGCGCGATGATGGCCAGCAAAGCCAAGAAGCCCGTTTCCTCGCCCCTTTCCCGGCAGCCGGGAATAACCAAGGCGCGGACCACGCCGAGTATTCGTCTGCTGCCGGTGACGATCTTCGTGGCCGTGCTGATGCTGTCGGTCCGGGTCAACGACATCTGGAAGGGCCTGACCTCCATCGATGCCTCGACGGTCTCCCTGAACGAGCTGCAGGCCCAGCAGCCTCCTCCTCCGGGGGGGCGCAAGCGCGGCCAGCCGTCGCCTCCGACGCCCGGCGACGCCGCGGCGTCCGGTGGGACCGGAACCGTCTCGTCGCCCTCGGTGGTGGCCTCTTCCACGCCGTCGGCCCCGCCGGCCGCCGCTTTGCCGCCGCCGGGCGCGTCCGAAGGCGAACCGCCGACCTTTACCCAGAATGAAGTCGATGTTCTGCAAAAGCTGTCGGAACGCCGCGAGTCCCTGGACGCCCGGCAGCGCGATCTCGATTTGCGCGAAAATATGATCAAGGCGGCGGAAGGGCGGATCGACAAAAAAATAACGGAAATGAAAAGTTTGCAGGCGAATGTCGAGTCCATGTTGAAGCAAGTCGACGACCAGGATGACGGCAAGATGAAAAGCCTGGTGAAGATCTATGAAAACATGAAACCCAAAGATGCCGCCCGCATTTTCGAACAGCTCGACATGCCGATTTTACTGGGCGTGATAACCCACATGAAAGAGCAGAAAGTCGCGCCCGTCATGGAAGCCATGGATCCGATGAAGGCGAAAACATTGACCGATGCCATCGCGATGAGACGCGCTACAAAAGCGGAAGGGCGCAGCGGTGGATGATCAAACACACGGAAAAACACTTGATCCGAGTGGGGTTCCGTATTTTAACTAGACATCAAAACCACTGTATGCGGTCGATTGGCAATTTGCGCAGTGGCGTAAAAGGAGTGACGGATGGCAGTCGACAAGAATATGCATGTTTTGATTGTGGACGATTACAAGACCATGTTGCGCATCATCCGGAACCTCCTGCGGCAGATAGGTTTCGTCAATATTGATGAAGCGACCGACGGATCGATGGCATTGCAATTGATGCGCGGCGGCAATTATGGCCTGGTGATCTCGGATTGGAACATGGAGCCCATGACCGGTCTGCAGCTTCTGCGGGAAGTCAGATCCGACGCCAAGCTGAAGAATACCCCCTTCATCATGGTGACGGCGGAATCCAAGTCTGAAAACGTCATCGCAGCGAAGGAAGCCGGCGTTTCCAATTACATCGTCAAGCCGTTCAACGCCGAAACTCTGCAAGCCAAGATGGTCAGCGTCCTTGGCGAGTTCTGAGGAGACGTTTCATGTCGTCGACCGTTGACCGCGATCTCGCCTTGCACCTTGAGGCGTTACGCAAGCAGCTGGGCGATACGGTCAAGGTCGAGGAAGTGGGTGACGTGGTCCGCTCCCTGCTGGGGTCGCTGTCCGGTGACGTCTCGGCGGGCGATCTCAAGCTCTATGGCGAAGTGCAGGCCCTTGCGACCTATATCCACAACGCCAAGGTCGAAATAGCCGCGCTGCGGCCGCAGGATATCCAGCAGCAGTATATCGCTTCCGCCACCGATGAGTTGGACGCCATCGTCGGCGCGACCGAGACGGCCACCAATTCGATTCTCGACGCCGCGGAAAAGTTGGAGTCGCTGACCGGAGACCTGGAGCCGGGGGTCGGTCAGAAGCTGACCGAGCAGACCACCCTGATTTACGAGGCCTGCAACTTTCAGGATATTACCGGTCAGCGGATTACCAAAGTCGTCAGGGCGCTCAAGCATATCGAGGAGCGGATCGACGCCCTGGTCGTCGCCTTCGGACCGGAGGTCCAGGCCCCGGAGGCGGCTTCGTCGGCATCGGATGAAAAGGCACCGCCCACCGACCAGGATCTGCTGAACGGTCCCCAGCTTCCCGACAAGGCCCACGACCAGGCCTCCATCGACGCTCTGTTCGACAATATTTGACAATGGCAGGCTCCGGCCTTACGTCGCATGCCCCACGAGCACCGCAATGAGATCCGCGGCTGGATGCGCTTTTGGCCCTGCTCCTTCTCGTCGGGGAAGCGGCCTCTCGCGGGGGTCGGGAGGCTCGGGGTGATGGGGCTTCGGCGTCTGCTGCTGACCTTGCCGATATCGGGGCTGCTGGGCGTGATCGCCGGGGGGATCTCCGGCGACGGCGCCCTGGCTCAACCCGTTTCGCCGGCCCAGGCCTCGCCGCGGGCCGCCCAGCATGACGGGTACGGGCGGATGGTGTTCGACTGGGACGGTCCGGTCGGTTATTCGGCCGATGTCATCAACGGCGAACTGGTGCTGCGCTTCGATCGGCCGATCAAAGGCGACTTCCGGAGCCTGCTCAGGCCGCTTTCCGGATATCTGAAAACGGTTTCCGTCAGCTCCGACCGCCAGACGGCGACCTTTCCCCTGACCCATCCGGTGCAGGTCAAGGCGTTCGTCGGCAACGGCAATGCCGTGGTGGTCGATCTGATGGACAAGCCCGACGAGGCGGCGCCGGGCGAGGCTCCCGCGGCGCGGCCGTCGCCCCAGGCCGAGCCGCCGCCCGCGGCGGCGGAAGCCCCGAACGAGGGCGACGGGCCGGTGTCCCTGCTGCCGCAGCCCGCCCCGGCGGCGCCGAGCGTTCCCGCCCTGCCGGCGGCGGCGCCGAAACCGCGGCCGGC
The DNA here is from genome assembly GCA_015654615.1 of Rhodospirillales bacterium. Lineage (GTDB taxonomy): Bacteria > Pseudomonadota > Alphaproteobacteria > Rhodospirillales > Magnetospirillaceae > Telmatospirillum. The sequence goes on from JAATGN010000147.1 coordinate 8,445, forward strand.
CGCGGCCGGACCGGCGGAACCGCCCGCCGTGGAGATCCGCTCCGGCGAGCATGGCAGTTACAATCGCCTGGTGTTCACCTGGCCGCAGGCGGTGGACTACAAGGTCGAAAAGCAGGGCGGACGGGCCACCCTGACCTTCGCCAAACCGGCCAGGTTCGATTTGGCGGCCCTGCAGGCCGCCTTGCCGTCCGACATGGCCGCCCTGTCGGTCGACGGCGGCGCCAAATCGTCGAATGTCGTGCTGTCGGTCCCGGCGAGCGCCCGGTTGCGCCATTTCGCCTCGGGCAACAAAGTCGTCCTGGACGTCGTCCGCGATGCCAATGCCTCGCCGCCGGCCGCGGCGGCGGCGGTTCCGCTGGCGCCGCCGCCCGGAAGCGACGTCGCGCTGCCGGCCATGAAGCCGCTGGTCCAGGAGGATCGGCCCAGGCTGCCGTCCGAGAGCCTCGGCATGCCGCCGCCGTCCGGGCCTTCGCCGTCCAAACCGGCTTCCGCATCGCCGGCTTCCGCATCGAAGGAGTCCGCCAGGCTCGCCCCGGCGGCGGGAACGGCCGGAGCGCCCAATTCCGCCGCGCCCCGAAATGCGGACCCGGCGCCGGCGGCGGCCGTGGCGCGATCGCCGTCGGCCGATAGCGACAAGGTCTTCAGTCTCAGCGTGTCATGGGAAAAACCCGTGGCGGCGGCCGTGTTCCGCCGCGCCGGATATCTGTGGCTGGTCTTCGATCGCAAGCAGGACGTCGACACCAGTCTGTTGCGGCGCCTGGGGGGCGAGGCGGTGACGGAGGTGGTGCAGATCGCCAACCGCGAGGCGACGGTGCTGCGCCTGGTGGTGCAGCCGGATTATGCGCCCAGCGTGCGGCGCGACGGCCTGCTCTGGGTGATCGATCTGCTGGCGCAGCCGGCGGAGCCCAAGGAGCCGATTCCGGTGACCGCGCCGGCCGTCCTGACCAACGGAATCGGCATCGTCCTCAATGTGGCGGAAGCGGGCAATGTGGTGACGGTGGCCGACCCGGAAGTCGGCGATTCCATGGTGGTGGTGCCGGTGATCACCTTGGGGGCGGGGGTCTATCCGGGACGCGATACCCCGGATGTCGAATTGCTGCCCACCGTCCAGGGCATCGCCCTGGTGCCGCATGTCGACGGTCTCGACGTGCGCTCGACCCGCGGAAGCGTGTCGATCGGCATGGCGACCGGGGCGGGATTGCGGCTGTCCGCCGACGCCGATCATCCCGTGTCGGCCCTCAAGCATTCGTCGCGCGAAGGGTTTTTCGATGTCGGAACCTGGAAGCGCGGGGGACCGGAGGCCTTCGCCGAGGAACGGCGCGTTTTCGAAGCGGGACTGGCGATGATTCCCCCGGCGGGGCGGAGCGCGGCCCATATGGAGGCCGCCCAGTTCTTCTTCGCCAACGGTTTCGCCGCGGAGGCGCTGGGCTTCCTGCGCCTGGCGGCGGACGACGAGCCGACCCTGGTCGATAGCGGTCCCTACCGCGCCCTGCGCGGCGCCTGCCAATTGCTGATGGGGCGCTGGGACATGGCCGAGGCCGATCTGGACAGCCCCCTGGTCAAGGACGATCCGGAAAGCCGGATATGGCAGGCGGCGGCGCATGCCGGGGCCGGCGACGCGCCCGCCGACTGGAGCAAGGCGGTGGCCCTGGGGCTGCCGATTTTCGGCAATTACCCGAAGCCCCTGGCCTGGCCCCTGGCGGTGATTGCCGCCAAGGCGGCGATCGCCGCCGGCGACGACGACGCGGCGCAGAAGTCGCTCGATATCCTCGACCGTTCGATATTGTCGCCGCGAGACGAGTTTCTGCTCGATTACCTGCACGGCGCCTATGACGAAATGACCGGACAATTCGACCGGGCCCTCGACGATTACGATCACGCGGCCAACGGCGACAACCGCGAATATCGCGCCCGGGCCTCCCTGGCGTCGATCGAACTGCAGTTGAAGATGGGCCGGATGACCCCGATGGAGGCCGCGGACCGCCTCGATCGCCTGCGCTTCGCCTGGCGGGAGGAGGATTTCGAGTTCGGCCTGCTGAAGCGGCTGGGCGAATTGGAGGTCCAGGCCGGCGATTATCCCGATGCGCTGCGCGCCTTGCGGTCCCTGCTCAACAATTATCCCGACAACAAGGGGGCGCCGGCGGTGTCGAAGATGATGGTCGACACTTTCTCCAAGCTTTATCTCGATGGGGCGGCCGACGTCATGCCGCCGGTTTCGGCCATCGGACTCTATGACGAATTCCGCGACCTGACGCCGACCGGGGCCCGGGGCGACGAGATGATCCGCAAGCTGGCCGACCGGCTTGCCTCGGTCGACCTGCTCGACCGGGCCGCCGAACTGCTGAAGCATCAGGTCGCCTATCGCCTGCAGGGGCTCGACAAGGCGCGGGTCGGGGCGCAGCTCGCCTTGCTCGATCTGCTCAACCAGCAGCCGCAGCCGGGGCTGGACGCCCTGCAGGGCAGCGAGGCCGACGGCCTGCCGGCGGAACTGCAGCGTCAGCGCAAGCATTTGAAGGCCCGCGCCCTGGCCGATCTCGATCGGGTCCCCGAGGCGATCCAACTGCTGGTCGGCGACGACAGCAGCGAAGCGGCGCAATTGCGGGCGGAAATTTACTGGCGCAAGCAGGATTGGGCGAATGCCGCCTCGGCCTTCGAGGCCATGGTGCCGCGGCCGGATCGCGGCGCGACCCTCGATGAGGTTTCGGCCCGGTTGGTGCTCAATTGGGCGACGGCGCTGGCTTTGGGCAATGACGAGCGCGGCTTGGCGGCGCTTCGCCGAAGCTTCGGGCCGTCCCTGGCCGGGACCCCTTACGATGCCGGCTTCACGCTGCTGACCAGCGCGCTCGACCGCGATCTTCCGGATATGCCGGCGGTGGCCTCGAAAATCAAGGAGGCCGAGGGATTCCAGACGTTCATGAGCAATTACAAGAAGCGCATGCAGGCGGGCGGCCTGTCGGCCATCAACTGATTTAAGCCTTTCTTAAAGGCGGACGGGGCATGGTTGTCTTTCAATACCCGAAAGA
>JAATGN010000174.1 GCA_015654615.1 Rhodospirillales bacterium
CTACGCCGCCTATTCGACGGCGATCCATTAGAGCGGCCAAGCGCGCGGAGGCGCGCGCCCGGCGAGGGACATCAAGAAAAGCCGGAGCGTGATGCCGATTTAAGGCATCGCGCTCTAGCGGACCGCCGCGGCGATCAGCGCGGTGAATTCGCCGGCGACCATGTCCCAGGTCCGGCCGCGTTGCAGCAAGCGGGCGTCGCGGTTTTCCGACCAGAACATGTCGTCGTCGGTCAGCAGCCGAATCGCCACATTGGCGAAAGCCTCCTCGTCGGGAACGATATGACCGGTTTCCCCATCCTTCAACCGCTCGTGGATGGCCCCCAGCGGACGGGTCACCGCCGGCAATCCGCAGGCCTGGCTTTCCATCAGGGTCCAGCACACCATGTCGTCGGGATGGCCGGGATAGAGATGCACGCGGGCCGACCGATAGAGTTGCGCCATCGTCGAATCGCTGCCGGGAGCGACGATCTCGACGCCGTCCGCCGCCATCGCCTGTTCCAGCAAGGGACGCAGGTCCTCGGCGACCTCGCCGCCGGCCTTCCCCTTGTCGAGAATGGCCGACACGATCGCCAGGCGGGCATTGGGCACGGCCGGCCTGATCTGCCGGGTCCAGCGCTCCAGCACCCAGGCCAGGTCGTGGGACGGATGCGTCGTCACGACCGCGGTCGGCTGCTCGGCCAATTGCGTCGGCGCGTCGGCGATGAATTCCTGCCGCACGCCGGGAGACAGGGCCCGAACGGTCAATTCCTCAGGGTTGCGCCAGGGCGCCATCTGGGTCAGCCCCTGGAAGACCAGGGCCGGCCGGAAGCTCTCGATCGCCTTCCTGGCCGGTTCCAATTGCCGCGCCGAAGCGGTCACCCACAACAACCGCTTGCCGGCCAGACGGACGGAGGACAGCAAGGAGGGCTTGCGGAAGGCGATCAAGGCCTCGGTCTGCGTCGGGAAATCCCTGTCCAGGGTTTCCCAATGGGCCCCCTCGATCATCAGGGGAAAACGAGCCCGGTTGTAGACATGCACGTCATGGCCGCAGCGCACCAGGGCGCCGGCCAGACTGGCGAAGGCCTTCTCGGTGCCGCCGAGGGCGCGGGTGGCCGGCGTGAAGCCGTCGAAGGGAATGGAATCGTCGACCAGGGTGATATGCATGGCGTCCTCTTATAAAGGCCGCCCTCCGCCCCCGCAAGGGCCAGACGGTTTTTCGACGGAGCCCGGCCTTCGGGACGCGCGCACGGCGGACGCACCGCTTGGCCGGGCGCCATTTACCTCGTCATTCCCACATGATACGAATAATGAATGGACAAGGATCAGCGCCTCCCTCGCCGCACGTTCCAGGAAGAAATCTTCGACCAGCTGGGACAGGACATCTGTTCGGGCCGTTTCGATTCCGGCGACGTCCTGCCGCCGGAGCCGGTCCTCTGCGAACGATTCCGGGTCAGCCGAATCGTCGTCCGCGAGGCCGTCAAGTCGCTTGCCGCGAAAGGCATTCTCGAGGTCCGGCGCAAGACCGGAACCGTGGTCCTGCCGCGCGACCAATGGCATCTGTTCGATCCCGACGTCATCGGCTGGTATTCCCGCAGCGCCACCATCGACGAACGTTTCGTCGCCGATCTCATGGAACTGCGCCGCGTCATCGAGCCGGCCGCCGCCCGCCTGGCGGCCGCCAAGGCCAGCCAGGCCGACCGGGAGGCCATTCGGGAGGCCTACAACCGGATGGTGAAATCCGCCGGCGTGAAAAAGGACTATGTGCCGGCCGACCTCGCCTTCCACAACGCCATTCTCACCGCCTGCCACAATCAATTCCTGTGGCAGATGCACAGCGCCCTGTCGGTCATCTTGCGGACGAGCTTCGTCATTTCGTCGCGCGTCCCGCAAGGCCCCCGGAAATCCCTGTCGCTGCACGAGGATCTCTGCGCCGGCATCGAGAGCGGCAATCCCGACGCGGCGGAACAGGCCGTTCTCAAGCTGATCAAGCGCGCCGAAGACGATCTGGCCAATGCCATCGCGGCATTGCCGGACGAACACGGACAAGCCGCCGAGCAATAGGCCTCGATCCGAAGGCCGCGGCGATTCCGGGGTGAAGCGCATTACCGCGCCATTGCGCGGGGCGCCGACCCGTCCTGGAAGAATAAGGAAAAGTGGCACCGGCGTCCCTGCCGGTGCCCGCCGCTTGTGCGGCGGAGTCTTTTCCACCGGCAGGGACGCCGGTGCCACTGGGGCTGAAGTCAGCTGGATTGGGAGCTTTGGATGGCCATCCCCTTCGCGGGCTGACGATCTTTTCATCCCCCTGCGGCGAGGTGGGGCGGGCCTCCGCGCCGCCTTATCTGCCGAAGTCGACAAGTCGGATAAGGGTCCGGCGCCTCTGTCGTCGGCCCGCCTTTACCTCAAACATCATACGTGATATGAATTGAATGAAGATCAAGACTATCAATTCGCGACCATCGACGGAGCTTCCATGAAAATCACCGCCCTCGAAACCCTGAGGACCGAAGAATTCTCCAACGTCCTGTGGGTCCGTGTGCACACCGACGCCGGGATCGTCGGCCTGGGCGAGACCTTCTATGGCGCCGCCGCGGTGGAGGCCCATATCCACGACACCCTGGCGGCGCGGCTCCTCGGCCGCGATCCCTTGCGCATCGAGGCGCACAACAAGGAGATGGTCAATCTGCCGATGGCGCAGTCTTCGACCGGGGTGGAATATCGCGCCGCCTCGGCCATCGACCTGGCGCTGTGGGATCTGTTCGGCAAGGTCTGCGGCCAGCCGGTCCACCAGATGCTGGGCGGCCTCTGCCACGACAAGGTCCGCGTCTACAACACCTGCGCCGGCTACGGCTACGTCCGCTCCAACAAGATCCGTCCGGTCGATACCTGGAACTTTTCGGACAGGGACGGCCCCTATGAGGATCTGCAGGCCTTCATGAGCGATGCCGGCGCCCTGGCCGAAAGCCTGCTCGAACAGGGCGTCAAGGCCATGAAGATCTGGCCGTTCGATCCGGCGGCCATCGAAAACAACGGCCTTTACATCACCGCCGAGCAGATGAAGGCGGCGGTGGCGCCCTTCGAGAAAATCCGCAAGGCGGTCGGCGACCGCATGGAGATCATGGTGGAGTTCCACTGCCTGTGGAACCTGCCGACCGCCAAGAAGATCGCCAAGACCCTCGAGGCCTACAATCCCACCTGGTACGAAGATCCCATCCGGATGAATTCGCCCGGCGCGCTGGCCGAATATGCCCGTTCGACCGACGTCTGGGTCTGCGCCAGCGAAACGCTGGGCTCGCGCTGGCCCTACAAGGACATGCTGGAACAGGGGGCGGCCGACGTGGTGATGGTCGATCTGTGCTGGACCGGCGGCCTGACCGAGGGCCGCAAGATCGCCGCGCTGGCCGAAACCTACCACCGCCCCTATGCGCCGCACGACTGTACCGGTCCGGTCGGCTTCGCCGCCGCCGTCCACTCTTCGCTCAGCACGCCGAACACGCTGATCCAGGAGTCGGTCCGCGCCTTCTACACCGGTTGGTACAAGGAACTCGTCACGGCCGTTCCCCGGATCGAGAACGGCTTCGTCCATCCCATGGAAGGCGTCGGCCTGTGCGTCGATTTGCGGCCCGAAGTCTATCGGCGGCCGGATCTGCACGTCCGCCGCAGCACGCTTTAAGGAGACCTGAGCATGTCCGTGAATTTGTTCGACCTCAGCGGCCGGACGGCCCTCGTCACCGGGTCGACCCGGGGGCTCGGCAACGGCTTCGCCGAAGGGCTGGCCGCCGCCGGGGCGGCCGTCGTCCTCAACGGCCGCGATCCGGCCGCCGTGTCGGCCGCGGCGGCCTCCCTGCGCGACAAGGGGCACACCGTTTACGAGGCCCCCTTCGACGTGACCAGCGAAGCGGCGGTGGAACAGGCCTTCGCCGATCTCGATGCGGCGGGCGTCGCCGTCGACATCCTGGTCAACAACGCCGGCATCCAGTTGCGCAAGCCGATGGTCGAGCTGTCGCTGGCCGAATGGCAGAAGGTCATCGACACCAACCTGACCAGCGCCTTCCTGGTCGGACGCGAGGCGGCCCGCCGGATGATCGCCCGCGGCCGGGGCGGCAAGATCATCAATATCGGCTCGCTCACCAGCGAGGTGGCCCGCGCCACCGTCGCGCCCTACACGGCGGCGAAGGGCGGCATCAAACTGCTGACCAGGGCGATGACGGCCGAATGGGCCGAACAGGGCATCACCGTCAATGCCATCGGTCCCGGCTATATCGTGACCGAAATGACCCAGCCGCTGGTCGACACCCCCAGCTTCGACAATTGGGTCAAGCAGCGCACCCCGGCCCGGCGCTGGGGAAGGCCGGCCGATCTCGCCGGGACCGTGGTCTATCTGGCCGCGCCCGCGTCGGACTTCGTCAACGGCCAGATCATCTATGTCGACGGGGGCATGCTGTCGGTGTTGTGAGGAATCGATCCGTTCGGAAAGGAAGGCCATGATGCGTGCCGTCGTCATTCACGCTCCGCGCGATCTCAGGATCGACCGGATCACCGTCGCCGACCCGGGCCCCGGCGAGGTGCGGGTGCGCCTCGCCGCCGGCGGCATTTGCGGCTCCGACCTGCATTACTACCAGGACGGCGGCTTCGGAACCGTCCGCATCATGGAACCGATGATTCTCGGCCACGAGGCCGCCGGCACGGTGGTCGCCGTCGGCGAAGGCGTGACCACCGTCGGGGCCGGCGACCGGGTCGCCATCAATCCGAGCAAACCCTGCGGCCGCTGCCGTTTCTGCATCGCGGGGCACCGCCAGCAATGCCTGGACATGCGCTTTTACGGCAGCGCCATGCGCTTTCCGCACATGCAGGGAATTTTCCGTGACGAGATGGTGGTCGCGGCGGCGCAGGCCGTTCCGGTCGGCCAGGACACGCCCTTGGAGGAAGCCGCCTTCGCCGAACCGCTGTCGGTCGCCCTGCATGCCGTGACGGAGGCCGGATCGCTTGTCGGCAAACGCGTCTTGGTGACCGGGACCGGAACGATCGGATGCCTGGTGGTCCTCGCCGCCCGCCATGCCGGAGCCGCCGAAATCGTCGCCACCGACGTTTCCGACCCGGCATTGGCCATCGTCGGGAAAATCGGGGCCGATCGGGCATTGAATGTGGCGTCCGCTCCGCAAGCCCTTGCAACCTTCGGCGCCGACAAAGGCTATTTCGATGTGGCCTTCGAATGCTCCGGCAACGGCCGGGTGCTGACCGGGCTTCCCGAGGTGGTGAAGCCGCGGGGCGTCATCACGCTGATCGGATTGGGCGGCGAGACCGCCCTGCCGGTCAATCTGCTGGTGACCAAGGAAATCGCCTTGCGGGGCAGTTTTCGTTTCGATGCGGAATTCGCCTGGGCGACCAGGCTTCTGGCGCATCGCGCCGTCGATGTGCGGCCCCTGTTGAGCGGAACATTCCCGCTGGAACGCGCCGTCGAGGCATTCGAGCTGGCGGCGGATCGTTCCCGCGCGATGAAGGTGCAGTTGAGTTTCAACGAATAAATCTGGTCGCCAAAGAAACCAGATGATTTTCAGGAGGAAACCATGTCGGAAGTGGCAATTGCCGCGTCTGTCGACGTGCAAACCGGCACCGAAGAAGACGCGATGTACAAGAAGGTCATATTCAGGATAGTCCCATTATTCTTTCTGGGATTTATCGTATCTTACCTGGATAGGGTAAACATTGGCTTTGCCAAATTGCAGATGTCCGCCGATTTCGGCCTCAGCAATGCCACCTTCGCCTTCGGGGCCAGCGTATTTTTCTGGGCCTACATGCTGTTCGAAATCCCCAGCAATCTGATCCTGCAACGGGTCGGCGCGCGGATCTGGATCGCCCGCATCATGATCACCTGGGGCATCGTTTCCATGTGCATGGTGTTTTCCAAAGACGAATATGTCTTCTACGGCCTTCGCTTCCTGCTGGGGGTCTGCGAGGCGGGGTTTGTTCCCGGCGTCATGTATTACACCAACAGCTGGTTGCCGACGAACCGGCAAAGCGGCATGTATTCGCTGTTTTTGATGGCGCTGCCCGTCGCCGTTACCCTGGGCGCGCCGATGTCGGGAGCCATTCTCGACTTCATGCAGGGCGTCGGCGGTCTCAAGGGCTGGCACTGGCTCTTCATTCTGGAGGGGACGCCCTCGATCCTTCTCGGCTTCGCGATCATCGCGCTGTTGCGGAACAAGCCGAGCGACGTCAAATGGCTGACGGAAAAAGAAAAGAGAATCATCGTCAGCAATGTCAAAACAGAAGCGACGCATAAGCTTACCGGCATCGGCGATATGCTGAAATGTGGAAAAATATACGTTCTCATTCTCACCATGATCATGTTCAACACGGGGTTCTACGGCCTCACCTTCTGGATGCCGACGCTTTTCAAGAATTCCGGCGTGGTCAGCGACTTCGACGTCGGATTGCTCACGGCAATTCCTTTCGGCATCGCGGCCATCGCCATGCGCTGCAACGCCTTGCATTCCGAGAAAACCGGCGAACGGCGCCTGCATGGCACGATCGCCGTCCTGCTGGCCGGCCTCGCCCTGTTCCTGGCCACCTATTTCAGCGGTTACTTCGTGTTTTCCCTGGCCATGCTGACCGTCGCAACGGCGGGCATCCTTTCGCTGATGCCGATGTACTGGACCCTGCCCGGCCGCATCCTCACCGGTTCGGCCTGCGCCGCCGGGCTGGCGATGATCAATTCCTGCGGCAGCCTGTCGGGGATCATGGGCTCGCTGATCATCGGCTACGCCGGAATGCAAATCGGCATGTATGTCCTGGCTTCCTTCCTGCTGATCTGCGCCGTGCTGTTCTATGCCGTCTGCCCGTCGAAGGACGCCCTGAAACAACCCTGAGTTCCGCGGGCGGGGGCCGGATTTCAGGACCAACGCGGGGAACCGGAGACCGGTTCTTCCGAATGTCACGCATCAATTCGCTCAAGGAGAGTTCGACGATGAGAATCGTTTTCCATGGCGCCAACGCCGCGACCTATGTCGACGGGATCGAAAAGCTTCTGGCCTCGCCGCACCGGATCTTTTTGGTGCCGGACATTCTGGACAAGCCGGCCGACCGGGAAACCTATGCCGCCGCCGAGGTCATGGTCAGCAGCCGCTACGATGGCAGCCTGCCGGAATTGGCCTCGCTGCGCCTGTTTCAGGTTCCCGGAGCCGGCATCGACGGGATCGATCTGGCGCGCCTCGCCGAGACGATTCCCGTCTGCAATTGCTATGGCCATGAGGTGGCCATCGGCGAATATGTTCTTGCCGCCATGCTGCGCCATACCGTGCCGCTGATTGACGCGGACGAGCAATTGCGGCGCGGCGAATGGGCCTATTGGTCGGCCCGCGCCGGTTCGCTTCATGGCGAATTGGCCGGCCGTACCATCGGCATCCTCGGCTATGGCCACATCGGCCAGCATATCGCCCGCCTGGCGGACGCCTTGGGAATGCGGGTCGTCGTCGCCAACCGGGGGCAGGTTCCGGTCGCATCCCCCGTTTCCGCCAGCTATCCCCTCGATCGTCTTGCCGCGTTCTGCGCCTCGGCGGATTTCATCGTCTGCTGCCTTCCCCATCTGCCGTCGACGACCGGCCTGCTGGGGGACGAAGCCTTTTCCGCCATGCGGCCGCAGGCCGTGGTCATCAATGTGGGACGCGGGCCGGTCATCGACGAGGACGCCCTGTACACTGCCCTGTCGACGAAGCGGATCGGCGGCGCGGTGATCGACACCTGGTACGTCTATCCGCCGGCCGGAACCTCCTCGGGCGTTTTTCCGGCCCATCGGCCGTTCCACCAATTGGCCAACGTCACCCTGACCCCGCACATGTCCGGATGGACCGACGGCATGGTGGCGCGGCGGCGGCAAACCATCGCGAGCAATATCGAGCATGTCGCTGCCGGCCGGCCGCCGCTCAATCTCGTTCGGACCGGGCGGCCCCATCCTTGATCGCGCCGCTTTTTGCAAAGGAGACGATGAATGATCTTCGGCCATATTCGGCATGCCGATACGACTTTCGACTGGCTTCCCAAGCCGTTCCAAACCGTGCTGTCCCACTTGCAGTCGACGGATTTCGATGCGAAGCCGATCGGAGCCTATGACCTGCAGGGCAAGGACATCTCCGTCCATGTGATGGAGGCGACGACGCAGGAGCCTGCGAAAACGCGGCCCGAAGTGCATCGCGACCACATCGATGTGCAATTCCTCTGGCGCGGTCGCGAGAGGATCGGCGTGACGAGCGAGACCGGCCGTCATCGGGTGGACGAGGATCTGCTGGCCGAACGCGATCTGCTGTTCTATCGCGACGTCGGGGAAGAATCGGTGCTGGAGTTGCATCCGGGCGATTTCGCCATTTTCTTCCCGACCGACGTGCATCGTCCGCTCTGCCAGGTCGAAGGCCCGGAGGCCGTTCGCAAGGTGGTGGTCAAAGTGGCCGTGGCGCTTTTGGCGCGACCGCGCGGCTGACAAGTCCTTGCCATCCGGGGCGCGACGCGCCAAGTTCTCAGGCTCGTTGAATCCTTCGGCGGAAAATCATGGCAGAATCGCATTTCATTCCCCTTCCCCATCGCGCCTTGATCGCCGTCGAAGGCGAAGAGCGGCGGACCTTCCTGCAAGGTCTGGTTTCCAACGACGTCGCCAAGGCCGGGGCCGGACACGCTCTCTACGGTGCGTTCCTGACCCCGCAGGGCAAATTCCTGCACGAATTTTTTCTGGGCGAACAAGACGACGTCCTGCTGCTGGAAACCGAAACGGCACGGCGCGACGATTTCGCCAAACGCCTGTCGCTTTACAAATTGCGCAGCAAGGTGGCCATCCGCGCCGACGATCACTTGCAGGCCTATGCCATCATCGGCCCCGATGCCGCGCCGCGCTTGGGCTTGCCGGCCGAAGCCGGCGGCGCCCGCCCCTTCGCGGGCGGGCTGGTCTTCGTCGATCCCCGCCTGGCCGAAGCGGGGCTTCGCGCCTGGCTGCCGACCGGCGCCGAGGCCGCCCTGCGCGACGCCGGCGTGAGCCCGGGGGAAACCGACCTGTGGGATCGCCACCGGATCGCCCTCGGGCTGCCCGACGGCAGCCGCGATCTGGTTCCCGACAAAGCCATCCTGCTGGAAAACGGCTTCGACGAACTGCATGGCGTCGATTGGCAGAAGGGCTGCTACCTCGGCCAGGAGCTGACGGCGCGGACGAAATACCGCGGCCTGGTCCGCAAGCGGCTGGTGCCGGTGGAGATCGACGGTCCGGCCCCCGAGCCGGGAACGACCATCCGGCTCGGCGAGACGGAAGCCGGCGAAATGCGCTCGCACGCCAGCGGCGGCGGCGTCGGGTTGGCGATGATCCGCCTGGAGATCCTCGAGCAGGTCGCGGCCGGCAACGGAACGCTGGACGCCGAAGGCGTCCGCCTCACCCCGCGCAAGCCGGCCTGGGCGACGTTCTGAGTTCAGCCCTCGAGGGCTGCGCGGATGGACTGGGCCGCCTCTTCGATGACCCGGCGATCCCCCGGCGTCAGGCGCCAGTTCATCGGCAGATCGTCATAGAAGTTCCGCGGCAATATATGCATGTGGAAATGCGGGATCGATTGCGCCGCGCCCGGCCCGTTGCTCTGCACGATGGTGATCCCGTCGGGATGGAAGGCCGCATCGATCGCCCTGGCGATTCTCTGCACGGTGGCGACGACGGCCTCGAGCGCCGGCAGCGGGATATCGAGCATCGTCTCGGCATGCAGCTTGGAAATCACCAGGGTATGCCCGCGGGCCACCGGATTGATATCCATGAAGGCCTTGCTGTGCGCGTCCTCATACAAGGAAACCGACGGCAATCGGCCCGCCACGATGCGGCAGAAGATACAATCATGTTCGCTCATGACACTCTGTTTACCGTGAACGGCGCCGTCGAACAAGCCGGCGCGAAAGATTCGGGACGGCGGGCGAGGCCTCCGATTGCGCCGGAGCAAAGGCAATTGTGGCACCGGCGCCCAAGATGGCCCGAAAAGACCTCAAAAGCGACCGCGGACGCCATCAGGCGGACATCGGCCGCGGTTAAACCTCTTGATGTCTCCGGCGTGTCGCGGAGACATCGCAGGAATGGAGCAATTCGATGTTCAAGCATGTGCTGTCCGCTTTGGTGATCTCTTCCGTAATGGCCGGCGGCGCCGCCTTCGCGGCCGACCCGGCGACGACCTCCTCGCCTCAGGCCAAGGCGACCTCGGCCGCGGCGGAACCCGGCGACACCGGCGCCAGGCCGACGCCGAACAAAACGCATCGGAAGGTGGTCCACAAACAGGTCCAGGCGAAGGCGACCGTCGTGAAGAGCGACGCGGCACCGGCGAAATTCAACTGACCGCAGGGTTGGAATTCAGAAGCGACCATCTTTCGCCACAGTGGCGCGGGCGTCCCCGCCCGCGTCTTTTCGGAAAAAGCGGCCGCGGAGGCCCGCCCCACCGGCACCGGCTCAACGATATGCCGGATCACGACCTGTTTACTTGACGATCTGGACCCACTCGGTTCCGGTCCAGCGGACCCGCTGGTCGACCCGCCGCCAAATGCCGTCGGTCGGATCCCGCTGACGGCCTTCCGAAAACAACAGATCGGGCAAGTTTTGCCGGCGCATCGGCGCCACGGCAAGATCGCCGGCGCAGAATGCCGCCCCCAGCCGACTGCGCGCCCCCTCGGCGCCCTGCGGACCGAAAATCGTGAACAGATATTGGCCGCAGGGCTGCCGATAGGGTTCGCGAACCACCAGCAAGGCGCCTTCCGGGCCGGCCGGAATCAGCACGGCGCGCGGATCCAGCCAATCCGGCCAAAGCTCGGGATCCTCGCCGAACATGTCGGCCAGGGCCGCATTGGCCAGGGCGCGGTCGACGCCCCCCAGCGTATCGAAGGATTCCCACGAAACGTCGGCGGCGCGGACGCCGGGCGAGGCCGCCAGCACGGCGAAAAGCCAAAAAAGCGGCGTGATGCGGCGGCGGAGGGTCATTGCGGCGAGAGGCGCCGGCAAACCTCGGCAAGACGCCGGAACGGCGAGTCCGTCCCATCCAGCCCCAGGTAACCGGCCCGGCGAATGCCGTCGCGGCCATAGCGCTCGCGCACCGATTCGGCCAGCCAAAGCGCGGCTTGCTCCTTGCGTGCGGACGTCAATCGTCCGTCCTCTTTCAGATAAGCGGCATGCGCCTCGACGGCATCGATCAAACGGTCGATGCCGCGCTGTTGCACGGCGGAGACCATCAGCACCGGAACCGGCCAATCCCCCGCCGTCTCGGTCAGGCTGAGAGCCGCCGTCACGTCGGCGCGGGCGCGTTCGGCCTCGGCCTCCATATCGGCCTTGGTGACGACGACGATATGGGGAATCTCGGCGATGCCGGCCTTCATATATTGCAGGGAATCGCCCGATCCCGGCTGAACGCAGAGGATGACCGTATCGGCCACGCCCACCACGTCGGTTTCCGACTGTCCGACACCGACCGTCTCGATCAGGACGACGTCGTAAAGGGCCCGCATCAGGACCATCGCCGAGACGGTCAGACCGGCCAAACCGCCCAACCGGTCGCGCGCCGCCATCGAACGGACGAAGACGCCCTGATCCTCGGGATCGGTGGACAGGCGCGTCCGATCGCCGAGCAGCGCGCCGCCCGATCGCCGAGACGAGGGATCGACCGCGATGCAGGCCACCGTTCGCCCCTGTTGGCGCCATTGCCCGATCAGCGCATTCATCATGGTCGACTTGCCGACGCCCGGCGGCCCCGTCATGCCGGCGACAAGTCCCTGCGGCGCGGCGTAAGCCGCCGACAGCAGATCGATGACGTCCGAGTCGTCGGGCGCCTTTTCGATGCGGGCCAGGGCCCGGGCCAGCGCGGCCTTGCCGCCCGACCGCAGCGCGAACAACGTTATCGGGTCAGGCATCTGCAGCCCTCCCCGCAAGCAAGCGACCGCCCGCCGCCCCGACCCTCCCCGCGAGGGGGAGAGGTTGGGGGTAGGGTGAACGGACGATGACGCGCGTTACGCATCCGCATCAGGCCGTCGTCTCCGATCGCGCGCCCAGAGCCGCCTGCGCGGCCGCCAGACGCGCGATCGGCACGCGATAGGGCGAGCAGGACACATAGTCGAGGCCGACCGTCTGGCAGAAGGCGATCGAAGCGGGATCGCCCCCGTGCTCGCCGCAAATGCCGAGCTTGATATTGGGGCGGGTCTTGCGGCCGCGTTCCACGGCGATCTTGATCAGTTCGCCGACGCCTTCCTGGTCGAGGCTGGCGAAGGGGTCGTGCTCGAAGATGCCCTTCTGCCGGTAGACTTCGAGGAAGGGTCCCGAATCGTCACGCGACATGCCGAGCGTCGTCTGGGTCAGATCGTTGGTGCCGAAGCTGAAGAAGGCCGCCGATTCGGCGATCGAGCCGGCGGTCAGCGCCGCCCGCGGCAGTTCGATCATGGTGCCGACCAGATAATCCAGCGTGGTCCCGGTCGCCTTGAAGACCTCGGCCGCGGTGCGGTCGACCGCTTCCTTCAGAATATCCAATTCCTTCTTGGTGCCGACCAGGGGAATCATGATTTCCGGCGAAACCGTCCTGCCGGACTTCCTGGCGACTTCGACCGCCGCCTCGAAGATGGCGCGGGCCTGCATCTCATAGATTTCGGGATAGGTGATGCCGAGACGGCAACCACGATGGCCCAGCATCGGATTGGCTTCATGCAGCTGGGTATTGCGCGCTTTCAGCAGCGTCACGTCGGCGCCGGCGGCGCGCGCCACCTCCTCCATTTCGGCGTCGTTGCCGGGCAGGAATTCATGCAGCGGCGGATCCAGCAGGCGAATGGTCACCGGCAATCCCTGCATGATTTCGAACAGTTCGACGAAGTCGTTTTTCTGATAGGGCTGGATCTTCGCCAGGGCGTGGCGCCGGCCCGCCTCGTCGGAGGCCAGGATCATCTCGCGGACGGCCAGGATCCGCGAAGGATCGAAGAACATATGCTCGGTCCGGCAAAGACCGATCCCCTCGGCGCCGAAATGACGCGCCGTCCGCGCGTCGAGCGGCGTCTCGGCGTTGGCCCGCACCTTCATGGTGCGGATCGTATCGACCCAGCCCATCAGCGTGCCGAAATCGCCGGTCAACTCGGGCTGAACGGTGGGAACCGCCCCCAGCATGACCTGGCCGGTCGAACCGTCCAGGGTGATGACGTCGCCTTCCTTGACCTCCTGGCCCAGGCATTTGAGCGTCTTGGCGCGATAATCGATGCGCAGTTCGCCGGCTCCGGCGACGCAGGGCCGCCCCATGCTGCGGGCCACCACCGCCGCGTGGCTGGTCATGCCGCCGCGCGAGGTCAGGATGCCCTGGCTGACATGCATGCCGCCGATGTCTTCCGGACTGGTCTCGATCCGCACCAGAATGACTTTCTCGCCCTTCTTGGTCCAGATCTCGGCGTCCTCGGCCGAAAACACCACACGGCCCGAGGCGGCGCCGGGCGACGCCGGCAGGCCATGGGCGAGCAGCCGCCGCTCGGCCTTGGGATCGAGCGTCGGATGCAAAAGCTGATCGAGGGCGCCGGGTTCGATGCGCAGCACGGCCTTTTCCTGGGAGATCAGGCCTTCCTCGGCCATGTCGACGGCGATCTTCAAGGCCGCCGCCGCCGTCCGCTTGCCGGTCCGGGTCTGCAGCATCCACAGCTTGCCCTGCTGGACGGTGAACTCCAGGTCCTGCATGTCGGTGAAATGGGCCTCCAGCTTGCGCCGCACCTCCTCGAGGTCGGCGAACACCGAGGGCATCACCTCTTCCATCGACGGCAATTCGGCGCTGGCGTCCTGGCGCGCCGCCTTGGTCAGATACTGCGGCGTGCGGATGCCGGCCACCACGTCCTCGCCCTGGGCGTTGACCAGATATTCGCCATAGAACTCGTGGGTGCCGGTCGAGGGGTTGCGGGTGAAGGCGACGCCGGTGGCGCAATCCTCGCCCATGTTTCCGAACACCATGGCCTGGACATTGACCGCGGTGCCCCATTCGGACGGAATATCGTGCAGCCGGCGGTAAGTGATGGCCCGCTGGTTCATCCAGGAACCGAAAACGGCGCCGATGGCCCCCCACAGCTGGTCTTCGACCGATTGCGGGAAGGGCCGGCCCAGTTCCTCTTCCACCTTGTCCTTGTAGGCCGCGACCACCTTTTTCCAATCCTCGGCCGACAAATCGGTATCGAGGCGAAGATCGTGGTCGGTCTTGTGATCGTCCAGAATTTCTTCGAAATGATGATGCTCGACGCCCAGCACCACGTCCGAATACATCTGGATGAAACGGCGATAGCTGTCATAGGCGAAGCGCGGATCGTTGGAACGCCGGGCCAAGCCTTCCACGGTCTGGTCGTTGAGGCCGAGATTGAGCACGGTGTCCATCATGCCGGGCATCGAGGCCCGCGCCCCTGAGCGGACCGAAACCAGCAACGGATTCTCGATGCTGCCGAAGGAAAATCCCATGATGCTTTCGATCTGGGACAGGGCCGCTTCGACCTGCGCCTTCAATTCGGACGGATAGACCTGGCCGTTGGCATAATAATAAGTGCAGACCTCGGTGGTGATGGTGAAACCCGGTGGTACGGGCAGCCCAAGATTGGCCATTTCCGCCAGGTTGGCCCCTTTACCCCCCAGCAAATTCTTCATTTCCGAGCGACCTTCCGCCGTGCCGCCGCCGAACGCGTACACCCATTTGCCCATAGCTGCTTCCTCCCAGCGCAATTGGCTTGCCGCTCCAAGGAACTTCTCTCCCAAGTTCCTTGGACAAACCGCTACCCCTCGATCTTCGAGAAATCCGCAATCGACTCCATGGCGCCGCCGATCTGCGCCAACAACCGCAAACGGTTGAGCCGGACGTCCGGCGCGTCGCAATTGACCGTCACCTTGTCGAAAAAGGCATCGACGGGACGGCGCAATTGAGCCAGGGATGCCATCGCCTCGGCGAAACGTTCGGCCGCCAGGGCCAGTCCGACCGCGCGGCGGACGTCGTCCAGTCCCTTTTTCAAGGCCTTTTCCTCAAGAACCTCCAGCAGAGCCGGGTCGACCTCTCCGCCATGGGATGTGTCATCCCTCTTTTCTTCGATGCGGACGATATTGGCGGCACGGCGATAGGCGGTCAGGAGATTGGCCCCGTCCTCGCTGGCCAGGAAATCCTTCAGGGCATCGACCCGGGCCAGCAGGCGGACCAGGTCGTCTTCACCGCCCAGGGCGAAAATACCGGAAATCAGATCGTGGCGGATACCCTGTTCGCGCAAATGCACCTTCAGGCGATCGGCAAAGAAATCGAGAAGGTCGAGCGCCGTCCGCTCGGCCCCGATGGCCAGGGGCTGGGTGAAAGCGGCATGCGCGGCGACGAGCAGAGGCTTCAGCGGCAAGCGCAAACCGTTTTCCAGAACCAGGCGAATCACCCCCAGCGCGGCGCGGCGCAAGGCGAAGGGGTCCTTGGAGCCGGTGGGCTTTTCGTCGATGGCGAAGAACCCGACCAGGGAATCCAGCTTGTCGGCCAGGGCGACGGCCACCGACAGCGGGCCGGTCGGACAGCGGTCGTTCGGCCCCTGCGGCGCGTAATGATCGGCAATGGCGTCGGCGACGGCGGGCGCTTCGCCGTCGGCCAGGGCGTAATAGCGCCCCATGATGCCCTGCAGTTCGGGAAACTCGCCGACCATTTCCGACGACAGATCGGCCTTGGCCAGGCGGGCGGCGCGTTCCGCCAGATCCGCGTCGGCACCGATGGCCGCGGCGATCCGGCGGGCGAGGCGGGCGATCCGTTCCGCCTTGTCGGCCATGCTTCCCAGCTTGGCGTAATAAAGCCGCTCGGCCAGCTTCGGCAGCCGGGTTTCAAGGCGGTGCTTGCGGTCGGTGTCCCAGAAGAACTTGGCGTCCGACAGGCGGGCCCGCAGCACCCGCTCGTTGCCGGCGACGACGGCCTTGCCGCCGTCCCCGGCCTCCATGTTGGAGACCACCAGGAAGCGGTTGGCCAGGCGGCCATCGGCCTTCAGCAGGGAGAAATATTTCTGGTGAGCCCGCATCGAGGTGATCAGCACTTCATCCGGTACGTCCATGAAGGCGTGATCGATCGAACCGACCAGAACCACCGGCCATTCGACCAATCCGGTCACTTCGGCCAGCAATCCCTCGTCCTCGCGCAAGACCAATCCCTCGCTCGCCGCGGCCCGTCCGGCCTGGCTTAGGATGTATTGCCGCCGTTCGAGCGGATCAAGGGCCACCTTGGCATCGGCCAGTTTGGCGGCATAATCGGCGAAATCGCCGACCGCGACGGCGGCCGGCGCCAAAAAGCGATGGCCGCGCGTCTTCGCCCCGGCCGTCACCGGACCGAAGGCGATCGGCACGACGTGACCGTCGAACAGCGCCACGATGCTTTGCAGCGGACGCACCCAGCGGACCGCATGGTCGCTCCAGCGCATGGACTTCGGCCAGGGGAAATCGGCCAGCACCTGCTCGACCACCTCCTTGAGGAGGCCGGCGGTCGGCCGGCCCTTGCGGGCGATCACCGCGAAGAAGAAGACTCCCTTGCCGGTATCGCGCTGTTCGCACTCGGCCAGGCTGACGCCGGCGCCCTTGAGGAATCCGTCCAGGGCCTGGGCCGGAGAGCCGACACGCGGTCCGCGGCGTTCCTCGGAGATGTCCGGCGTGGCCGCCGGCAGCCCCTCGATCACCAGGGTCAGGCGCCGCGGCGTCACATAGGCCCGGCTCGACTCGAAGGCCAGGCCGTTCTTCCGCAGGCCGTCCCCGACCAGGCGCTGCAGATCCTCGGCGGCGCGGGCCTGCATGCGGGCGGGAATCTCTTCGGAAAACAGTTCCAGCAGGAATTCGGCCATGGCTCAAGCCTCCCCTTGGGCGGCGGGCCCCTGTCGCGACGCGCTCCACGCCTCGCAACAGGCTTTGGCCAGGGCCCGGACGCGGCCGATATAGGCCTGGCGTTCGGTCACCGAAATGACTCCCCGCGCATCCAGCAGATTGAAGCGATGGCTCGCCTTGATGCATTGATCATAGGCCGGCAAGGCGAGACCGACGGCCAGCAGCGCCATGCATTCCTTCTCGGCGTCGAGGAAATGGCGCAGCAGCATCTCGGTATCGGCGAATTCGAAATTGTGGGCCGAATATTCCTTCTCGGCCTGCAGGAAGACGTCGCCATAACGAACGCCGGCCCCGTTGAAGTCGAGGTCGTAGACGTTCTCGACCCCCTGGATATACATGGCCAATCGTTCCAGCCCATAGGTCATTTCGACGGCCACGGGATCGCATTCGATGCCGCCGACCTGCTGAAAATAGGTAAATTGCGTGACTTCCATGCCGTCGCACCACACTTCCCAGCCCAGGCCCCAGGCCCCCAGCGTCGGGCTTTCCCAATCGTCTTCGACAAAACGGATGTCATGGGCCAGAGGATCGATGCCGAGGCGCCGCAAGCTTTCCAGGTAAAGCTCCTGGCTGTTCTCCGGCGAGGGCTTCAGCAGCACCTGGAATTGATAATAATGCTGCAGGCGATTGGGATTTTCGCCGTAGCGCCCATCCTTCGGCCGCCGCGACGGCTGCACATAGGCCGCCTTCCATGGCTCGGGCCCCAAGGCGCGCAACGTCGTCGCCGGATGGAAGGTGCCGGCCCCGACCTCCATGTCGTAGGGCTGCAGAAGGATGCACCCCTGCTCGGCCCAGAAGGCCTGCAAGGTGAGAATAAGGGATTGGAAACTCGGCCGAGAAGCCATCGAAAACCGTCGCCGATCTAGAGGGAGCCTTGAAGGATGGTGCAACTTAAGCGGCGCCCTACCGTCGGTCAAGCGTGGGAAGTTTCGCCGTGCGCTTCCGCAAAGGCCGCATGCCCGAGGGTTCGTCCGGCGCCCATCCGCGATCGAACAATCGGTCGAAACCATTTCGAAATAATTTATGGTAAAATTTAACGTAATTATTAGAAAATAAGTCGCTATTTCCCGACAAATAAAATCATTTGAATCGTCCGTTGCAATGAATAAAAAATGTCTGTGACAATGATCACAGTGCGGCCGCGGCCTCAAAACAGGGCGACTGTTCGATCAGGGAAAAAGTTACCGGATGCAGCACGGCCCCACGCCTTACCTCGGGGTCGGCAACCCTTCCCGCTCGCGTCCCCGGACGCACCCTACCTCGAGCGGGGAGGGTTGGATTTTTCCGAAACCGCATCTTCGGATCGGACGAGGGACGGCGGAAGCTTCCCCGGCCTCGGCTGTTCACGCCCTGTTCAAAGGCCGTAACGGGCCCAATGCAGCCGCTCCTCGATCGTCCCGAGAACGTCCTGGGCCCAGCCGCCCGGAGCCGAGGACAGGCCGAAGCGGCGCTTGAGCCAGGAATCCTGGCCGCCGACCACGGTCAATTTCACCTTGTCGCCGAAACGGCGCCGCAAGACGCCGCGCAGATCGCCGACGCCATCGGCCAGGCCAAGAGCGACGGCCTTGTGGCCGGTCCAGATATCGCCCTCGAACAAGGTCGCGTCGTCGCCCTTCAGCTTGTCGCCGCGGCGACGGCGCACTTCGGCCTTGAAGCCGTCGTGCAGCTCGGTCTGCAGGGCCAGCAGGCGGGTCACATCCTCCTGGCGCTCGGGGCGAAACGGGTCGAGCATGGCTTTCCGCGCGCCCTGCGCATGGACGCGCCGCTCGATTCCGATCTTCTCGATCAGCTGGGTGAAACCGAAACCGGCCGAAACCACGCCGATCGAACCGACGATCGACGCCCCATCGACGAAGATTTCATCGGCCGCGGTGGCCAGCCAATAGCCGCCGGAGGCCGCCACATCCTCGACGAAGGCGAAAACCGGGACGTTCTTTTCCGCCGCCAATTGCCGGATGCGCCCGGCGATCAGCGAGGATTGGACCGGCGAGCCGCCCGGCGAATTGATGGCCAGGGCCACCGCCGCCAGATGTTTCGGCCGGAACGCCTTTTCCAAGGTCCCGGCCAGGCCGGCCAGCGACAAAGTCCGCTGGAACCCGCCGCCACGCCCCTCGGCGATCACCCCGGACAGCCGCACCACGGTGACCAGCGGCGGCGGCTTCACCGTGTCGAAAGGCAGGCGTTCGAGAAAATCATAAATATCCATGGGGTTCTAGATAGGTCGGCGGACGCCGTGCGCCAATCCCCCCCTCGGCCCGCCCCCTTGCGGAACAGGGCGATACATCCGAACGACAAAGGACTTTTTAAAGAAACACAGATGAACGCAGATGGGCACGGATGGACGCAGAATCGATGCGCGCCGCAGGCATTCCCGACGCGTCCCACGCCCTGTCGCCCGGCGCGGCAGGTGGCTGCTCATCCGTGTGCATCTGTGCCCATCTGTGTTTATCCGTGTTCCATAAACACGCCGTTCGAAGATCACGATGTTGAAAGGCAGGCCCCGGTTCCCTCGCGGAAC
>JAATGN010000371.1 GCA_015654615.1 Rhodospirillales bacterium
GGAGCCCAAGCAATCGATCCTGCCGTCTCGCTCGCCGTTGACCGGGCGCTGAAGCGCGTGCCGGGCATTGCACGCTTTTCCGTCGCGCTCGACCGCCCGCTTGTCGGCTTCGGCGCCTCCGCACCGGTCTATTACCCGGCCATTGCTGAGATGCTTGGCGCCGAATCGGTGATCCCGGCGGATGCGGATGTCGCCAATGCCATCGGCGCTGTCGTTGGCCAGATCAGGATCGTCATCGCAGTCACCATCACCTCACCGGAAGAGGGACTTTACGTCATAACCGGCGCCGGCGAGACCGCCACGATGGCCGGAGAAGCCAGGGCGCTGGATGCCGCCCGCAGTCGCGCGGTGTCTGCCGCCCGCGACAAGGCAGGGCAGGAAGGGGCAGGTGATATCCTGATCTCCATTGAAGAGGAAATTTTGGCGCCCGAGGTGGAAGGCTCCAGAAAGCTGGTCGAGGCGCGCGTAACCGCTACGGCAACGGGCCGCCCGAGAATGACCCATGCGGAGCTCTGAACCGAACCGTCTTTGGCTTTCGGCGCATTGACACCCGGAATCTCGCGGGCAAAGTGGCGACACGAAAACCAAAAGCATCCGAGGGAGAAGCCGCATGGCACGCAAGGAATTAGCCGGTCTGCAGATTGACGAACAGCTCTACCGTTTTGTGGTGGACGAAGCTTTGCCGGAGACCGGCGTTGGTGCGGATCATTTCTTCGCGGAGTTTTCCAAGATCGTTCATGAGCTTGCCCCGAAGAACCGCGCGCTTTTGGCCAAACGTGATGCCTTCCAGGCAAAGCTGGACGACTGGTACCGGATCAACGGTGCACCGGTCGATCTTGCGGCCTACGAGGCTTTCCTGCGCGAGATCGGCTATCTCCTGCCCGAAGGCCCGGATTTCCAGGTGTCGACCGAAAATGTCGATCCGGAAATCGCCGTGATCGCCGGACCGCAGCTCGTCGTTCCGGTGATGAATGCGCGTTATGCCCTGAATGCCGCCAATGCCCGCTGGGGTTCACTTTACGATGCGCTCTACGGCACGGATGCGGTGCCGGAAGAGGGCGGTGCGGAAAAGGGCAAAGGTTACAATCCTGTCCGCGGCGGCAAGGTCATCGCCTGGGCTCGCGATTTCCTCGATCAGTCCGCGCCGCTCTCCGGCACCGGCTGGAAGGATGTTGCGTCGTTCAAGATCGAGCAGGCCGCCTTGTTCGTAACACTGACCGGCGGCCAGATCACGGGCCTTTCCGATCCGTCACAGTTTGCCGGCTATCTGGGCGCGGCAAGCGCGCCGACCCAGATCCTGCTGAAGAAAAACAATCTTCATCTCGAGATCCTCATCGACGCCACCACCGCCACTGGCAAGGATGATCCGGCAAACATCTCGGATGTCCGGGTCGAATCGGCGATCACCACGATCATGGACTGCGAGGATTCGGTTGCCGCCGTCGATGCCGAGGACAAGGTTGTCGTTTACCGCAACTGGCTCGGCCTGATGAAGGGCGATCTGACCGAAGAGGTTTCAAAGGGAGACAAAAGCTTCATCCGCAAGCTCAATCCGGACCTTGAATACACTGCGCCGGCTGGCGCGACCTTCGAGTTGAAATGTCGCTCATTGATGCTGATCCGCAATGTCGGCCACCTGATGACCAATCCAGCAATCCTCGATCGTGATGGCAATGAAGTGCCGGAAGGCATCATGGACGCGATGATCACGGCACTGATAGCCATCCACGATGTCGGCCGATCGGGTGGCTCGGATGGCCGTCGGAAAAATTCCCGTGCCGGCTCCATGTATGTGGTGAAGCCGAAGATGCATGGGCCGGAAGAGGTCGCTTTCGCCGCCGAAATCTTCTCGCGTGTCGAACAGGCGCTCGGCTTGGCGGAGAACACCATGAAGATGGGCATCATGGACGAGGAGCGTCGCACGACGATCAACCTCAAGGAAGCGATCCGCGCCGCCAAGGACCGTGTCGTGTTCATCAATACCGGCTTCCTCGACCGTACCGGCGACGAGATCCACACCTCGATGGAAGCCGGCCCGATGATCCGCAAGGGCGACATGAAGGGGTCGGCCTGGATCAAGGCCTATGAGGATTGGAACGTCGACAACGGCCTGGCCGCCGGCCTGAAGGGCCGGGCCCAGATCGGCAAGGGCATGTGGGCGATGCCCGACAAGATGGCCGAGATGATGGTGGCCAAGATCGCCCATCCCAATGCCGGGGCCAATACCGCCTGGGTCCCGTCGCCGACCGCGGCGACCCTGCACGCCACCCATTATCACAAGGTCGACGTGGCCGCCCGGCAGGAAGCCCTGAAATCCCGGCCGCGGGCCAGTCTCGACGCCATCCTGACCATTCCGGTCGCCGACCGTCCCAACTGGTCGCCCGAAGAGATCGCGCAGGAACTCGACAACAACGCGCAAGGCATCCTGGGCTATGTGGTCCGCTGGATCGACCAGGGCGTCGGCTGTTCGAAGGTTCCCGACATCCACAACATCGGGCTGATGGAAGACCGGGCGACCTTGCGCATCTCCAGCCAGCATATCGCCAACTGGCTGCATCACGGCATCTGTACGGCCGAACAGGTCACCGAGACGCTGAAGCGCATGGCCGCCGTGGTCGACAAGCAGAACGAAGGCGACCCGGCCTATCGCCCGATGGCCCCCGATTTCGAGGCCAGCGTCGCCTTCCAGGCGGCCAGAGACCTGATCTTCCTGGGGCGGGAGCAACCGAGCGGTTATACCGAGCCGGTGCTGCACCGCAGACGGATCGAGGCGAAGGCAAAATTCGGGGGGGCGTCATGAAAGGCCGTCGGCATTGCGCGTTCCGCACCGGCCGGCGCCACTGATGCTTTTCTTCGCGCGCGGGCAGGGTCGGGCAGCGAAGAGTCAGTCACATCCGCTGAAGAGGCTCTCCAACCGCCTGTCGCGACCGAACGCCGTCTTGCCGAATTCCAGCGTGAGGAAGGGAAATTCCCGCATGGCATCGACGCCGCAGGGTCTCATGAAAAGATGCCAGGTTTGCAAGATCTGGGGATCGGGCGTCGTGAAGATGCGCCAGGTCAACAGTGCGAGATTCGCGCGAATATTGGGATCGCGCACCGACTGGTAGCGAATGGCTTCCACGGACGCGGAACGGGCGACGTCGGCCAGATCCTGGCATGCTCGATAATCGGTGAGGTCGGTCCATTGAGACGCGGCCGAGTTCAAAGGAGGACGCGTCAGGTCCAGCACCTGCGCCTGGATGTTGACGGAAAACGCCGTGAATTCCAGAGATCGATCGGGAAGCACCATGCCCGGTGCCTCGGCGACGAACAGAAGCCGGTAAAAAGCAAGCTCGGCGATCGCCGTCTCGACGGCTTCGCTGCCGTAGAAAACACCTTCCCTTTGGTGGGCCCGTCGAAATCGTGAGCCGTTGTCGTAGGGCTCGTAACGAAACGGCGTCCTCAGCAACGGGTCCAGGTGTTCGGCACCGGGCGGGAACCGCGGCTTTGCCTTTTCGATCTCCTCCTCGAGGATCCGTTGTTCCAGGAGGCTGTCCGTAATGCGCATGGTCGAAATGCGGGCTTGTCCCTCGACCACGCGCCATACGACGCCGGAATAGGTTCCGGTCTCAGACCGGAGCGCGTCTGGCGTCCACATAATTCGCCGTTTCCACCAAACCGGAAATGCTCGTGACGAGATCTATCGGCCGAGCGTGCAGAGCCGTGTTTTCCGTCAGCATCCAGGATCGAACCGATTGGTCGCTCCCCCCCAAGACGGCATCCACGCTGCGGAACAGGCGCAGAAGGAAAAGCGCCAATTCGTACTCCTTGCTATCATAGGGTAGGACGTACCCCTCTTTGCGCATGCGTGAAATGGTGGCTTCCGACAGTCCGAGCACCTTAGCCAATTGAGCGCTGGTCAGCCCGAGGCGTTCCGCCGCATTCAGCGTTGCTTTGGAGACGACGAGCGCCCGCTGGTCGGAGCTGACATTCGCGGTTTTGGTTCGCCGCTGCATGGCCCCTTCCCTTTCATCGGAAATTTTTTAGTCCATTTTTCATGCAGAGAAATATGAATTCCCCAAATTACCACGTCAATGGAAAGAATGGTGGAGCAGCGACTTTCCATGACGAGGAAAGGTTTCCGCTCCCTTGTCGGAGGGATGCTGGGTCGCCAACAGCGAGACATCCAAGGGGCGCGGGCCCAGTGGATACACCGCGGGCGTCTATTGGCCGACCGCCTGTCGAAATTCGCCAAGAACGTCATCGTCCTCAAAGGCGGCATGGGAGTCCGGGAACGTCGCCGGGTGGCCGAGGCGCTCGAATCTATTCCGGATGGCGAGGAGCGCGTTCTGGTGGCAACCGGCCGCTATCTGGGCGAAGGCTTCGATGACGCTCGACTCGATACCTTGTTCCTCACCATGCCGATTTCCTGGCGGGGAACCCTGGCCCAATATGCCGGACGGCTGCATCGACTACACACGGCCAAGCGCGAGGTGGTTGTCTATGATTACCTCGACGATGGCGAGCCGATGCTGG
Organism: Rhodospirillales bacterium; assembly: GCA_015654615.1. Lineage (GTDB taxonomy): Bacteria > Pseudomonadota > Alphaproteobacteria > Rhodospirillales > Magnetospirillaceae > Telmatospirillum. The sequence goes on from JAATGN010000371.1 coordinate 4,516, forward strand.
TCAGGATGGCGGCGAAACGGGAGGCGGGAGGCGGGATACCGGAGCCTGGGCTACGAAGTGACTGAAACCATGGATGGCCTCTTTTCTGGCGCGCGGCGCTTGCCTGGCATCAGTTGATTGGGTGAGCAGAGGCACCAAGAGGATCGTTCGTTATCCCCAAACAAGGCAATGTAGCACTGAGAACTTGAAAACCCAAGCGCATGGGATTATACAAGGAATGAAGTTATTTGAGGTGCTGAATGGCACCGCCAAAGTCTTCCTAAAAACGCGAGATGAGCATTGCCCGCCGCATGTGCACATTGGACACAGGGGAGAAGGCTGGGAGGCAAAAATAGGGTTTTCCTACGTTGACGACACCGTGTCGGTGATGGAAATCTACCCGTCGCGAGGCAGGCCGACGCTTGCTACCATGAACGCTGCGATGGCGGAAATCGTGGCTAATTTGACCGACTGTCGCAGCAAATGGTTAAAGGTCGTGCCAGATTTGGACCTTAACAACAAATGGGTCCAGATATCCGCAGATGGCAAGGTGAGATTGCTACGCCAAAAGACTAAAAAGGCCGTCCGCATACAGTCGGCCAGCTACGACCCGGGGACGTGCGTCGTCACCCTGCGGATGCAGGATGGATTTGAGCACAAGGTAGTCGCGGGATCGGGAGAAGTCGAATGAGCAAAAACATCGTGACGGAAGCTGACCTTGCTCACGCCGTCGAAGCCGGCGAGCGACGGATGGCGACCGAGTTCCGCGCCGCCGACGTCCGGTTTGATGAGACGCGCGAGCTTGTCGAACTCACCATGGTCGATGGGTGGGGACTTTTCTTTCAACGAGCCGACATTGAGGAGTTCCGCGACGTTGGTCCCAGCGAGATGAAGAAGCTGGAGATATCGCCGGCCGGTATGTCCCTCGATCTGGATGACTTCGACATCCATATCAGCGTTCACGGTCTGGTAACGTCGTTCATATCGCCTCACCTTATGGCCAAATCGCTGGGGCGACGTGGCGGAGAATCGACCTCGCCTTCAAAGAAGCAAAGCGCCCGTGAGAACGGAAAGAAGGGAGGGCGACCCCGAAAGGTCGCCTAACCGGCTTCACGGCGAAGTTCCATTGATGGGCGGACTTGCCGCCGTCATAACCTTCCAAAAGAATCTGCCTCGTACCGAAACCCAGGCTCTACCTGGGCTTTTTTGTTGCCGGATTCCGAGTTTCGGCGTCCAGTTGTTCGCAAGGAATTCTGCGGCGCGTTATTGATTCGATTGAGGCGCTTTTAGCCTGACGCCCCTAATAATAATTTTATATTTCAATATGTTAGAGAGCCATGTGCGGCAAGTTTTGGCGCCTTTCACA
>JAATGN010000062.1 GCA_015654615.1 Rhodospirillales bacterium
CGTGACCGGCACGGTCGATCTTCCCGAAGGCACCGAGATGGTGATGCCGGGGGACAATGTGTCGATGACCGTCACGCTGATCGCCCCGATCGCCATGGACGAGGGTCTGCGCTTCGCCATTCGTGAAGGCGGACGCACCGTTGGCGCCGGCGTGGTCGCGTCGATTATTGAGTGATTTTCGCTTCGAGTAATGGCATAACCGCCGGCTTCGCCCCATCGGGGCGATGCCGGTGGATGAACTGGACGAGAAAATGGACAGTCAAAATATTCGCATCCGCTTGAAGGCGTTCGATCATCGCGTGCTGGATCAATCCACGCGCGAGATCGTCAACACCGCCAAGCGCACGGGTGCCCAGGTGCGCGGCCCGATTCCGCTGCCCACCGAGATTGAGAAATTTACCGTGAACCGTTCGCCCCACATCGACAAGAAGTCGCGCGAACAGTTCGAAATCCGTACGCATAAGCGTCTTCTGGACATCGTCGATCCGACGCCCCAGACCGTCGATGCGTTGATGAAGCTGGATCTCGCCGCCGGCGTCGATGTCGAGATTAAGTTGTAAGGAAAAGACGATGCGATCCGGTCTCATCGCCCAGAAGGTCGGCATGACCAGAATCTTCACCGCGGATGGCACGCATGTGCCGGTTACCGTGCTGAAGGTCGACACCTGTAAGGTGGTCTCGACCCGCTCTGAGGAAAAAGACGGCTATTCGGCCGTGCAGCTTGGTTTCGGCCAGGCCAAGGTTAAGAATGTGAACAAAGCCCAGCGCGGCCATTTCGCCGTCGCCAAGGTCGAGCCCGCCAAGAAGGTGGTCGAATTCCGCGTGACCGCCGACGCCATGCTGGAGGTCGGTACCGAACTGGCCGTCACGCATTTCGTCGTCGGGCAATATGTCGACGTCACCGGCACCACCATCGGCAAGGGCTTCGCCGGTGCCATGAAGCGCCATAACTTCCGCGGTCTCGAGGCGTCGCACGGCGTTTCCGTGTCGCATCGCTCGCATGGTTCCACGGGTCAGCGCCAGGATCCCGGCAAGGTCTTCAAAGGCAAGAAGATGGCCGGCCACATGGGCGATGTCCAGGTGACCACGCAGAGCCTGACGATCGTTTCCACCGACGAGACACGCGGCCTGATCCTGGTCAAGGGAGCCATTCCGGGTTCTCAGGGCGGCTGGGTGCTGGTGCGCGATGCGGTGAAGAAGACGTTGCCGGCCGACGTTCCGTTCCCCGCCGGGATCAAGAAGGCAAGCGCTGAGCCTGCCCAGCCCGCCAACGACGCCGCTCCCGTCGTCGATGGCGCCGAAGAGCAGAAGGATTAAGCGCGATGAAGATCGACGTCATTAATCTCGAAGCCGAGAACGTCGGCTCCATCGAGCTGGCCGACGAGGTATTCGGGGTCGCGGTTCGCCGCGATATTCTGGCCCGCATGGTGAACTATCAGCTCGCCAAGCGCCGGTCGGGAAATCACAAGACCAAGCAGATCTGGGAAGTTTCCGGGACCACCAAGAAGCCCTACAACCAGAAGGGTACCGGCCGGGCTCGCCAGGGTTCCCTGCGCAGTGCGCAGTTCCGTGGCGGCGGGGTGATCTTCGGCCCGGTGGTGCGCTCGCATGCGCACGACCTGACCAAGAAGTTCCGCGCCCTGGCCCTGAAGGCGGCGCTGTCTTCGAAGGCGGCCGACGGCAAGCTGGTGGTTCTCGACAAGGCGGACGCCCTGTCGCCGAAGACCAAGGCGCTGGCCGCTCAGTTGACGAAACTCAACCTGGCCAATGCCCTCGTCATCGACGGCGCCGAGCTGAACGTGAATTTCGCGCTCGCCTCCCGCAATATTCCCTTCATCGACGTGCTGCCCAGCCAGGGCGCCAACGTCTATGACATCTTGAGGCGTGACACCCTGGTCCTGACCAAGGATGCCGTCCTGGCCCTGGAGGCGCGACTGAAATGAAGATGGCGCAGATCAGCAAGGCGCGGGCCTACGACATCGTTCGCTCGCCGGTGATTACCGAAAAGGCGACGCTGGCCTCGGAACACAACCAGGTGACCTTCCGCGTACCGCTCGACGCCTCCAAGGGCGAGATTGCGGCGGCGATCGAGGCCGTGTTCAGTGTCAAGGTCAAGGCCGTCAACACGCTCCGTCAGCTGGGCAAGACCAAGCGGTTCAAGGGGTTTGTCGGCAAGCGCAGCGATTACAAGAAAGCGATCGTGTCGCTGGCCGAAGGCCAGTCGATCGATGTGACGACGGGGGTCTGACGAGATGGCGCTCAAAAGTTACAAGCCGACGACGCCAAGCCAGCGCCAGCTGGTCATCGTCGATCGTTCCGATCTTTGGAAGGGCAAGCCCGAGAAGTCGCTGACCGAGGGTCTGCGGTCCCAGGGCGGGCGCAACAGCACCGGCCGCGTGACCGTTCGGTTTCGTGGCGGCGGGCACAAGCGCCGCTACCGTCTGATCGACTTCAAGCGGAACAAGTTCGACGTCGCGGCGACGGTCGAACGGCTGGAATACGACCCGAACCGTTCCGCCTTCATCGCCCTGGTGCGTTATGAGGACGGTCAGTTGTCCTATATCCTGGCGCCGCAGCGTCTGGCCGCCGGCGATCAGATCATCGCCGGCCAGAAAGCCGACATCAAGCCCGGCAACGCGCTGCCGCTGAAGAACATCCCGGTCGGCACCATCGTCCACAATGTGGAGATGAAAGCCGGCAAGGGCGGCCAGATGGCCCGCTCGGCCGGGACCTATGTCCAGCTGGTCGGCAAGGATCAGGGTTATGCCCAGATCCGCCTGTCCTCCGGTGAGCTCCGAATGGTGCGCGGCGAGTGCATGGCGACCATCGGCGCGGTGTCCAACCCCGATCAACAGAACGTCAACCTGGGCAAGGCTGGCCGTTCCCGTTGGCTGGGCCGCCGTCCGCATGTCCGCGGCGTGGCTATGAACCCCGTCGACCATCCGCATGGTGGCGGCGAGGGACGCACTTCGGGCGGCCGGCATCCGGTCACTCCGTGGGGCAAGCCGACCAAGGGCAAGAAGACTCGCAACAACAAGAAGACGGATCAGCTGATCATGCGCCGTCGCCAGCAGACTAAGTAAAGGAGGGACGGGTGGCTCGTTCCGTTTGGAAAGGTCCCTTCGTCGACGGCTTCCTTCTCAAGAAGGCTGAGAAGGCGCGGTCGTCGGGGCGCAATGAAGTAATCAAGATTTGGTCGCGGCGTTCGACGATTCTTCCCCAGTTCGTCGGTCTGACTTTTGGCGTGCACAACGGCCAGAAGTATATTCCGGTGCTGGTGACGGAGAACATGGTCGGCCATAAGTTCGGCGAATTCTCGCCGACTCGCACCTACTACGGCCATGCCGTGGATAAGAAGGCGAAGAGGAAGTAAGGCCATGAGCAAGAAGACCGCTCCGCGCGATTTGGCGGACAACGAGGCTCAGGCCTTCGCTGCCACCATCCGCACCAGCCCGCGTAAGCTGAATCTGGTGGCGCAGTCGATCCGCGGCCTGAAGGCCGAGGCGGCTTTGTCCCAGCTGACCTTTTCGCGGCGCCGTATCGCGCAGGACGTAAAAAAGGTGCTGCAGTCGGCCATCGCCAACGCCGAGAACAACCATCAGCTGGACGTCGATCGTCTGGTTGTGGCCGAGGCCTACGTTGGCAAGGCCATGGTGATGAAGCGCTTCAGCCCCCGCGCCCGTGGCCGGGTTGGCCATATCGTGAAGCCGTTCAGCAATCTGACGGTGATTGTCCGCGAACGCGAAGAAGGCGTTGGCGAGGAGAAGGCGTAATGGGTCAGAAAGTCAATCCGATCGGGCTTCGCCTCGGTGTCAACCGGACCTGGGATTCCCGCTGGTACGCCGATGCCGACTACGCCAAGCTGCTGCACGAGGATCTGAAGCTGCGCGACTTCCTGCGGGGCAAGCTGGCCCAGGCCGGCGTTTCGCGTGTCGTGATCGAGCGTCCGGCCAAGAAGGCGCGGGTGACCATTCATACCGCTCGCCCGGGTGTGGTGATCGGCAAGAAGGGCGCCGACATCGAAGTGCTGCGCAAAGCGCTCTCGAAGATGACCGGCAACGAAGTGCATCTCAATATCGTCGAGATCAGGAAGCCGGAATTGGACGCCCAGCTGGTTGCCGAGAATATCGCCCAGCAGCTGGAGCGCCGCGTCGCCTTCCGTCGCGCCATGAAGCGGGCCGTGCAGGGCGCCATGCGCCTGGGCGCCCAGGGGATCCGGATCAATTGCTCCGGCCGTTTGGGCGGCGCCGAAATCGCCCGCATGGAGTGGTATCGCGAAGGCCGCGTGCCGCTGCACACCTTGCGCGCCGATGTCGATTACGGCGTGGCGACGGCCAAGACCACCTATGGCACCTGCGGTGTCAAGGTCTGGGTCTTCAAAGGCGAGATCATGGCTCATGATCCGATGGCGCAGGACAAGCGCGCCCTCGAGGCGCAACCGACGACGTCCCGCGAAGCCGCTGGGCGCTAACACAGAGATGGACGTGACCGGAAATGCTTAGTCCGAAACGCACGAAATACCGCAAGGCGCACAAGGGCCGTATCCACGGCCTGGCCAAGGGCGGTTTCGAATTGAACTTCGGCGCTTATGGCCTGAAGGCTCTCGAGCCGGACCGCCTGACCGCGCGCCAGATCGAAGCGGCGCGGCGCGCGCTGACCCGCCATATGAAGCGCCAGGGGCGCGTGTGGATCCGGATTTTCCCGGATCTGCCGGTATCCTCCAAGCCCGCCGAAGTGCGCATGGGCTCGGGCAAGGGCGCGCCCGAATTCTGGACCGCCCGGGTGGCGCCTGGCCGGATCATCTTCGAGGTGGACGGCGTGGCTGAAGATATCGCGCGTCAGGGCTTCGCCCTGGCCGCCGCCAAGCTGCCGATCAAGACCAAGTTCGTGCAGCGCTTGGCTGGGGAGGCTTGATCATGGCGAGCGTCGCCGATCTGAAGACGAAGACTGCCGATCAGTTGAGCGAGCAACTCGTCGAACTGAAGAAAGAGCAATTCAATCTGCGTTTCCAGCGGGCTTCCGGCCAGTTGGAAAATACCGCCCGGGTGCGTCAGGTGCGTCGCGAAATCGCGACGATCAAGACCATCCTGGGTGAACGCAACCGCGCCGCGGTGTAGGAGGTTTGGACGATGCCTAAGCGCATTTTGCAAGGTGTGGTGGTCTCCGACGCCATGGACAAAACCATTGTTGTCCGTGTCGAGCGGCGGGTCATGCATCCCGTTTACAAGAAATTCATTCGGCGCTCGAAGAAATACAGCGCCCATGATGAGACCAACAGCTGCAAGGTCGGCGACGTCGTGCGCATTGAGGAATGCCGTCCGATTTCGAAGAACAAGTGCTGGACGGTCATCGCTGACGAAGCGGTCGTGGCCTGAAGGCCGCGCCTGCAAAGTCTGAGGAAAGGAAGAGCATATGATCCAGATGCAAACCAACCTGGACGTCGCCGATAATTCGGGTGCCCGCCGGGTGCAGTGCATCAAGGTCCTTGGCGGCTCCCACCGCACCATCGCCAATGTCGGCGATGTGATCGTCGTCTCGATCAAGGATGCGATCCCCCGGGGTCGCGTCAAGAAGGGTGACGTTCATCGTGCGGTGATCGTGCGCACGGCCAAGGAGATCCGTCGGGCCGATGGCTCCGCCATCCGGTTCGACCGCAACGCCGCCGTGCTGATCAACAAGCAGGGCGAGCCGATCGGCACCCGTATCTTTGGCCCGGTGACCCGTGAGCTCCGTGCGAAGAAATATATGAAGATCATCTCCCTGGCGCCTGAGGTGTTGTGATGGCCGCGAAGGTGAAGAAGGGCGATCAGGTTGTCGTGATCGCCGGCAAGGACAAGGGTAAGAAGGGCGAGGTTCTTCGCGTTCTGCCCACGGATAATCGCCTGGTGGTCCAGGGTGTGAACGTGCTGACCAAGCATGCCAAGCCCTCGATGAGCAGCCAAGGTGGTTTGGTCAAGATCGAAGGCGCCATTCACGTTTCGAACGTCGCGCTGGTCGACCCCAAGAGCAATGGAGCCACCCGCGTCGGCTTCAAGACGCTCGAGGATGGACGCAAGGTCCGCATTGCCCGCCGGTCGGGCGAGCAGATCGATCGGTAAGGGAGCAAGACCATGGCCGCGCGTTTGCGTGAATATTACGACAATGTCGTAAAGAAGGGCCTGCAGGAGCAGTTCAATTATACGAACCCCCTGCAGATTCCCCGACTCGAAAAGATCGTCATCAACATGGGCGTCGGCGAAGCCGCCCAGGATGCCAAGAAGATCGAAGGCGCCCTGGCGGATCTGACCGCCATCGCCGGTCAGAAGCCGGTGGTGACCAGGGCCAAGAACTCCATCGCCGGCTTCAAGCTGCGCGAGAATCAGGTGGTCGGCTGCAAGGTGACGCTTCGCAAGGAACGCATGTACGAGTTCCTCGACCGTCTGATCACCATCGCCCTGCCGCGCGTCCGCGATTTCCGCGGCGTCAACGGCAAGAGCTTTGATGGCTGCGGCAACTACGCACTGGGCCTCAAGGAACAATTGGTGTTCCCGGAGATCAACTACGACCGCGTCGACCGCGTGCGTGGTATGGACATCGTGTTCGTGACGACGGCCAAGTCGGACGAGGAAGCCAAGGCGCTCCTCAAGGCATTCGAAATGCCGTTCGTCGCTTAAAGCCGGTTGGAGAGAAAGTAAGGCAATGGCAAAAACTAGCTCCGTTGAGCGCAATAAAAAGCGCGAGAAGCTGGCCAAGCAGTACGCGAACCGCCGCGCTAAGCTGAAGGCCATCGTAATGAATCAGACCGTGACCCTCGAAGAGCGCTTCGAGGCCGCGATGAAAATGGCAGAGTTGCCGCGCAATTCGTCGGCCACCCGCGTCCGCTTGCGGTGCGCGGTGACCGGTCGTCCGCGGGGCAATTACCGCAAATTCAAACTGTGCCGTATCCAGCTGCGGGAACTTGGCTCCAAGGGCCAGATCCCCGGCATGGTCAAGTCGAGCTGGTAGGAGACGCCGAAGATGATGACCGATCCCCTTGGGGATATGCTGACGCGCATCCGCAATGGTCAGATGGCTAAAAAGGCCAGCGTGACCGCTCCGGCGTCCCGTCTCCGTGCCAACGTGCTCGAGGTTTTGAAGCGCGAAGGCTATATCCGTGGCTATTCACAGGCCGAGCAGCGCGCCGGCGTGCATGAGCTCACCATCGAGCTCAAGTACCATGAAGGCGCGCCGGTGATCCGCGAGATTTCCCGCGTGTCCAAGCCCGGCCGCCGGGTCTATTCGAAGATCAACGACCTGCCGAAGGTATCCAACGGCCTGGGCATTTCGATCCTGTCGACCCCGCGTGGTGTGATGTCCGACGCCGAGGCCCGCGCTGCCAATGTTGGCGGCGAAGTCCTCTGCCAAGTGTTCTAGGAGCGCCCCTAAGATGTCGCGAGTCGGTAAATATCCGGTGGTGGTGCCAAACGGCGTCACCGTCACCGTCTCCGGGGCCGAGGTTTCCGTCAAGGGCAAACTGGGCGTTGCGGCGCTCCATATTGTCGACGATGTGGAAACCACCCTGGACGGCAATCAGGTTTGGGTGAAACCCAAGACCGAGACCAAGCGCGCCCGCATGATGTGGGGGACGACGCGCGCCCTGATCAACAATATGGTCAAGGGCGTCTCGGAAGGCTTCACCGTCAATCTCGAGATCAACGGCGTCGGCTACCGTGCCGCGGTGCAGGGCAAGGTCCTGCAGCTTCAGCTCGGTTTCTCCCATGACGTGAACTATCCGATCCCCGATGACGTCACCATCAAGTGCGAGAAGCCGACGACGATCTCGATCACTGGAAAGGACCGTCAGAGGGTCGGCCAGATCGCCGCTGAGATCCGCGCGTACCGTGGCCCCGAGCCCTACAAGGGCAAGGGCGTCAAGTACGAGACCGAAACAATCCTCCGCAAGGAAGGCAAGAAGAAGTAGGGCCGCGCCATGTTGTCGCCGAAAGA
>JAATGN010000311.1 GCA_015654615.1 Rhodospirillales bacterium
GGTGATCTTGTTCATCACCTCGGCCGCCGTGTAGCCCAGCATGCGTTCGGCGCCGACGTTGAAGATCTGGATGACGCCGGTCGCGTCGGTGGCGATGCTCGAGAAATTGGCGCTGTTGAAGATCGCCCGCTGCAGGGCCCCCGCCTTGAGCAGCGCCTGTTCCGGGCTATCCCGCGCCGTATTTTTCGAGGCGACTTCGCTGCCTGTCGTCATCAAATTGTCTTTCGCCGCCGGCTCGCGCTGAAAATCGAATTGATCGCGCCACAGGTCGTCGCGTCTCGGGCCGTCGGTGATCTTCTTGATACGTCCGAGCAACAGCCACAAATTCGGCAAGGTCAGGGAGAACGGCATCTGGAAATAGCGAAACCAAGGACGGTTTCGATGTGTCGGCTATCCGAAAGCTCTTCCGTCCCGATAGAAGAACGGCGGGTGCAGTGTGTCCGCGTGGACCTGTTCGAAGCACCCCTCCCAACAGTTGACACCTTTCATTGCGACGCCGCAATAAGCGATGTGTCCTATCGGGAGCGGCGCCCGCTCAAACCCGGACCAGATGCACGTCGGTCAGCGGCTTCTTGCCGTGGCTTTGCTTCAGATGGCGGCGCAGCGCGAGGCGGGTGGCTTCGCGCACCAGTTCGTCGTTCTGACGGGCCGGACGCGGCATTTCGTCGATGGCGTCCCGCACCGCCTCGACGACCGCCTCATGGGCGTTCGCCTCATGCTCGGCGTCGAGCAGGCCATGCGCGGAAATCTGCGGATCGCCCAGCAGCTTGCCCAAGCGGTCGAGGACGATGGTCACCACGGCGCTGCCGTTGTGCACCATCCGGTGCCGGTCGCGCATGATCACCGAATCCATCGGCACCAGGCGCGTCCCGTCGACGGCAAGCCGGCCGGTCGGGACGACGGCGACCACCTCGACGTTACCGGGGGCCAGCTTCAGCATCTCGCCGTCCTGCAGCACCATGGCCTGGCCGACTCCGCAGTCTCTCGCCAGTTGCGCGTGCTCGCGCAGATGGCGCGCCTCGCCATGCACCGGCACGCTGATCCGCGGCCGCACCAGGCCATAGAGACGGATCATCTCGTCGCGCCCCGGATGGCCGGACACATGGACGAAGTGGTCCTTTTCGGTGATCACTTCGACGCCTTGGCGGATCAATTGATTCTGCAGCCGGAAAATCGACTTTTCATTGCCGGGGATGATGCGCGACGAAAAGATCACCACGTCGTCCGCCTTCAGCGTCACATGCGGATGGCTGTCGTTGGCGATGCGGGCCAGGGCTGCCCGCGGCTCGCCCTGGCTTCCCGTGCAGATGTAGACGACCTTGTCCTCGGGCAGATAGCCGGCGTCGTGTTCGGTCAGGAAAGGGGCGATATCGGTCAGATAGCCGTTCTCGCGGGCCGCCTTGTCGATCCGCCACAGCGACCGCCCGACCAGCGCGACATGGCGGTCGTGGGCCGCCGCCGCCACGGCGATGGACTCGACGCGCGCCACATTGGTGGCGAAGCAGGCCACGGCGATGCGCCGCTTATAGCGGCCGAGCAATTCCGTCAGGCTGTCGCGGACATCCGATTCGGAGCCGGCGGCGCCCTGTTTGAAGACATTGGTGGAATCGCCGATCAGGGCGAGGATCCCCTCGTCGCCCAGGGCGCCCAGCCGGGCGATGTCGGCCGCGGCGCCGATCATCGGCTTGGGATCGAATTTCCAATCGCCGGTATGCAGCAGGCGGCCGAACGGCGTGTCGATGGCCAGGGAATTGGGTTCGGGGATCGAATGGGTCTGGGTGACGAATTCGACGCCGAACGGACCGAGCTGCACGCGCCCGCCGAGCGGCACCACATGGACCCTGACCTCGCTTTCCAGATTGGCCTCGACCAATTTCGTGCGCAGCAGCGAGGCGGCGAACGGCGAGGCATAGACCGGACAGCGCAGGCGTGGCCACAGATGGGCGACGGCGCCCAGATGGTCCTCATGCGCATGGGTCAGCACGATGCCGAGAAGATTCTCGTGGCGGTCGGCGATGAAGGCGGGATCGGGCATGAACACCTCGACGCCGGGCGTGCTGTCGTCGCCGAACGATACCCCCAGGTCGACGATCAGCCACTTTCCCCGGCAACCGTAAAGATTGAGATTCATGCCGATCTCCCCCGTCCCGCCGAGGGGAAGGAAGACCAGTTCGTCGTTGCTTTGTGTGTTCATGAGGGACGGTTCAATCGATAAATCTGCAAAAGGCCACGAAGTGTGAGGTCGAAGTCGAGATGTTGGATCACGTCGGTGGCCTCGGCGAACAACGGCGCCAGGCCGCCGGTCGCCACCACCGTCATCACCGAACCGAATTCATTGCGGATGCGTCCCACCAGTCCCTCGATCAAGCCGACGTAACCCCAGTAGACGCCCGAGCGCATGGCCGGCACCGTCGCCTTGCCGATGACGGTCTTGGGGCGTCCGATCGCCACCCGGGGCAGCTTGGCGGCGGCCATGTGCAGCGCCTGCAGCGACAGATTGATGCCGGGAGCGATCGCCCCGCCGCAATAATTGCCGTCGCCGTCGACCACGTCGAAGGTCGTCGCCGTCCCGAAATCGATGACGATCAGCGGCCCGTCATAACCATTGTGCGCGGCGACCGCATTGACCAGCCGGTCCGCCCCCACCTCGTCCGGCCGATCGACCAGCACCTTGATGCCGAGATCGACCCCCTCGTCGCCGACCACCAGCGCCTCGCAGCCGAAATAACGCCGACAGAGCTGCTTCAGGGTGAAGACCATGGCCGGCACCACCGAAGCGATGATGCAGGCGTTGACCTGCCGCCGGTCGATCCCTTCCATGGACAGCAGCTGGTCGAGCCAGACGCCGAACTCGTCGGCGGTCCGATCGGTATCGGTGGAGGAACGCCACTCCCCCCGGATCCGATCGCCGTCGAACAACGCAAAGACGATATTGGTATTGCCCGAATCGATAACCAGCAGCATCCTCGTTCCCTGCCTGCAAAGGGGTATTATCAGCCGAAATTCCCTCCCTTTTCGCCGGAAGGGCACGCGGAAGGGCGGCATACTAGTCGCGACGGACCAAACTGCGAAGCGCAATCGACACCGGTCGGCCCTGTTCTGAGGACATGTGTCTTTCGACCTTGCGTCCCGGCTTCACGGAAGATCGTCGACGGTCACCGGCAAAGCGTCGGCAATGTCCTTCACGGCGCCCAGTGAGCCTTCGCGTTTGCCGGATCCAGTCGAGTGATATAGGTCTGGGACGGATTTGCGCGAGTGGCAAACCCTGCGGCCTTCATGCCGTGATGGTCACGCCGGTTCATCGGTCAAGCAGATTGCTTTCTCAATAGATGTCCGCACTGCCGTACAATCAAAGCGCAGTAAGCGGTATCGTGCCTAGCGCAATCATAAGTGGCCGTGCTGGTGGTGCAATTTTTTTGGGGGGTTAATCATGCAGAATTGGACTCGGTGGCTATTCCTTCTGGGCATCCTGTGTGCCTTCGGAAATCAAGAAGCTCTTGCGGCCGATCGCGATCCGGTGGCCGCTATCGCCGCCGAGCTAAACAAGTGCTGGATTTTCAATACCGGTTCTCGCGCAGCCAGTGATCTGATCGTGCGGGTACATGTGTTGCTGAATCGTGATGGTAGCGTCGCGCACGCTGACGTTGTCGATGATCCGCGTCTTTACTCAGATAAAATCTTCCGGTCGGCTGCCGATACCGCCCGGCGAGCCATTTACGCCTGTTCGCCGGTCCGCTTGCCGCCAGACAAATATGATGCCCTAAAAGATCTTGTATTCACTTTTGATCCCGCTTCCGGTGTCAAATGAGGAACAAAATTTTGAGGTAGCAGGTTCCGTGGCATTAGTAGGTTCACGAATTACTATAACGAGAGAGCGTACAGAGTTATGGGATCAGACTCTATTTCGTGATCCAGATACCACTAGAGCGGTTTGCGTTCATATTGGATCGCTCACCTTTCTCGTCATTCCCGCGAAAGCGGGAATGCAGGAGGCACCCCATGGGCGTTTCCGAGACTCCCGGATCCCCGTTTTCGAGCTTGTGAAATAATCCCAGTGGCACCGGCGTCCCCGCCGGTGTGCCGGCGAAGCCGGCAGCGCGAGAGCGGCCGAGGGATCGATCTTGACGGGAACGTTTCCGCCGCGGGGCGGCGGACACCGGCAGGGACGCCGGTGCCACTTTTCCCTGCTTCACAAGCTTTTTCGCCGGGACGATGGTACAGGGATCGATCCCGTTTGATCGCAAAGCGCTCCAGAGCGGCCATTGAGGCCGCGGCCAAGCGCGCGGAGGCGCGCGCCCGGCGAGGGACATCAAGAAAAGCCAGAGCGTGATGCCGATTTAAGGCATCGCGCTCTAGAGGACGAGCGTTTCCTCAACAACGCGGGCCGTTCATACGACCGGCAGGAATGGATCAACGGCGGCTGTACGATTGGCGAATCCGGTCGGCAGCTATACGGACGATTCGGACGCGCCCAACCTATGGTCGGCCAAGCACTGACCGTCTCACAAATGGCATTCGAAATTCATGTGTGCATGGAGAATACGGACGACGTCGATGCCGTCCCGGTCGATCCTGTAAAAGAGCACATGCGATCCGACCATATATTTCCAATAGCCTGGTCGAATCTCGTCGCAGGATCGGCCGAGCCCATGATCGGCGGCGACGGCTTGGACAGCCCTCTTGATTTGCCGCACGGAAGCCTCGGCTTGATCAAGTCCCCATTTCTCGGCCGTGTAATCCCAGATATCTGCGACATCGGACTGGGCGGCCGGGGAAAGCTTGTAGGCCATCATCCCCGCTTGGTTTTGGCGCGCTGCTGCTCGATAAACGCGTCGAAATCGAAGGATGTCGACTCGCCGCTGACCTCACCTTCGACGAGAGCGGCGCGAAGTGCGGCAAGTTTTGTCTCCTGATCTTCGAGCAGCCGCAGGCCGGCGCGCACGACATCACTGGCCGAACCGTAGCGGCCGGATGCCAGCTGAGATTCGACAAACGAGGCAAAATGTTCGCCGAGAGCAAAAGACGTGTGCTTGGGCATCGGAAATCCTCCGCCCCCATTAGTACCCAAAATTGGTACTCGCCGCAACGTTTCCAATCGCCGTACCCTGAGGAATCCTCGGGCCCCGGTCGAGGCCCGTAGAATATGGGCGACATTGACGGTGTTCCCGTCACGTCCCCGGCCAGACTGTTGATCGCCTGTATCATCCGGAGGTGGTTCGAACAGCTGCGCCATGCGTGAAGCGGTAGTTTCCGGGCCCCATCCCCCTCGCGGGAAGAGGAGAAGTGAGGTCATCGCGGGAAAAAGACGTCGCCGGCCAGAATCTTCCGCTGGCTGCCGTCGGCCCGATCCAGCAACAGCGCCCCTTCGGCGTCGAGGCCGGAGAAGGTCCCCTCCATCGTCGTCTCGTCGGACAGACGGACCGTCACCGGGCCGGCCAGGACGTCGAAAGGCTCGGCGCCGCTGCCGAGCTGGCGCAGGCAGGTGGTCGGGTAAAGTCCGGGTTCCGGCGCGTGGGCGACGTCGACACCGATGCCGATGCCGATGCCGATGCCGATGCCGATGCCGACGACGACGTAAGGCGGCGCCTGTTCCAGCAGCATGCCGGCGATCTTGCGGCCCCGGCAGAGAATGTCGTTCGGCCATTTGACCTGGAAGGCCGCCGCCGGCACCAGTTCGGCCAAGGCGGCGCGCTTGGCTTCGTCGTTGGTGCTGTCGACCCTGTCCAGCGCGACCAGCCGGGATGGGAACAGTCTGGTCCAGCGACGGACCACTCGACCTTTGACACAGCCTGAACGATTACGATGACGCCCATGAGCCGGAAGATATTACGTAAACTGTCACTGCAATTCAGCATCGTTATCGTAATTCAGCGTCGCGCTACTTTTCTTCGTGCAATTTGTTTATTTTCTGGCGAGCAGCGAAAATATCCAATGCCGTCGGTATTACTGGATCAATCCTATCTCTTATAGATCGAATCTCTGCAAGAATGAATTTTAGAATGTCGGGACACTCTTTGTATTCATCTTGACGGTCACGAGCAACCTCTCTTCGTCCTCGGGCAGCCCGCGCCATGAATATCCGCACGTCTTCAATGAGATAAGAATCTATGTGATGCTGCTCAATTGCTTCCACAACCTTACACGCAGCTTCGTATTCCTGACGACGTTCATGAAACAATGTCCAAAGCCTCCGGATATGACGCGCTGATCCGGTAGCCTTCTGGGCTGCGCGCAATTGCAAACCGATCTCCGCGAATACGGCGGCGGCAGTCGCCCGGAGCATTTCAGTTCGTCGATCTCGACCTCAATTCGATAGGTTTTGCGGCAAAGCTGATCTTGGTCCTGGAACGCCATCGTCAGAAAGGTAAGGACCGAATTGGGTCACAAGCCATCCCGACCGACGTCAGCCGTGCAACGATTTCAGGGCCACGTCCGGCGCAGCCGACACGATCTTGAGAAGGGCCGCCGCCGGTCCGGTCGGATGACGCCGGTGCTGCTCCCAATTCTGCAGCGTTTTGACGCTGACCCGCATGAGTCGCGCGAATTCGGCTTGCGACAAACCGATTTTTTCGCGCACTGCCCTGACATCGGTCGGAGCGACCTCGAATCGGCGTGACGCCGGAGCCTCGCCTTTGGCGATGGCCGCTGCTTCTTTCAGGCTTTGCACCAAGTCGGCAAACAAGGCTTTTTCCATGCTCATAGTTCCTTCACCAAATCGCGGAGGATGGCCGTTTCCCTGGCAGTCAAATCGTCTTTCTTCGACTTCGGATAGACCACCAGCATGTAAATCTGATGGTCCTCCTTGAGCCAGTAGTAAATCACCCGGATGCCGCCGCTCTTGCCGCGCCCTTGCAACGCATAGCGCATCTTGCGGATGCCGCCGCCCTTCTCGACGACGGCGCCGAGTTCCGGGTCATCTGCCAATTCGTTCTGCAGGCCTCGATATTCATCGTCGGGCAACAGGGCCGTCACCATGCGCGTGAAAGTCGGGGTTTCGATGAATTCCATAGCGGCATTCTATCCGCCAGCGGCGGATAGCACCAGCCCCTTGTTCCGAATGCGCCTGACGCGGGTGAGCGATGGCATGGTCGACAAATAGTCAGCCGGATGCGGTTGAAACCGCAAGATCAGTATGTCCGCTTCGGGTCAACGTCCGATCGGCGGCGACGGCTTGGACAGCCCTCTTGATTTGCCGCACGGAAGCCTCGGCTTGATCAGGTCCCCAATGCTCGGAACCACCATTCGTCGCGGTCATCGCGGGAAAAAGACGTCGCCGGCCAGAATCTTCCGCTGGCTGCCGTCGGCCCGATCCAGCAGCAACGCCCCTTCGGCGTCGAGGCCGGCGAAGGTCCCCTCCAGCGTCGTCTCGTCGGACAGACGGACGGTCACCGGGCCGGCCAGGCCGGCCGCGTCGGCCAGCCAGGCCTGGCGGATCGGCGCGAAGCCGTCATGGCGCCAGCGCGCGTACCATGATCCCAGATGCTCGCACAGGCCGGCCAGGACGTCGAAAGGCTCGGCGCCGCTGCCGAGCTGGCGCAGGCAGGTGGTCGGGTAAAGTCCGGGTTCCGGCGCGTGGGCGACGTCGACGCCGATGCCGACGACGACGTAAGGCGGCGCCTGTTCCAGCAGCATGCCGGCGATCTTGCGGCCCCGGCAGAGAATGTCGTTCGGCCATTTGACCTGGAAGGCCGCCGCCGGCACCAGTTCGGCCA
>JAATGN010000199.1 GCA_015654615.1 Rhodospirillales bacterium
AATTAGAGCGGCCATTGAGGCCGCGGCCAAGCGCGCGGAGGCGCGCGCCCGGCGAGGGACATCAAGAAAAGCCAGAGCGTGATGCCGATTTAAGGCATCGCGCTCTAGAAGTATATGCGACCGGCTTCCCGGAGGCATGGCGCGAGGAAGGCAAGACACGCGATCTGACCGCGTCAGGAACGCTATGGGTAACCAGGCGCGACGGGAAGCGTCACGTCATTTTGGGGTCAGCGCGAGTTTCGCGGTAAAGCCGGCGTGGCGCTCGTCCCTGCAACCGAGTCCTTTCGCGAGGGAACTCCCAGCATGCGCACGGCATGCTGATGGCATAGCGTTTTTTGATCCACAAACGCAAATGAACTTGCTATTGTTTCACAACTTTTGGCTTAATAATAACATCAATGAACACGCTTAACGGGAAAAGCGCTTTTGAACTAGGCCCACGATGGATCTTATCCGCAATGCCCTGGAGACCATTTGCAATAATGCGAACATCTATCTCAAAAATCTAGAGTCTCGTGACGATGACTGGATCACTTTGACCAGCCTCGTCGACCACAATGGGGCACTCAACCCGGCGGCACGCGACAAGATTGTCATGTGTATCTACAATATAACAAAAGAAACAATCGTCAATACATATCAGAGAAATTATTCATCAGAACAAATACAAAGAACACAAGACGCGTTTTCCGTTGTAAATCCCCCCATTTATATTGATATTCATCTCATGTTTATGGCCAATCTGACAGAAATTAAATATAAAGATGGTCTATCAATACTCTCTCGCCTGATAAGTTTCTTCCAGCAAACCGCTTTTTTCACACGTGACAATGCGCCGCAACTGGCGCCCGAGATCGACAAGCTGACCCTCGAGTTCGAGAATCTCAATCCGGTGGATGTGAATTACGTGATGAGCATGCTGGGAACACGATATCTGCCGAGCGCCTTCTACAAGATGCGCATGCTGCCTTTCGCCTCGACCGCGATGATTCAGCGCTCCTTTCCCGTTTCCGCCGCCCAAACCCTCGGCTCCCTCACGCCTTCGGACTCGTCATGAGACGCGCCACGACATCACCGGCCCCCTCCCACGCCGTGGGAGGGGGCATTCAGCGCAAGTTCGTGCCACTGTTCACGGTCGGCTTCCGGCACGATTACTACAACGCGAGCGACGGCGCCTGCCCCGATTTCTCGGTGTCGCCCACGCCCGACTGCGCGCAACTGATGGCCTCGCTGGGCATGATCTTCCGCGATCTTGGCGTGGGCTTCTGCGTCGCCATCGACCAGGCCCGAATTCCGGCGATGATCGCCTATCTGGCGGCGCATTATTGTCCCGACGATCCCGGCCGCGGCTACTGGACGCGCCTGTCCTTCCTGATGACCTTGACCAATCCCGGCTTCGTCGGCTTCACCCGCCTGCCCATCACCGTCAATCCGATGCGGCAGAATCTCTATGCCGGCAACCTTGCGGCGACCGTCATCGACAAACGGTTGGAACTTGGCGGCCAGCCGGGGCAAATCCTCTATCCGCTGACGGGCGCCAGCCTGGTCGTCGCGAAGCCGGAAGGCTCGAAGGCGACGCTGACCGACCTGTCCGGCGCGGTCCCGCCGGTGCGGAGTACCGTCGAGGGCAACGTCACCACCTTCTCCCTCGCCTCCCTTCCCTATGGCCTCTACAGCGTCGCCATCGCCGGCGGATCGGCGGGGCAGGCGAAATCCCCCGCGCCATCCACCTTTCTTTATGCCCCGGGAGAGCCGGTCTCCTTCGGGCTGATCGACCTTCTGCTGACCCAGCCGCTGCCCGGCCGGGGCGAACCGGCGGCCTTTCCCGTCGCCGCCATGCCGCCGCCGCGCTCGGGCGCGGCGGCGGCCCCGCCGGCGATTGCGCCGGTAACCCTCGTCTGGCCGTTCAGCGCACGCGACACCTACTGGACCTACTTCATCTGTTCCCACGACCGCGCCGCCGGCTTTTCTCCCGACCTCGCCGTCAGCGGCAAAGGCGCGACCTTCGCCAAGTCGCGCCAGCAGCTTCCCAATGGCGACAGCGCGGTACTGTTTTCGTCCCGCAGCGCTCTGCCGCTGCGTCAGGTCTCTTCCTACCGCTTCCAACTCGTCGGCCACCGCCTGGGCACAAGCGGCGGCCGGGACTCCATCAGCGTGCCTTGGCTTCCGGCCGCGGCCGCCTCCCCGGTCTGGCCGGCCCCCTCGGGCGACGTCCTGAGCGGGAGTTCCGAAATCTATGTCTATGTCTGAACTGGAATGAACGCATCCAACGGCATCACCCCAAGGGAAGAAGGAGCCCTATGCGATGGCCAGCAATTCCTATCTAAACCGTAGCACGCCCGGCGTTTACATCACCGAAATTCCCGCCTTCGGCTCGTCGATCGTCGGGGTGGCCACGGCGGTCCCGATCTTCATCGGCTATACGCAGTATGCGGGCGACCCGACGACCGGCGCCTCCCTCTACAACACCCCAGTGGCGCTGACGTCGATGAACGACTTCCTCACCTATTTCGGCGGTGCGGCGTTGCAGGCTTACCAGATCGGCGTCCTCTCGCCGCCTCCGACGCCGTCGGGCACCGGCTCGGGCGCCGTCGCCGTCGCACCGACCCCGGCCTTCACCGCCTATTACACGCCGAACGCCGCCAGTCCGAGCCCGGGGCCCAGCGGCAGCGCCGCCGACTCCGTGCTGCAGGGCTTCACCCTGGCGCCCACGCCGGATCAGCCGCAATTCAACCTCTATTGGCAGATGCTGCTGTTCTTTGCCAATGGCGGCGGCAACTGCTACGTGGTGTCGGTCGGCAGCTACTGGTCCAACCAATTCCCGACCGGCGCGCCCAGCGACACCAGCGCCTGGCTGCCCGGCGCCATCAGCGCGACCGACCTGACGAACGGAATTGCCGTCGCCGGCTATGCGGTGGGACCGACCATGACCGTCGTACCCGAAACCTGCCAGTTGGACCAGGCCGACTACGCCACCGTCATTCAGGCGATGATGAGCCAAGCCAGCACCCTCCAGGACCGCGTCGCCATCCTGGACCTGCCGGGCTGCCTCGGCGCCAACACCATCGATACGCTGGAGACCTGCCAGGACAATCTGTGGATCGCCACCGGCCCGGCGATCGCCAGCGCCAGCTACGCCGCCGCCTACGCGCCGGCGCTGGTCGCCTCGATCGTCACCCCCAACAACATTCTCTACACCAACCTCGTCGCCCCGGAACCTGCCGACAACACCCTCGTCAACAACATCCTGACGGTGCAGGCGAACCAGCTCTACGGCCAGTCTCCGGCGCAGCTCGCCGCGATCCAGTCGGCCATCGCCATCGCCTTTCCGCTCACCACCTCCAACCAGAACGCCAACGACGCCAGCCTGTCCGATAACGGCACGGCTTATGCGGGACCGACCGCCACGCAAACCCAGGCCCAATGGCAGACCGCCCTCGACAACCTGCTGCAGAACGCCTTGCCCGTGTTCAAGCAGATCGAGCAGCAGATCGCCAACCAGATGAATGTGATGGCCCCCAGCGGGGCGTTGGCCGGCGTATGGACCAAAAGCGACCAGCAAAACGGGGTGTGGAACGCCCCGGCGAACATCGCACTCGCTTCGATCACCGCCCCCCTCTACAACATGAGCGACGCCGAGCAGGGTAATTTCAACATCCCCACCAACGGCCAGTCGATCGCCGTGATCCGCTCGCAGCTCAATCGCGGGACCATCGTCTGGGGCGCCCGCACGCTGGACGGCAACAGCAACGACTACCGCTATATCCAGATCCGCCGCA
This sequence comes from Rhodospirillales bacterium, assembly GCA_015654615.1. Lineage (GTDB taxonomy): Bacteria > Pseudomonadota > Alphaproteobacteria > Rhodospirillales > Magnetospirillaceae > Telmatospirillum. The sequence goes on from JAATGN010000199.1 coordinate 3,780, forward strand.
CGCTGATCTATATCGAACAGTCGGTCAAGCTTGCCATGCAGGCCTATGTCTTCGCCGCCAACGACGCGACGACCTGGTCGACGGTGACGGCGTCGGTGTCGAGCTTCCTCAACGGCCTTTGGCAACAGGGCGGGCTGATGGGGTCGAAACCCACCGACGCCTATTCCGTCGCCTGCGGCATAGGCTCGACCATGACCAGCCAGAACGTCCTCGACGGCTACATGATCGTCGCGGTCAACGTATCGCTGATCCATCCGGCGGAATTCATCGAACTGACCTTCACGCAAATGATGGGCAGCTAATTCCTCCCCCTTTCTGACAGGAGAACGTCATGTCCGCCGAAAACACTACTTGGCCGCTCCCTAAATTCTACTTTTCCGTCACCGGCATCCCGGGCAACCCCGTTTTCCAGGAAGTGACGGGCCTGGAATCGGAAGCCCAGGTCATCGAATACCGCGCCGGCAACAGCTCGGTCTTCTCGCCGATCAAAATGCCGGGGCTGAAGAAGGTCGGCAACGTCACCATGAAGAAGGGCATCTTCGTCACCGACCAGACCCTGTGGGCGTGGTTCAGCTCGATCGCCATGAACACGATCACCCGCTCGACCGTCGTGGTGAACCTGCTCGACGAGACCGGCGCGCCGCGCATGATCTGGACGCTCAACAACGCCTTCCCCACCAAGCTGTCGGGCACCGATCTGAAATCCGACGGCAACGAGGTCGCCGTCGAAAGCATCGAGATCGCCTACGAGACGCTCGGGGTGTCGATCCAGTGAACCCGAGGCAGTAATGGCAAGCGCTCCTTCGCCGTCCCTGGGCGCCTATTATCCCCCGCCGGCATTCGCGTTCGCGGTCGCGGTCGTGCCGGCCGGGGGATCCCAGCAGACGGCGATCGACGCCCAGTTCCAGGAGATCTCCGGCATCGACCCCCATATCGACATCGAGGAATATGTCGAAGGGGGGGTCAATGGCTATGTGCACAGCCTGCCGGGCGTGACGAAGCATTCGAACCTGGTGCTCAAGCGCGGCTACGTCACGCAGGCCTCGTCGCTGGCGCAATGGGCCGAGCAGACCGTCGGCACCACGCTCGGCACCGCGATCCAGACCCAGGTGATCACGGTGAGCCTGCTCGATCCGACCCAGCAGCCGCAGGTGGTCTGGACCCTGCAGAACGCCTGGCCGGTGAAATGGGAGGTGGGGCAGTTGGACGCCAGCAAGAACGAGGTGCTGACCGAGACCCTCGAGATCGCCTACACCACCGTCACCCGAACGATGGGGGCGAGTTCATGACGCTGCACATCAGCGAGATCGCCGTCAAGTTGAGCGTGGGGTCGAAGACCGCCGGCACCGCGCCCGGCCGGACCTCGCCGGGCAAGGCCGGAGGTGCGGATGCCGGCGGCGCCGCGCGCCCCGTCCCGGCGAATTGGATGGAGGAATGCGTCGAGCGCTGCGCCGACCGGGTTCTCGCCCTGCTGCGGGCCATGGGAGAGCGCTGATGACCAGCACCGCGCCCGCCAAGCTGACGATCACGGCCTATTCCGATCCGGGTTTCACCAGCAAGGTCGGCGAGCCCTTCACCGTCTGGATGAACCCGACCAGTTACACCCACAACACCCAGGTCGGCTACAACGACCGGCAGGCCCAGGGCAGCAGCGGCCCGTCGCCCGAATTCAACCGCGTCTCCGCCGAAACGGTGTCCTTCGAGCTGCTGTTCGACGCTACCGGCGTGGTCCCGGTGCCGTCCGGCCAGTCTTACAGCAATGGGGTCAGCGACGCGATCAGCCAGCTCATCACCCTGACGGTGACGCTCAACGGCGATATCCACAGCCCCAATTACCTCATTCTCTCCTGGGCTCAGCTGCAGTTCCAATGCGTGCTGGAGAGCATGAGCATCAACTATACGCTGTTCCGTCCCGACGGCACGCCGCTGCGCGCCAAGGTGCAGACGTCATTCCAGTCCTACACCAGCGAAACCCAGCTGGCCAATGAGGAGGGAAAGAACTCTCCCGACATGACCCATATCGTCATCGTCAACGGAGGAGATACCCTGCCGCTTCTCTGTTACCAGATCTATGGCGACAGCAGCTATTACTGGAGGGTGGCGGCCGTCAACAATCTCATCGATTTTCGCAACCTCCAGCCCGGAACGCAGCTGCTGTTCCCGCCCCTCAGCGGATCGGCGTGATGGCGGCGCCATCCCCCGATCAGTTGGCGACGTCCCCGCCGGCCTATGCGATCACGGTCGACGGATCCCCTCTGGACACCTCGATCCAGATCGTGTCGATCGAAATCTGGAGCGGCGTCAACCGGCTGCCGCGCGCCCGGCTGGTCATCTCCGACGGCAGCGCGGCCGACGAGGATTTTCCCATCAGCGACGGCTCCTCGCTGATCCCCGGGGTAACCCTCGCCATCGCCATGGGCTACGGCTCGAGCCCCAGCACGGTCTTTTCCGGGGTGATCCATCGCCAGGGGATCGAGGCGACGAGGAACGGCCCGTCGCGCCTGGTGGTCGAGGCCACCGACAAGGCGATGGCGATGACCCTGGCGCGCGCCAACGCGGTGTTCCAGAACACGACCGACAGCGCGGTCTGCCAGAAGCTGATCGGCGATGCCGGGCTCACCGCCCAGGTCACCGCCACCAGCACCCAGCATGAAGCGATCGTCCAGTATTACGCCAGCCCGTGGGATATGGTGGTGATGCGGGCCCAGGCCAATTCGATGGTGGTGACGGTGAACGACGCAACGGTGACCGTCGCGCCGCCCGATACCAGCGGCACCCCGGTGCTCACCTTGACCTTCGGACAGTCGATCCTCGACATGCGCCTGGAAATGGACGCGTCGACCCAATTCTCCGCGAGCGCGATCCAAAGCTACGCCTGGGACCCCGGCACCCAACAGATGGTCCAATCCTCGAGCGCCAGCGCCGACGTCAGCACGCCCGGCAATATTTCCTCGACGACCTTGTCGCAGGTTTTCAATGTCGGCAGCTATCTGCAGCAGACCGGCGGCGAGATGGTGGCGGCCGAACTGTCGGACTGGTCCTCGGCCGAACTGATGAAAAACCAGCTCTCGAAGATCCGCGGGCAGATTCGCTTTCAGGGCAGCGCCCTGGTGGCGCCGGGCAAGATGGTCGCCCTGGCCGGGCTGGGGGCGAGGTTCAACGGCAACGGCTTCGTTTCGGCGGTGGATCACCGCCTGCATGAGGGCCTGTGGACCACCACGGTCGACATCGGACTGTCGCCGGCCTGGTTCTCGGACGTGGCGCAGCGCATCGCCGCCCCTGGCGCCTCGGGACAATTGCCGCCGCTGAACAACCTGCAGAGCGGGGTGGTAAAGCAGATCGATCAGGATCCGGACGGCGAATATCGGGTGCTGGTCACCCTGCCGCTGCTGCAGACCAGCGACGGCGTGTGGGCGCGCTTTGGCGCCTTTTACGCGTCCAACGGCATCGGCGTCAATTTCTACCCCGAGATCGGCGACGAGGTCGTGCTGGGTTTCCTCGGCGGCGACCCCCGCTATCCGGTGATTCTCGGCAGCCTCTACAGCAAGGCCAACCCGCCGCCCTACCCGCCCCAGTCCGGTGGCGACGGGGCGCCCAACAACACCAAGAGCGTCATGTCGAAAGCCAAGCTGCATATCGACTTCATCGAAAGCGACCCGCAGTTGCTCGTCACCACCCCCGCCCAGCAGAACCTCTGCCTCAACGACAAGAACAAATCGGTCACTCTCGCCGACGCGAACGGCAACAGCATCACGCTCGACAGCAACGGCATCACGCTCAAAAGCGCGAGCGACATCACGCTGAACGCTTCCGGCTCGATCAAAATGACGGCCGATGCCGATGTGACCATCAGCGCCTCGGCCTCGTTCAGCGCCAACGCCAGCACCTCGGCCAAGCTGTCGAGCGACGGGGCGGTGCAGGTCAAGGGCGCGACGGTGGGGCTCAATCCATGAGCCTGCGGCCACGATCCGGACGCGGCAAGGCCGGAATCGCCGGCCCCGGCCCCGCCTATCCAGCCTTCCTCGGGACCGGTTGGAGCTTTCCGCCCACCTTCGACAAGGTTCTCGGCACCGTCAGCCTGGCCGCCGCCGACCTCGACATCAAGGAAGCGCTGTGGATCATCCTGTCGACCAGCCTGGGCGAGCGGGTGATGCTGCCCACCTTCGGCTGCGACCTCGCCTCGAAGGTCTTCACGGCGCTGACCACGACCAACGCCAACGAGATCGCCACCATGGTGACCCGGGCGATCACCGACTGGGAACCGCGGGTCACGGTCGACGCGGTCGCCGTCGCCGATTCGACGCTCGAGGGTTGGATCGACATATCGATCGACTACACGGTGCGGGCGACCAATTCGCGCAGCAATATCGTCTATCCGTTCTACCGCGCGGAGGCGACCCTGCCTCCGCCGCCGTCGTGACGAGGGCCGGGGCATGACGGCCGACGAACATGTCCAGATTCTCAACCACGCGACCAGCCAGCTCGACCGCACGCTCGGCGGGCCGGAACCGGCCCATGTGGCGGTGGACGGGCGCACCGTCGCGCAGCTCATCGCCTTCGGCGCGCAATATGGCGCGCTGATCTCCTTCTACGATCTGGAAAACCGCCCCGCCGGCAATTGGCAGAGCTTTTTCAGCCATGATCCGGCGGTGCCCGAAGCCCTGCATGCCGCGCTCGACCTGACCGAGATCGAGCGGACGATCCACGGCTTGCACGTCGACGCGCGGACGGCGGCCGATTCCGTCAGCGGCCGCCGGTTGTTCCAACGACTGCTGACGGCCCTGGCGCGGCTCCTCGGCATACTCGACCGCGCCTTGCTCGTCCCCGGCCAGGAGACGATCGCCGCTTTCGCCGGACGGTCGCGGGTGGATTCGGTCAGCGATCCGCTGGCCCGCCTGCTGGACCACCTCGACGGGGATGGGACGGAGGACAGGTTGCTGCGCGGTTTCGAGCACGGGGAGACTTGGATCGAGGCGCTGAACGAATGTCTCGAAGATCTGATCGCCTGCCTGATCGACGAATTGCGGGCCGGCATGGAAGACGCCCGCGCCCGGCTCGACCAGCTGCTTCATTCGGACGGGCACGCGCCCCAGGCGGCCGTATATAACGCCTTCGTGCTGCTGTTCGCCGAAGCCAGGCGAGTACTCAACCGCTTTCCCAACCGTCTCGTGCGCTTCTATTACGGCGATGTCCTCGAACAGCGGGTCCTGCCCGCCGTTCCGGACCAGCTCTATCTCGCCTTCACCCGCGCCAGCGGCGCGGCCCAGGCGTCCGTCGCCCTCGGCACCCAGTTTCCCGCCGGCACCGACCCGCAGGGACAGGCGATAAACTATGCCGCGGACACCGCGCTGGAAGTCACCGCCGCCGCCGTGCAGGAGATCCGAATCCACCGCATCACCTATTGGTCGGCGCATACGGGACCGATGCCGTCGGCGGTCCTGAACGGTACGGTCGACCTCGGTCCCCAGCAGCGCGACGCCCTCACGCCCTTTCCGATGTTCGGCCTGACCGAGGCCGGCAGCCAGGACGCGCTGACCATGGAAATGGCGCAGATCGGATTCGGCGTCGGCAGTCCGCTGCTGCTGCTCGCCGGCGGCACCCGAACCGTGGAGGTCGAACTGATCCTGGCGTCCCGGCGAAGGGCGACCGCCGCCGAGCAATCGTTCGCCGCCGAGGGCGGGAGCGGCGTCGATGCCCTGGCGCAGGCCATCCAGCTCAATATGGAGATCGATTATTCCACCGCCGGCGGCTGGGTGCCGGTCGACGGCTTCACCGTCGATGCCAGTCCGGGACACAAGTTCGGGCAAAGCGTGTTCACCATCACCTTCACCCTGCCCCCCGACGCTCCGCCGGTCCAGCCGGTCGACGCCAAGGCCTCTCCCGGCGCCCCGCCCCCGCCCCTGCCGGCCGACGCCTTTCCCAGCCAGCCGGGGCAGCCGATCATCGTCGCCAAACTCGATCTGGACCAGGCGGAGCGACCCTACGCCTACGCCCTGCTGTCGATGATCGAGATCGAGGAGATCAGGCTCCATGTGCAGGTGGAAGCGCTTGGAACGCTGGCCCTCTCCAACCCGAGCGGCTCAGTCGATCCCAGTCAAAATTTCGCGGTATTCGGCGTCGCTCCGGCGAAAGGCTCGAGCCTGGACATCTCTGCGCCCGAGCTGTTCCGCAAACCGATGGACTCGCTGTCGGTGCGGATCGCCTGGGCCGGACTGCCGGTCACCAGCGGCGGTTTCGCCGGCTATTATCGCAACTATGTGATCGACGCCGACGGAGAGCTGGCGACCACGCCCCTCTTCGACAACACCAGCTTTCGCGTCGCCGTCGAGGTCCTCGATCCCGGCTATTGGGACTGCGCCCCGGATGCGCAGTCCTCTCTGTTCCAAACGACGGCCTCGAGCCCGCCCCCGACGGCGACGGCGACGCCCATTCCCACGCCGCCCTCGACGTCCGCCGGCCCGGCGCCGGATCCCGAGGGCACGGTCGCGCCCACCACCGTCCTGCATGTCCCCGGGGTGTCCCCGACGTCGCCGTCGCCTTACTACAACCCGGACAGCAGCGCCTTGCGCCTGTCGCTGGCGCAGCCGAGCTACGCCTTCGGCACCATCCTCTATCCGAACAACCTGATGTATGCCGCGCAAAAAGCGGTGCCCAAGCCTTCGAGGTCGGGGCGCTTCTCGCTGTTCGGCGACACCGGCCCGCCGACGCCCTCGCCGCCGGCCTTGCCCAATCCGCCCTGGATGCCGATGGCGTCCTCGGTGACGATCGATTATTCGGCCTCGCTGCGCCGCCGGCTTCCCGACCTGTCGGCCGGTCCGCCCGGCTCGTCCGGCGCGCCCGGCGACCCGCTGCTCGAATTCTGGCATCTCGGCCCGTTCGGCACGTTTCAGCCGCCGAGTCTCGGCGAGCATGCGGACGCCGTGGACCTGCTGCCGAACCCGGGCGCGGAAGCGGCCCTGTATATCCAGCTTTCCGCTCCGGCATCGGAAGTGACCCTGCTCTTCATCCTGTCGGCCGGCCCCGACGGCTGGTGGAGCGAACCGCCGAAAATGCGATGGCAGGAATGCGTCGGCCATGGCTGGCAGGACTGCACCCTGCTGTCCGACAGTACGGGCGGCCTCAAGAACAGCGGCATCGTGACCCTCGCCCTCTCCACCCCGCCGGACGCGGTCGACGGCCCCTTGCTGCGGGTGTGCCCGATCGGCAAGACCGACAACGCGCCGATCGTCCAATCGGTGACCGCGAACGCCCTAAAAGCCAGCTGGTGCGGTCCGGGAGGGGCGGCGCAGCTCGGCGTGCCCCTGCCCGCCTCGACCGTCACCAAGAGCGCGACGCCGCTGCCCGGAATAGCCTCGATCAGCCAGCCGATGCAGTCCTTCGGCGGAGAGCCGCCGGCGGAAGGGCGTGATTTCGACATGTGGATGGCCGAGCGCCTGCGGCACAAAAACTATGCCATCGACCTCTGGGACTACGCCCGATTGGCGCTGCAGGCCGCCCCTTCGCTGTGGCAGGTAGCGGTGATTCCGGCGGTCGACGAAAAGACCGGGCACCGCACCCCGGGCAAGGTCTGGGTGGTGGCGGTGGCCGGGCCGACGACCCCCAACGTCTCGGACAAGACGGTGCCGCAGGCGGATCTGTCGATGCTGAGCAGCCTGGGCGAGCTTCTCGCCGCGCGCGGCAGCCCGTTCATCGAGATCGCCGTGACCAATCCGCCTTATCGGCGCCTCTCGGTAAGGGCCGAACTCGAGTTCACCGACTCCGATACCGGAGCCTACTGGGCCGACCGCCTCGACGCCGAGTTGATCCTCTGGCTGTCGCCCTGGCCGGATCCCTCGATCGGCGCCCGGCCGGCGGACTATTACAGCAGCCGCGCCATCGCCGAATTCATCCGCAGCCGCCCCTATGTGCGGGGGATCCTCGACCTGCATGTCATTGCCGAGCCCGGGGGATCGTCCCCGCTGCACCGCTATCCCTATTTCACCTCCGCCCTGCATCACGAGCTGACCCCAGCATCGCCGGAGCATGATCGGCCCTGCCGGCAGCCGGATCGATGACCGTCCGATGAGCGACGAGCCGCAGACGATCAGCAGCGCACCGCCGGACGAGCCGGGCGCCGACTATGCCAAGCTGCGCGAGCGGGCGATCGAACTGACCCGGGCGATGGCGCCGGTCTGGAGCGACTACAATTACTCCGACCCCGGCGTGACCATCATCGAACAGCTGTGCTACGCCCTGACCGAGCTGCCTTATCGCGCCTCTCTGCCGGTCGGCGACCTGCTGGTGGGTCCGCTCGAGGGCCGGGTCAAACTGAAGCGGCAGGGGCTGAAGGCCGCCTGGTCGATCCTGCCCTGCAATCCGGTCACGGTGAACGACCTCCGGCGCCTGGTGATCGATCGCGTGCCGGACGTCGCCAATGTCTGGTTCACCCCGGCGCGGCCCGATGCCCAGCGCGGGCTGTCCGGCCTCTATGACGTGGCGGTGCTCGCCCTCGGCGACGAGCGCTCCCTCGGCGAGGGCTGCTGCGGCACGGATCGGCTGATCGAGAAGGTCGGACGCTGCTATCGCGCCCATCGGGCCGTGGGCGAGGACATCCGTGAGACGCGGCTGCTCTCCCAGCTCGATTGCTGGGTCTTCGCCCAAATCCAGATCGAAGACGGCACCGACGCCTCGAAGACCTTGGCCCAGGCGCTGTTCAATCTCGGCCTGGCCCTCGCCCCCGAGCCACGGCGCCACTCGCTGGACGAGGAGATGGCGGGAGGGAAAACGACCGCCTCGGTCTTCGACGGCCCCTTGATGCTGCGCGGTTTCATCGCCGACGACCAGCTGACGCCGCTGCCCTCTGAGGTGCAGGTCGACCGGCTGGCCGGAGTGCTGGCCGAAACGCAGGGGATCCTGGCGGTCGACACCATTTCCGTGGGGGTCGACGGGACGCACCATCGCTATGGCCGCGGCGAGACGATCCCGGTGGCGAAAAACCACATTCCCTGGCTGCAGGGAACCAGCCGCGAAGGACGCTTCACCATCGAACTGCGCCGGCGAACCACCCGGGTGATCGCCAATCCGGGCCGGGTTCGCCGCATCCTCGAACGGCTGTGGGCCGAACATCGCCGTACCTATCCGCTGCGCGCCGAGTATGCCGAGCGCTTCGGCGCCCCCAAAGCCACCTATCGCGACCTGTCGGTCTTCACCTCGGTCCAGCGGCAATTCCCCAACGTCTACGGCATCGGCCCCAGCGGGCTGCCGCGGGAAGCTTCTCCCATGCGCCAGGCCCAGGCCAGGCAGATGAAGGGCTATCTGATGGTCTTCGACCAGCTGCTGGCCGACTATTTCGCCCAAATGGCCTCGATGCGGGATCTGTTCTCGATCGAAGCGGGCGGCAAGGCGACCTATGCCTGGCAGTCGCTGCGCGGAATCGTGCCGGACGCCGCCCCCCTCCTGCTGAACGGCTATGAGGAAGGCCTGGCCGCCATCGTCGCCGCCGGCGATCCGGTGCTCCAGCGCCGCAACATGATCCTCGACCTACTGCTTTCTCTTTATGCCCGGCGGGTGACCGACCCTGAGCAGAACCAGGACCGGGATTCGGTCGGCGGCGTGCTGCGGATCAAACAGGCCATGCTGCGCCACATCGACGGGCTCGGCCGAGACCGCGGCCGCGGTGCCGATTACCGCCGCCGGCCCTCGCTGCGAAGCATGTCCGGGGTCGAAAGGTCGAGCCGCCTCGAATTGGGGCTGCCCCAGGTCGCCCCCGCCGGCCCGGACGGACATGCCGGCCGCGGCGGCCGGATCTGGGGCGCCGCGCAGGATCCCGTCGAGGGCCGTTTCGGCAGACCGATGCCGGCCGACATGGACGCGGTGCTCGATCAGCTGTTCCACCGCATCGACCGGATAGGCGACGGGCCGGCGGCGACGGGTCCCTCGCCACTGGAGGGGAGAACCATCGCCGAGGAACTGGCCGCCGCCTTGGACGATCCCAGCCGCTACCGCGTCGGCCGCAGCGCCCCCTCCGCCGCCGCCGTCTATCTGCTCTGCGTCGATGCGCGCGGCGGCTGGTGGTGGCTGGGCGAATATGTCGACGAGGAAAAGGCGCTGGAGGCGGTCAGGCAGCTGCTGCGCGACCAGCGCGGCCGTCAGGACAGGTCTCGCGATACGGCCCTTTACATCGTGGACTGGATCCTGCTGCGCGCGGCGATGCTGGCCGACGCCCACAGCGCGCACCGATTCAACTTTCGCGTCACCGCCGTGATTTCCGCCCAGCGCGACGGGTGGGACGAGGAAACCTGGCGCCGTCACGCCGAACAGGTGGTGCGCACCAACACCCCCGCCCATATCGCGCTGGACTGCCTCTTTCTGCCGCCCAGGGCGATGCGCCATTTCGAGCGATTGTTCCGGGATTGGCAGGATACCATGCGAGGCTGCAGCACGGGCCGGCAGATCCATGCCTGCAAGGCGCTCGCCGACTATCTGACTTTCGAAATCGACGGGCCGCCGCCAAAGTCCAGCCCGCTCCCCAGCCCCCCGCCGCCGACCGACGACCAGCCGGCGCCCCGGCAGGCCCCGTCGCCGCCAACGCCCACACCCGCGCCGCCGCCGCCGTCGCCGTCCCTCACCCCGGAACCGGAGCCGGAGCCGGCGTCGGCGCCGACTCCCGAGGCGACGCCGACGGCGGTTCCGGATCTGCCGCCACCCCCGCCGCCGCTGGCGTCGCTGCCGCTGATATCTTCCGGCCGATTGGTTTCCGACGGGCACGCCTCGGGCATCGGCGGCCGGATCGCCAGCTTCTGGCAGGATAGCGTGCTGCCCGTTCTGCGGAAATTGGCGTTCTGGCGCAGCAAGCCGAATGCGGCCGGCAAGGATGAGGAGGCGACGCCGCCGGCCTCGGCCGCGCCGCCGCCCGCACCGGTCGAGGAGGCTCCGCCGGCCGCGCCGGCGGCCCCGGCCGCCAGGGCCATCCCGCCCACCGAGATCGAGCTGCCCGGCACGGTGGCGGCGGCCCCCGATCAGGCCATCGGCGTCGACCTGGACACGGTCCTGACCGGCGCCAGCGCCGCCACATTCGCCGAAGCCGGCTTCCGCTTCGCCATACGCTACCTGCCTCGCGCCGGGGCCTCCTCGTCGGGCGATCTCACCGCCGCCGAAGCGACCACGATCCTGAACGCCGGACTGGCCCTGATGGCGGTGCAGCATGTCGCCGCGGAGGGCTGGACCCCGAGCGGGCCGCTGGGCGCCTCGAACGGCGAGCAGGCGGCCGATGACGCCTGGAGCATCGGCCTGCCGCCGGGCCTGTCCGTCTGGCTCGATCTCGAGGGGGTGGCCGCCGGCACACCGGACGATGCGGTCATCGCCTATTGCAACGCCTGGTACGGCGCCGTCGCCGCCTGCGGCTACGTCCCCGGTCTCTATGTCGGCGCCGATTGCGGACTCGGCGCCAGCCAGATCACCGCGACCGCCTTCGGCTATTTCTGGCAATCGGGCAGCACGACGCCCGCGCTTTCGACAGGATATTGCATGGTGCAATCGATCAGCAGCAGTTATGTGCTGGACGGGATCGCCTATGACCTCGACGTCGTCCAGAACGATGCGCAGGGGCAGACTCCGTTCTGGCTGTCTCCGTCATGACGATTTTCGTGTCCATCGCCGCCTACCGGGATCCGGAACTGATCCCGACGATAGAGCGCTGCCTGAGCCGGGCCCGATACCCGGGGGACCTGCGTTTCGGCATTTGCTGGCAGCATGGCGAAGGAGAGCCGCCACCCCCCGAACTCGACGGCGGACGGATGCGGGTGACGGCGGTGCCCTGGCGCGAAAGCCGCGGCGCCTGCTGGGCTCGGGCCCAATGCATGGCGCTGTACGACGGCGAGGATTTCTTCCTGCAGCTCGACTCGCATCACCACTTCGCCCAGGACTGGGACGCCCTCCTGCTCGACCAGGCCGAACGCAGCGGCTCGGCCAAGCCGGTGCTGAGCACTTACGCCGCCGCTTACGACCCCCACGCCGCCCTGCCGGCCACCGACCAGCCCACGGTGATGCGCTTCGGCCATTTCACCCCCGAGGGTATCGTCCTGTTCCAGTTCGGGGTGATGCCCGGCTGGCAACGGCGTGCGGCGCCGATGCGCGCGCGATTCCTGTCCGGACACCTTCTGTTCGCGCCAGGCGGCTTCGTCGAGGAGGTTCCCTACGATCCCGAACTCTATTTCATCGGCGAAGAGATCACGCTGGCCATTCGCGCCTTCACCCACGGCTACGACCTGTTCCATCCCGCGGTCCACATCGCCTGGCATGAATATACCCGCAAGGGGCGATCCAAGCATTGGGACGACCATGTGGCCGGCCGCGATGTCGAGCTTCCCTGGCATGCCCGCGACGTGGCGAGCCTGGCCAAGGTGCAGCAGTTCCTGACCCAGCCCCAGGCCGGACGCCATGGGTGTGGCGACGTCCGCAGCTTCACGCAGTATCAGGAGTATGCCGGAATCAGTTTTCGCCGCCGCACCGCCAGTCCGGCCGCACGGCGCGGCGACGAGCCTGCCCCGCCCGGGCCGCCGAGACTGGCGGCCGCACGGCATTGGACGGTTCGCCTGGAGGTGACCCCCGGCCGACTGGTCGCGGAAGCGCTCGACAACCCACTATTCTGGTACATCGGCTTTCACGATGTCGATGGAACGGAGCTCGCCCGGGACGACGCCGGCCGGCTGGAGATCAAGCGCCTCCGCGACCAGAACGCGGGCAGGATCGTCATCGAGCGGCACTTCACCAGCGACCGCCAGCCGGAGCGCTGGACCATATGGCCCACCGACCGGCGCGGACGCTGGCTGCCGCGCTTCGACGGACGCCTTTGCAGAGACGGAGATTCCACCCAATTGCAGGGAGCGCTCTAATGGCCGGCGGCGTCAGCATCGTCATCCCCTCCGCCAACCGCCACCGCCTTCATCTGCTGTCCGCTACGCTCGCCGGAATGCGGCGCTGCGACGCGGTGGAGCAGATCGTCATCGCGGAAATGGGCAGCGCGCCCCACGCGCTCGATCTGGCGCGCCGCTACGGAGCGGATTACGTCTTCACCTCGGACGGCGGCGCCTTCAATCGCTCGCGGATGATGAATGCCGGCGCCGCCCTGGCGCGCGGCGCCGAGATCCTGTGGTGCGACGGCGATTTCCTGTTCGAACCGTCGTTCCTTCTGCGGGCCCAGCGCGAGATGCGCGACGGCGGCGCCGATTATTTCTTCCCGCACAGCCTGATCGACTATCTCGACGAGCAAAACACGCAAGAGGTTCTCGCCGGCAGACGTCACCCCCGGGAGTGCGGCTCGCTGCGCCGCCTGGCCCCGATAACCGGCAATCCCGGCGGCATGGGGATGGTGCGGGCCGACTTCCTGCAGCGCCATGGCGGCATGATCGAAGGATTTCGCGGCTGGGGCTTCGAGGACCATGGCTGGCTGCACAAGGCGCGGCTGCTGGGCAAGGTGTGCGTATCCCACGCCCCCGAACAGCGCGTCTGGCATCTCTTCCATGCCGACAGCGGCTCGCACAGCGAACGCGCCCTGCGCGAGGCGGCGAGGCGGAACGCGCATTATGCGGCCAACGCCCAACTGATGGAACGGATCGCCGCGATCCGCTCGCCGGAGGCGTTCGCCCGCCATTTTCCCGCCCCGAAGCACCTGTCCAGGCCGTGGGCGCCCCATGCCCGCATCGTCTTCATCGCCGCCGCCCAGGACTGGAACGCGGCGTCCGCCCGCCGCGCCCGCGGTTGGGCGCAGGGACTCGAGCGATTCTACGGCCTGGCGGTGCCTGTCGGGCGCGCCGATCCCCGCGCGCCCGACGCGGCCGTCGCGATGCCGGACGCCGACGCGGTGGTCGGCTTCGCCGACGATCCCGTCGCATGCCACGCGCTGATGTCGGCTCTCGGCGCCCGGCTGACTCTGCTGGTCTCGGATGCGGCGCAGCCGGGCGATATTCCGCTGACGGCGCGGCCGGTGCCGATGATACTGGCGCGCCGGCCGGAGCAGCGCGACGCCTGGGCGGCGCGCGCCACGGCGTGGCATCTGCCGTGGCAGGCCGACACCGGGCCGGCGGACCACCCGCCGGCGCCGCTGGTCGGGGCGCTCAGCATCCTGCTGGGCGCCACCCGCCGGTGGAAGATCCGCATCGAACTCGACCGCGCGGCCCTGCCGCCCGCGGCTCTCGATCGGCCGCGCTTCTGGTATGTCGGGCTGCATGACGCGGACGCGGTCGAACTGATGCGGCAGGATCTGTGCGGTGCGGAACTGAAATTCGCCCTCGCCGATCCCAGCCGGCCGGTGACGATCGAAAGAACGGCGAATTCCCCCCTGCCGCCCGCAACCTGGACGGTCTGGCCCACGGATTGCCACGGACGCTGGCTCGACAAGCTGTCCGGACCGGCCGCGGCGGAAGATCTGGGGCTCGTTTGGAATGACGGCGGACGCAATCCGCACGGGGTTCCGGTTGACGCCGGGGCCCGGCTTTGATTGACTGAGACAAGGCATAGCGCCGCGCGATGGCGCGGGCACATGGAGGCACCATGGCTCAACAGGCGATGCAGCAGCACCCGGCGCGGAAAAGCGAACCGGAAACGGCCAAGGCGGGCGGCCCGCAGCAGCCGCGCCTACTTCAGCTCGCGGCCCGGCTCAACGCCTCGCCCGCCGTCCAGAGAATGGCGCCGCTCAAGAAGAAGCTGGCGCAGAAGGCCGGCCGTACCCAGCCGGTGCAAAGGCGGGCGGCCGACCGGACCGGGCTGTCCGAGCCGGTGAAGACCGGCATCGAATCCCTGTCCGGCATGTCGATGGACCATGTCCGGGTGCATTACGGCTCCTCGCGCCCGGCGCAGCTCAACGCCCATGCCTACACCCAGGGCTCGGACATCCATGTCGCGCCGGGGCAGGAACGCCATGTGCCCCATGAGGCCTGGCACGTCGTCCAGCAGGCGCAGGGCCGGGTGAAACCGACCATGCGGATGGCCGGCGGCGTCCCGGTCAATGACGAGCCCGCGCTGGAACGGGAAGCCGACCGGATGGGCGCCCGCGCCCTGCAGATGGCGCCGCGCAAGAAACTGCCGGGCAAGGCCTGAACGCGGCGCCCTGCGGCCTCGACCTCATCGATCGGAAGCCTCCTTGGCCAGACTGCCCCATTTGCTCGGCCGGCTCGATTTCGACGTCGCGGTCGAGAATCTCGATCTGGCGATGCGGTTGCGCCCCCGGCTGGAAAATCTGGTCTGGGAACGGGTGCCGGCCGTGATGGAGCGGGTATTCGATGCTCTGGATCCGGCCGGCATGGTTCTCATCCTCGACCGACTCGATCTCGACCTCGGCATGGTCGGGGAGGAGACTCTCGAGGCGGACACCCTGGAGGCATTGGCGCCGGCCCTGGCGGAGGCGCTGGAGAACGCACTGAACGCCGTCCGCTTCAATCCGCTGCCGGGACGCCGGCTGGCGACGGCCTCGGCGCTCCAGCTCGACCGGTTCGGCGCCTATCTTACCTCGGGCGTCCTGCCCTTCGCCGGTCGCGGCAACCGGCTGGATCCGCCCGCCGTGCTGCGCGCCCTGATCGACGCCGAGCCGGCGGCGCTGGTCGCGCTCCTTCGCCGGCACGCGTCGAACAGCCGGGTGATCGAACGGCTGGTGCTGCAGGCGGAGCCGGGAGGATTGCACCGCCTGCTCGGCCTGCTGGCGCCGTCCGACGCCCTCACCATCATCGAGCTTCTGACCGATCTGCGCCTGACCCACCGGGAATCCGTCGCGGCGTCGAAGATCCCCGCGTCCGAGGCCCGACTCGAGCATCTATGGTGGGTGACGAGCCTCGAATTCCTGCTTCACGACGCCGGCAGCCAGTTCAATCGCCGGCGCTTCCTGGCCCATCTGCTTCGGCGCGAGGCCGAACGGCTGGGGATCGACTATCAAACATTGCTGGAAATGCTGGAAGCGGCCCTGGCGCGGGTGCGCACCCATATGGGTCTGCGCTCCTCGCTGCCGGTGGTGCTGAACGAGCTGCTGGGCGAACACGCCGCGCCGCGGGCCGGCGGCATTGACGCTCTGCTGGCCGAGGCGCGGCGCCGGGCGGACGATCCCACCGCCCTCGAAGCGCTGGCGGCCGGCCTTCCTCCGGCCCTGTTCGCCGAACTGCTGCGCCGGATCGAGCCGGCCGGCGGCGACACCGCGCTGGGGCTGCTCGAGGAGCTGTCCGCGCTGCAAGCCGCCATCGCCCCCGACGCCGGGCTGGCGCGGGAGATCGCGTCGAGACTGCGGACGGCGACCCTCCACCACCTGCTGAACGCGGGCGCGTCCTCCTTCGGCCGGCACGCTTTCCTCGACCGCCTGCTCTCCGAGGCCATGCGCGATTCCCATTGGGCGCAACCGGACCGGCTGAGGGAAGCGGCCGCCGGCAGGCGCGGAGACTTCCGCTCCGCCCTGCCCGCTCTGCTGGCCGACCTGGCGCCCCCGCCGGCCGAACCGCCGCCGCCCTCGGACGGGATGGAGGAGGCGCTGACGGCCGTACAGCGCGGCAATTCCGCCCCATTGTCGGCGCTGCTGCGCCGCGCCTATGCCGGCGGCGGCCGCGCCGCCGTCGGGCCGATCGCCGACCGCCTGCCGGCGGCGGCGTTCTCCATGGCGCTGCGCGATCTCGTTCCCGCCCAGGCGACGGCCCTGCTGGCCGACCTCGACGGGCTGGCGGCCCGGCACGGCACCTCTCCCCTCGTTCTTCTGGGCGAGGCGGGCTTCGCCCGGCTTCTGCGGCGCGCCGCCCTGGTCCTCGCCCTCGGCGAAGCTCCGTTTCCCGCGGCGGCGGAAGCCCGCCTGGCGGCGATCATCGACTTCCTGGCCGCCGCCACCGGCGCCAGCCCGGCAGCGCTGCGGCTCGACCTGGCGCGAGAAAGCTCGGCGGAAGGCGACGACCGGCCTGCCCGGGACGGCGACGCCGCGGCACTGCTCCGCCTGGCCGCCCAGCATCCCGCGCGGCTGATGCGCGTCGTCGCGGCGATCGAGCCGGACCGGCGGGGCCGCCTGCTCGCCGAACTCGATCCCGCCCATGCCGGAATCATCGGCGAAGACCTGACGGAGCTGACCCGGCTGCATGGCGCGGTCCCCCTGCTGCCTGTCGGCGCCGGGCGGTTCGGCGAGATGCTCTCGACCCTGGCGCTGCTCTACCTGGCCGAGCGGCGCGGCACGCGCTTCGACCGCAAGGCGTTCGGGCGCTTTCTGCTGCGCGGCATCGCCCGCTATGGCGGTGTCGCGCCGGCGCAACTGGAACTGGCCCTGTGGCAGGGCGTCGCCGGCACCGCCGCGCCGTCGTCGGCGATCCGCGACATGGCGGCCGGCCTGGCGCGGGAATTTTC
Organism: Rhodospirillales bacterium; assembly: GCA_015654615.1. Classification (GTDB taxonomy): domain Bacteria; phylum Pseudomonadota; class Alphaproteobacteria; order Rhodospirillales; family Magnetospirillaceae; genus Telmatospirillum. Next base: position 21,117 of record JAATGN010000199.1, read on the forward strand.
CGGCGGCGCGGCGCCCGGAAACGGCGAGCAGCTACGCGCCCTCGGCCATTTCCTGCGGACGGGCCACCCGCGCACCGCCGGGCGCGGCCTGGCCCTGCTGGCCGAACGGGATCCGGCGCGGCTGGCCGCTCTCGTCCACCGCCTGACGCAGGAATCGCCCGGAAAGCTGCCCGAAATCGTCGGGCGCCTGCTCGATTGGCTGCTGCCCGACGAGCTGCTGACCAGCCTGGCGCCCGGCAGCGCCGGACGGGCCTTGCGCTGGGCCGAGGCCACCGGTCTGCGCGGGGCGGCGGCGTGGAGCGCGCTGGTGCGAACCGTCATGACCGACGAGACGCCGGAATTCGATCTTCCGCCCGCGGCATTCGGCCGGCGCCTCGACCGGCTCGCTTTGATCGGCCACTGGCTGGACCGCGGGGAACTCGCCTGGTGGGCGCCGCCGGAAACCAGCCTGGCGGGACTGCTGTCCGACATCGCCGACCTCTCTTCCGCCGATCTGAGCTGGCTTTTCGCCACCGGCGATCTCCGCCGCACCACGGAACGGCTGCGGCGCGCGTTGGATCGCCTCGACCGCGGCCCCGCCGACGCCTTGCTGGCGCGGCTGGTTCCGGCCGCGTCCACCGGACTGCTGGCATCGCTGGCCCCGGGACCGCGACGGCGGACCGTGCTGATGCGCGCGGCGGCGGCGATGCTGGAAGGCTCCCGCCTCGATCTGGCGCGCCTCGTCGCCGACGAGACCGAGACCGTCCCCGCCGCCCCGCCGCCGCCGCCGACCTCTCCGCCGCGGGAAGCCGATCCGGCGGCGCTGTTCGCCTGGCTGGACGGTGCGCGGGCTCGCGGCTCCGCGCCGGATGCCCTCGCGCGCCTGTTCGTCCGGCTGGCCGACGCGGGGGACGCCGCGCTGATCGACCATCTGCGCAGCCGGCTCCGGGACGCCAGGAGCCGCGCGCGCTGGGCCGCCAGCCTGCCGCCCGAGGCGCTGGGACGGCTGGTGCGGTTGCTGAGGCCCGCCGGCGGCCAAGAGTTCGTCGAGACCGCGATGCTGTTGGGCACGGCCTGGCGGCGCACCCTGCCGTTCGGCGCGGCGCGGCCCGAGGCGAGCCGGATCTGGGCCATCCTGCTCGACCTGCTGGCCGAGCCGGAGATGAGCCTGCCGCGCCTCACGGCGGAAATCATCGCCGCGGCGACCGCGAACGACGAGGGCCGCGCCGCCGCCCTGGAAGCCGAGGCGCGGCAACTGGCCCGCCATGGCGGCCATGTGGCGGTGCTTGCCGCCCTGCATCGCGCCTCATCCGCGAGCGGAACGGAAAAGCGCAGTCCCCCCTCCCGGCCGGCGGCGGAGCCCGATCCGCCACCGGCGCCGGCGCCGGAACCCGAACCGCTCGAACCCGACCGGAAGATCTATGTCGGCAATGCCGGGCTGGTCCTGCTGAGCCCGTATTTGCCGGCGCTATTCCAGCGACTGCAGCTGCTGAGCGAGGACGAGGGGGGCAAGCCGGGCATCCGCGGCCTCGAACGGCAATCGCGGGCGGTGCATCTGCTGCAATATCTGGTCGATGGGCATCTCGACCGGACTGAGCCGGAGCTGGCGCTCAACAAGCTGCTCTGCGGCCTGGCGACGGCCGTCCCGATCGAGCCCTCCATCACCGCCCCCCAGAAGGATCTGGACATCTGCGAGGGCCTGCTGGGCGCCGTCATCGAGAATTGGCCGCTCATCAAGAACAGCTCCATCGCCGCCCTGCGCGAAACCTTTCTCCAGCGCGAAGGCCGGCTTGTATATTTTGACGGGAAATGGCAGCTTTTGGTTCAGCGAAAAGGTGTCGACGTCCTGGTGGATCGCATTCCCTGGAGTTTCGGCACGGTATTTCACCGCTGGATGGCCGAACCGGTGCAGGTGACATGGTGAATATCGCGCGGCTTTCCCCGGAGATGCAGTAAAACCTGCAAGTGATCGAGGCCGAACTCGCCTGGCTGGAAGCCGTGATGACCGAGCGCTTCGCGTCCTTCAGCGACGGGACCGGCATCTACCCGGAAAAGCTGTCCTGCCCGCCGCCGGTGGCGCATCGGCTCGGCCCCTATGCCGCCCTGGTCCGTAAGCATCATTTAAGCCATGAAGAGCGCCTGACCCTGGCGCTGGCGCTGGCGCCGCACGTCGCGCCGGCCCTGCTCGATCCGTTCCTGCTGCAGAACCAGGCGACCGGACGGCGTTTCTCCGAATTCGGCGGCATCACCGGCAGCGTTCACGGCGGCTTCCTGCCCACGGCGGAGACGGCGCTGTTCCTGCTGGCGGGAGACGACAGAGCCAGGCACATCACGGTCGAGGCGCTGTTCGCCCGCGACCGCCCGTTGGTCGGCCAGGGCATCGTCATCCTCGACCACCGGCACCCGGACGAACCGCCGATGAGCGCGACGCTGCGGCTTTCGAGTTCGGCCCTGCACGAGTTTCTGCGCGGCCCCGACCATGTCCCCGAACCCGGCCCGGACTTCCCGGCGCGGCGGATCGTCACCTCGCTCGGGTGGGATGATCTCGTCCTCGACGAATCGACCCTGAGCCAGGTCGACATGATCGCCCGCTGGGTGCAGCATGAGGGGACCCTGATGCGGGACTGGGACCTGGCGAGGCGCCTGAAGCCCGGCTATCGCTGCCTGTTCTACGGCCCGCCCGGCACCGGCAAGACCCTGACCGCGAGCCTGCTGGGCCAACGTTTCTCGATGCCGGTCTATCGCGTCGACCTGTCCCTGGTGGTCTCGAAATGGATCGGCGAAACCGAAAAGAACCTCGCCACCCTGTTCGACCAGGCCCAGGGGCGGAACTGGATCCTGTTCTTCGACGAGGCCGATGCGCTGTTCGGCAAGCGCACCGACGCGCAATCCTCCAACGACCGCTCGGCCAACCAGCAGATCGCCTATCTGCTGCAGAGATTGGAGGATTTTCCCGGGCTGGCCATCCTGGCCACCAATCAGCGCGATCATTTCGACGAGGCCTTCGCCCGGCGATTCCAGTCGGCGATCCGTTTTCCCATCCCGGACGCCCCGGCGCGGCAACGCCTGTGGCGAGAGTCTTTCGCCGGCCTGGGCGTCGCCCTGTCCCCCGAGATCGATTTCGCCGCCATCGCCGAGAAATATGAATTGTCGGGCGGCGCCATCATCAACGTACTGCGTTATGCCTGCCTGATGGCCGTCGAACGAACTCCGCCGGTGGTGCTGTCGCATGATCTGCTGGATGGCATCCGGCGCGAACTGCAGAAGGACGGACGTTTCGTCAGCAAATAGCCGAGCCGGATCCGCCAGGAGATCGCCCCATGCCGTCGCCGCAAATCACCTCGGGAACCATGCTGCAATGCAGTTTCGGCATGGCGCCCTCGACCCTCGGCATCCTGCCGGAAAACCGGGTGGCGGCCTGCAACCTGCCGGCCGCCACCATCATGGACAACAAGCCGATGATCAACGTGCCGCCTTTCGGCATGTGCCAGAGCCTGGCCAACCCCACGGTTGCCGCCGCCACGGCGGCGGCCTTGGGGGCCTTGACCCCGATGCCCTGTCTCCCGGTGCTGACCGCGCCCTGGTTTCCCGGCGTCCCGACCGTGACCGTCGCCAACCTGCCGACGCTCGACACCGGGTGCAAGCTGCTCTGCGCCTGGGCCGGCGAGATCAGCATCGTCCTGCCCGGCCAGATGACCGTCACCGTACCTTAAAACCGGGAAAATCCGCAGTCAGTTCCAATGGGGCAGCTTCAGGGCGTCGCTCACCGCGTTGGTGCGTGGAAGGAGCGAATAGACTTCGATCTGGCTGACGAAAATCAGATCGGCCCCGCCGCTTTCGCCGCCCAATTGCGACTCTTTGTTGTAGTCGACGAGTTTGGCCACGATCTGTTCGGCGGTCAGGTTGGTGCCCATGGGATGAGCGGCGTAGCGGCCGCCTCCCAGCGCGATCGCGTTTTCATTGCGAAACGGCGTCTCCGGCGCAGCAGGATTCTTAAAGCAGACCCGTGTGCCGGCCGGAATGTTGGACAGCAATTCCGCTTCGGTAATGTATTTTTCTACATAGGCGTTTTTCCTTCCGTGATCGATCACATCGAACTTCGCACCTTTTTCCTTTCTTTCGAAGGTGTAGCCTCCTCCGTTAAACACCGACGACTTGTGCTGCCGCAGGACCAGGGGGCCTTTTTTATCGACGAACTCGTCACCATAGACCTCCATTCCGGCGAAAAGATTGCACACCTGGACGAACTCGGCGCAATCGAACGACCAGACGCCTTTGCTCGCTTTCCCGAGCGCCTTGAGCGCCGTGGAGGGCTTCACCTTGGTCCTGATGGCCAGCTTGAAGTCCTGGTCGGGGATCTGCTCCCAATTCGCCTTGTCGTAGTGATCTTCCGGCGAGGTGCCAAAAGAGATTTTGTCCTGGAGCAAGGTTACGGCCTTCGCGACCTCCTTCTGATATTCCGTCTGAAGGATCTCGTTCTCGTCGGCCTTGGAACCGGCGCCGCCGCGCTGGACCACCGGATGCAGCTGCGCGATTCCGGCCAGCCGGCCCGCCAGGCGGCGCTGCGCCGCCACCGCCGGCCGCGCCCCGAGCGCCTGCCCGATGGCGTCCAGCCTTTGAACCGGCGATATCGCATCCCGCGTGCCGCGCGGGCGTAACGGGGCGGCCGCCGGCCGGGGAGCCGCGTCGGCTTCGGCGGATCGCGCAAGGGACGCGGCTGCGGCAGCCATCGGACTGGCTCGGTTCTAAACCAGCACGCCGGTCTTCCTGCCGGCGTGCCGGTAAGCAATCACCGTCTTGTAGAAATCCACCAGATGCCCCCTCATTTTCTGCGATATATTCATGCTTTCCTCTTCCAGGTTCACATCGCGGAACAGTTCCCTCGAACCTTCTTCCTGCAACTCGGTCATCAATTGGCTCTCTCTTAGCAGGTCGGCATTGAGAAGGTTCGCCCTGAAGAGATTTGGAAGCCTGTTTTGCACGATATCGGCTATTTCCGCCGCCTTTCCCTCGTAATACTTGATCAGGTCGGCCTTGCTCTTATGCCAGCCGGTCATCGGCTCCAGGATTGCGTACAGAGCGTTAGTTCCCTGCACATAGTCGTCGAGATGGGCCGGATCGATGCCATAGGCGGCGACCTTTGGGTCCGGATCGACGCTGGGCTTGCCCAGCACCGTGACCGGCGCCAGGCCGAACCCGTCGTTGCGCCATATGTCGTGGAAGGTTTGGCCCCGGGTCTCGATGCGCCCGGGCTTGCCGTACATCCTGAAATCCCATCGCTCGTTGTGGGTCTCGTTGCCCTGCTTGTAGGTGGCGTGCGCCTCCATGGTGACGTTGTCGGTCCCGGTCTTCAGCACGACGCCGGCCCAGTGCCAGTTCCAGCGCCCCGCATCCGAGAATTTGTAGTGTCCGCCGAGGATGCCGTAGGCCTCGCCGATGCCCGGATCGACCGCCTGGTTCTGACCGGCGATATTGCCGAATTCCGCATTCCGCTGCTTCTCGAGTTCGATGATCCTGGCGTCGAGCGTGCCGACCAGCTCCGTCAGGAAGCTCCTCATGCGCGAGGATTTGAGGTAATTGAGATTGTTTTGATAGTTGCCGGCCGCGGACGGGTTGTCCGCGAAATATTTGGCCAGGTCCGCCTGCCGGCCGGTCAGCGCCAGAGCGCGGTCGATGACGGCCTTGGGAAAATTCGCCGCTTCATAGAGCTGCTCGAGCCTGCCCCGGACGTCCCGCGCCTCGAGAAGATTCTGGTGATGCCCGCCGTAGAGAGGGTTCGCGCTCGACATGACGTCGATCTCGATCGCGTTGATGCGGTCGTCCATCAGGCGGATCATCCGCTCGATCACCCCGCCGGCCTTCACCTTGCTCGTCTTGACCTTGTATTCATTGACGTCCCGCTTGAAATTCTCATCGAATTGAGCGTCTACCAGGTTCGCATGGGCGGCGCGCAGTTCGTTCCGGACATCGTCGATGCCGGCGTTCGCGTCGATGGCCTGGTCCCGCGCGACATTGTTGTAGGCGGCGGAGGCCTTGCCGACGAGGCCTTCGAGGCGCGTCCATTCGGTGAACCACGTCTGCTTCTGGCCGTTGCCGGCGGCGCTCGCCGCGATCAGGTTGGCGATGCGCCCCTGGCTATGGTCCTTGCGGGCATGGACGAAGGCGTTCTGCGGATGCTTGAGTTCCTCGACATAGGCGCCGAGGATCGCGATGGCGCCCTTCTCGCACTCGCTGGGCATCAGGACGCCGGTCTGGCTGGCCGGGCTCGGATCCTTGACCGGGCTGACCTCTCCGGCCAGCTTGTTGGCCTTGACACTGGCGTCGTCGAGCGTGGGCTGCACCTCCTTGAGGGAGCGACCGCGATAGTTCTGTGTCTTTCCTGTGGCGGCCAGCCGCACGTTGGACACGCGCTGCTTGAGCACGGCGTTGGCTTCGGCCACGCGGCCATCGGTCGCGTAGAGCTCCTTATTGTTCTTCTGTTTGCCGACGACGGCGGTGTCGTCATTGGACGCGTAATAGGCATCCAGCGCGACATAGCGCTGGACTGGCTTGGTGCCCAGGGGGGCGGGCGCCGGCCGCGGAGATGGCGGCGAAGCGTGCATGGTCGCGGCCCGGCCGTTCGCGGAGTCCTGTTCGGCGGCGACGGGCGCGGAGTCCGTTTCAGCCCTGGCCCCCAGCCTTTCCGCCAGCGCACGTTGCGCCACCAGCGCCGGGCGGGCGTTGAGCCTCGCGCCACGCGCATCGAGGGATTGCACGCGCGAAGGCATATCGAGAATAAAATGACGCCGCGCGGGAGAGACCGCATCCGGCTTCTTGCTCCCATGCGCCGTTTCGGATTTCAGGACTGGATTGGCGAAACCGGCCACCGACATGCTCCCTCGACGACGCAGATGGCGCGCTGCATTTGCAGATCAAATGCTAGAATAAAAGTAGAGGCCCGACAAGATATAGCACGTCAAGGTGGTATATCCGCTTGAAAGCGGGGACATACGCTGTCATCCGGAGATGATCTCAATCTCGGGCACAAGCACATGCTCAAGGATATCCCCAAGCCTCCAGGTTATGCCTGAGCGTCCGGGTTTAAACGGGGCCGGATCATGGAACGACACGCTGGCCAATCCCCTCGACATCGCCCACCGGCCTCGCCCCCTCCTTATCCGGTCACCCGATCCGCGGAGGCTGCGGCGCCTTGCGGAAGGCCAGGCGCAAGCGCGTAACGGTCAGGGCACGAAGGACAATCCATGGCTCCCGGCGACGGCGCCAAAGACGGTGACGAGGCTCAAAGCCAGGAGAAGCCAATGCAGCCGCTGGACAAGCGCGAAAGTGCTTTCGGGGGCTCGCTTCGCCCGTTCCTCGAACCATCTTTCGAGAAATAACGGCTCCGCCACAAAAAGCATCATCGAGAAGATGAGCCAGAGCAGAACCATCGCATCCAGCCACCAGTATTCGATCGACGGAAAGCTCGACCAGAGATCGAGCCGATCGACCATATAGAATCCGCTGGCGCCGGCCAGCAACGTCGTTCCCCGGGCTTGCCAGGCGAAGCGCCGTTCGATCGTATTGAAAAACGCCAGCCGCTCTTGCGGATTCTTGGCCCGTCGCACGGCGGGCAGCAGAACGGTGGTCACCATCGCCACGCCGCCGATCCACAGCACCACGGCCAGCACGTGGATGGCCAGCATAATCGCGACGTCATTCATGCGGCCGCTCCATCCGGCGGCGCCGGACAAACTTCAGAGGATCAGGCATTGACGCCATTCCACGCTTCCTCCGGTCCGTCGATCAGCGGGTCCGGCCCGCACTCGGCGGCAAGGCGCGACGCGTCACGAATGAGGATGGTTCCTTCCCGAACCTCGATGCCGGCCCCCTGCAGCGCCGACAGCGCGCGCGAGAAGCTTTCGCGGGTGATGCCCAATTCCGAGGCGACGAGAGTCTTTTCATAGGGCAGGACGGCACGGTCCGGCGTGCCCTGCCGCTTGGCCAGGGCGAGAATGTAGCAGCCGACGCGTTGCGTCGACGATCTGAGCTTGAGGTTCTTGATCTGCCGAACCATGCGACGGAATTGGCCGGCCAGACAGCCGATCATCTCCTGGGCCAGGGCCGGCTGAGCGGCGACGGCGGCACGAAACGCGCCGCCGTGGATCAGCAGGAACTGCGACGCCTGGGGCACGCGGGCCTCCATGAGGTAGGGCTCCCCCGTCAGGACGGCGGCAGGAATGACCAGATCGGGAGGCTCGACCGTTTCGATCAGCACCTCGCGTCCCTCCGTGGAACGTCCGAACAGATGCACCGAACCGGACAAAACGACATGCTGGAAATTCGGCGATTCGCCCTGGACGAACAGGACAGTGCCGGCTGCCACCCCATGCTGGATGGAGTTCCGCAACAATTCGGCCCGGCTCGTCGTCGGCAAGGATCTGAAAAGCGGGAGGTTCTCACCCGTCGATTGTCCGTCGTCGCGGTCGCCCAATCCTCGATCTCCATCTCGCGCCAACCTGGTTTTCCTGTTCCAGGTGCCGCAACGGTGCGTGATAAATATCACGTCATGTCTTGATAAAAGTCAAGGAACACCGACACCTCGCCTTCTAGGCTGCCGTATCAAGCAAACCTCCGGCCCCGCCGGCTACCGGGTTTGGTTCGAAAAGAGGCAGCGGATGCAGCATACGGAAGATCCGAGATCCAGTCGCATTCTGGCCATGAGCACGGCGGCCTTCGCCGCCTGCTTCGCCGTTTGGACCCTCTTTTCGATCATCGGCATCGGCATCAAGCAACAGCTCGGCCTCGATGAGACGGAATTCGGCCTGCTGATCGGCACCCCGATCCTGACCGGGTCCTTGAGCCGCATGGCGCTCGGCATCTGGGCGGACCGCCGCGGCGGGCGCCAGGTTTTCGTCATCGTGATGCTGGCGTCCGCCGTCGCCGCCACGCTGCTGTCGTTCGCCACGACCTATCCGCTGCTGCTGCTGGCGGCGCTTGGGCTGGGCCTCGCCGGCGGCAGCTTTGCCGTGGGCGTCTCCTACGTCGCGCGCTGGTATCCGCAAGAAAAGCAAGGGACCGCGCTCGGCATCTTCGGCATGGGCAACGTCGGAAGCGCGGTCACCACCTTCGTCGCCCCTTTCGTGATGATCGCCTATGGCTGGCCGATGGTCGCCCGGATCTGGGCCGCCGCATTGGCCGCAACGGCCGCCCTCTTCTGGTTCGCCACGACCGACGACCCGCTGCAGCGGGCCCGCCGCGCCGCCGGCGAGCCGGCCGTCGCCTTCCGCCAGCAGTTGGCGCCATTGGCCAATGTCCAGGTGTGGCGCTTTTCCCTGTATTATTTCTTCGTTTTCGGCGGCCTTGTCGCGTTGGCGCTGTGGCTGCCGCGCTTTTACATCGGCGTTTACCATCTGGACATCCGGGCGGCCGGCGTCCTGGGCGCCCTGTATGCGATTCCGGCCAGCCTGTTCCGCGGCTACGGCGGCGTGCTGTCCGACCGCGTCGGCGCCCGGCGGGTGATGTATTGGTGCTTCGGCGCCTGCATGCTCTGCACCTTCATCCTGTCCTATCCCGCCACCGACTATGTCGTTCACGGGATTCACGGCGAGATGCGCTTCAGCTTCGCGCTCGGCGTGGTGCCGTTCGCCGGGCTCACCGTCGTCCTCGGCTTTTTCATGTCGCTCGGCACGGCGGCGGTCTTTCGCCACATCCCGACCTATTATCCCGATCATGTCGGACCGGTCGGCGGCGCCGTCGGCATGATCGGCGGATTGGGCGGTTTCATCCTGCCGATCGCCTTCGGCCTGATGAATGACCTGACCGGGTTATGGACCAGCTGCTTCATGCTGCTGTTCCTGATCGTCGCCGTCACTCTCGCCTGGATGCATGCCGCCATCCTGCGCAGGGAGCGCGCCGGCACACTTGCGCCCGACAATCGCTTCCTGCCCGAATTGCAGCCGCAAGCGGCGGGGCTGGACGATTGGGACCCGGAGAACGCCGTTTTCTGGCAGAAGACCGGGCGCCGGATCGCTTCGCGCAATCTGTGGATATCGATCCCCGCCCTGCTGCTCGCTTTCGCCGTCTGGATGGTGTGGTCGGCGGTCGTCGTCAATCTGTCCGCCGTCGGCTTCCGTTTCTCACCCGGCGAATTGTTCTGGCTGGCGGCGCTGCCCGGCCTGTCGGGGGCCGTCCTGCGCGGCTTTTACGCCTTCATGGTGCCGATCTTCGGCGGGCGGACGTGGACCACCTGGGCCACCGCCTCCCTGCTGGTCCCGGCGATCGGCATCGGATTGGCGGTCCAGCATCCTGGAACGCCCTATACGGTCTTCCTGATTCTGGCGCTGTTATGCGGTCTGGGCGGCGGCAATTTCGCCTCTTCGATGGCGCATATCAGCTTTTTTTATCCAAAAGACGGCAAGGGCCAGGCCCTGGCCCTGAATGCCGGCCTGGGGAACCTCGGCGTCTCCGTCGTGCAATTTCTCGTCCCGGTCGTCATCGCCGCCGGCGCCTTCGGCGCCTGGGGCGGAGAACCGCAGACGATCGCCACGGCGGGGGCGACCAGGCAGATCTGGCTGCAAAACGCCGGCTACGTGTGGGTGCCCCTGATTTTGGCCTCCACTCTCGCCGCTTGGCTGGGAATGAACGACCTTCCCTCGGCCAAGGCATCCTTCGCCGATCAGGTCGTCATCTTCAAACGCAAGCATACCTGGATCCTGTGCTGGCTCTACACCGGCACCTTCGGCTCCTTCATCGGCTATTCGGCCGGGTTTCCCCTGCTCACCAAGATGCTGTTTCCCGACGTCGACGCGATGGCCTTCGCATTCCTCGGCCCGCTGGTGGGCGCCGCCAGCCGCTCGCTTTCCGGCTGGATGGCCGACCGCTGGGGCGGCGCCCGGGTCAGCCTCTCCGTCTTCCTGGCCATGACCGCCGCCGTCGGCGGGGTCCTGTTCTTCGTCGGCATCAGGGATCAGCCGATGGCCTTCTGGGGATTCCTGGGCATGTTCCTGCTGCTGTTCACCATCAGCGGCATTGGAAATTCCGCGACCTTCCAGATGATGCCCGCCATTTTCCGCACCCTGCTGCTGCGACAGGCGGCCGGACGGGGTCCCGACGCGCTCGCCTTGGCGCAACGCAACGCCGCCAAGGAAAGCGCCGCGGTGCTGGGATTCACTTCGGCGGTCGCCGCCGCCGGCGCTTTCTTCATCCCGATGAGCTTCGGCCGATCGATCGCCGCCACGGGTGGGCCGACCGCCGCCCTGATCGGCTTCATCGTCTTCTACCTCAGCTGCGTCGCCCTGACCTGGTGGTACTACCTGCGCCGCGGCGCCGACGCCTATCGTCCGATGCAGCAGACCTCGCCGACGCCAACGTCTCTCCCGCAGCCGTCGCACGCAGACAGGATCGCGCCATGAGCCATTTTCTGGATCGCCTCACCTTTTTCCGCAAGACCATCGCAACCTTTTCCGGCGCCCACGGCGTGGTCACCAACGAGGACCGGCAATGGGAAAACGCCTATCGGGCCCGCTGGCAGCACGACAAGGTCGTGCGCTCGACCCATGGGGTGAATTGCACCGGATCCTGCAGCTGGAAAATCTATGTCAAGGGCGGCATCGTCACCTGGGAGACGCAGCAGACCGACTATCCGCGCACCCGCCCCGACCTGCCCAACCATGAGCCCCGCGGCTGCGCGCGCGGCGCCAGCTATTCCTGGTATCTCTACAGCGCCAATCGGGTGAAACATCCCCTGATCCGGCGCGCCCTGGCCGAACTGTGGCGCGCCGAGCGGGCCGACAAGGGCCCGGTCGAGGCCTGGGCCGCCATCGTCGAGGACCCGGTCAAGGCCGGTTCCTACAAGAAAATCCGGGGACTTGGCGGTTTCATCCGAGCCCGATGGGGCGAGGTGGAGGAGATCATCGCCGCCGCCAACGTCCATACCGCCAAGAAATACGGTCCCGACCGCATCGTCGGTTTCTCGCCGATCCCCGCCATGTCGATGGTCTCCTACGCGGCCGGCAGCCGCTACCTGTCGCTGATCGGCGGGGTTTGCATGAGCTTCTACGACTGGTATTGCGACCTGCCGCCGGCATCGCCCCAGACCTGGGGCGAACAGACCGACGTGCCGGAAAGCGCCGACTGGTACAATTCCACCTTCCTCCTCCTCTGGGGCTCGAACGTGCCACAGACGCGGACACCCGACGCCCATTTCTATACCGAGGTCCGTTACAAGGGCGCCAAGTCGGTGGTCATCTGCCCGGATTACAGCGAAGCGGCGAAATTCGGCGACCTGTGGCTGCATCCCAAGCAGGGGACGGACGCGGCGCTGGCCATGGCCATGGGGCACGTCATCCTCAAGGAGTATCACCTGGCCGGCCGCAGCGCCTATTTCGAGGACTATTGCCGGCGCCTGACCGACATGCCGATACTGGTGGTTTTGGACGAACGCGGCGACGCCTACGTGCCCGGCCGCACCCTGCGGGCCGCCGATCTCGACGGCGGGCTCGAGCAGACCAACAACCCCGCCTGGAAAACCCTCGCCTTCGATCGGGCCGACGGTTCGCTGGTCGTGCCGAACGGCTCGATCGGCTTCCGCTGGGGTGAAAGCGGCAAATGGAACATCGAAGAGAAGGACGCCCGCGAAGGCCGCGGCGCGTCGCTGGTTTTATCGCTGGAGCAGAGCCGGGACGCGCTGGTGCCGGTGGCCTTTCCCTATTTCGGCGGCAAGGCGCCGCAGTCCTTCCATGCCACCAGGCATGACGACGTCCTGTTGCGCCAACTGCCGGTGCGCAAGGTGATGACCAAGGATGGCGAGGTCATCGTCGCCACCGTCTTCGATCTGCTCGCCGGCAATTACGGCATCGACCGGGGCTTCGGCGGCGGCAACGTGGCGGCCGGCTACGATGACGATGTCCCCTACACGCCGGCCTGGGCCGAAGCGGTGAGCGGCGTCGATCGCGCGCAGATCATCGCGGTGGCCCGCCAGTTCGCCGAAAACGCCGACAGGACGCATGGAAAATCCATGGTCATCCTCGGGGCCGGCCTCAACCATTGGTATCACATGGACATGATCTACCGCGGCATCATCAATCTCCTGATGATGTGCGGCTGCATCGGCCAATCGGGCGGCGGCTGGTCGCATTATGTCGGTCAGGAAAAGCTGCGGCCGCAGACGGGATGGACGGCGCTGGCCTTCGCGCTCGACTGGAACCGCCCGCCGCGCCAGATGAATTCGACCTCGTTCTTCTACGCCCACAGCTCGCAATGGCGCTACGAGAAGCTCGACCCCAAGGAGATCCTGTCGCCCCTGGCCGACCCGGCCGACTATCCGAAGAGCCTGATCGACTACAACGTCAAGGCCGAACGCATGGGCTGGCTGCCGTCGGCGCCGCAGCTCGACGCCAACCCCTTGCGGGTCGCCGCCGCCGCCGGGGCGGCGGGAAAGGACGTGCCGGCCTATGTCGCCGAGAGCCTGGTGTCGGGAACGCTGAAATTCGCCGCCGAGGACCCGGACGCGCCGGTCAACCATCCGCGCAATCTTTTCGTCTGGCGTTCCAACCTCCTGGGCGCGTCGGGGAAAGGGCATGAGTATTTCCTCAAATATCTGCTCGGCACCGATCACGGCGTGCTCGGCAAGGATCTCGGCCAGGAGAATGGCAGCAAGCCCGACGAGGTCCGCTGGCATGACGAGGCGCCGACCGGCAAGCTCGATTTGCTGGTGACGCTCGACTTCCGCATGTCGACCACCTGCGTCTATTCCGACATCGTGCTGCCGACCGCCACCTGGTACGAGAAGCACGACCTCAACACGTCGGACATGCATCCCTTCATCCATCCGCTGTCGGCGGCGGTCGACCCGGCGTGGGAAGCGCGGACCGATTGGGACATCTACAAGAACATCGCCCGCGCCTTCTCCGAGGTGGCAAAGGGCCATCTCGGACGCGAGCGCGACGTGGTGCTGACGCCCATCCTGCACGATACCCCCGGCGAACTGGCGCAACCGTTCGACGTCGCCGACTGGAAGCGGGGCGAATGCCGGCCGATCCCGGGCCGGACCATGCCTTCGGTCGCGGTGGTCGAGCGCGACTATCCGCAGACCTATGCCAAGTTCACCTCCCTCGGCCCGCTGATGGAAAGCCTCGGCAACGGCGGCAAGGGCATCGGCTGGAACACCGAACACGAGGTCGCTTTCCTGAAGCAGCTCAACGGCGTCGTCACCGCGCCGGGCGCCGGTCTGGGCCGGGCGAAAATCGAAAGCGACATCGACGCCGCCGAGATGATCCTCAGCCTGGCGCCGGAAACCAACGGCGAGGTCGCCGTCAAGGCCTGGGAAGCTCTCGGCAGGATGACCGGCCGCGAGCATACCCACCTGGCGCGGACGCGCCAGGACGACAAGATCCGCTTCCGCGACATCCAGGCGCAACCGCGCAAGATCATCTCCTCGCCGACCTGGAGCGGGCTGGAGAGCGAACATGTCAGCTACAACGCCTGCTACACCAATGTGCATGAGCTGATTCCCTGGCGCACCCTGACCGGCCGCCAGCAATTCTACCAGGACCACCAATGGATGCGGGGGTTCGGCGAGGCGCTTGCCGTCTACCGGCCGCCGATCGACACCAAGACGACAGAGCCGATTCGCCGGCAGTTCGCCGACGACCGCAAATCGCTGGTGCTGAACTTCATCACGCCGCACCAGAAATGGGGCATCCACAGCACTTATACGGACAATCTGCTCATGCTGACCCTGTCGCGCGGCGGGCCGATCGTCTGGATCAGCGAAGTGGACGCCCAGGCCGCCGGGCTGGTCGACAACGACTGGATCGAAGTCTTCAACGCCAACGGCGCCCTGACGGCGCGCGCCGTGGTCAGCCAGCGGGTACCGTCCGGCATGTGCCTGATGTATCACGCGCAGGAGAAAATCGTGAATGTCCCGGGAAGCGAGATCACCGGCAAGCGCGGCGGCATCCACAATTCGGTAACCAGGGTCTGTCCCAAGCCGACTCACATGATCGGCGGCTACGCCCAGCTTTCCTACGGCTTCAATTACTACGGCACGGTGGGCGCCAACCGCGACGAGTTCGTCATCGTCCGCAAGATGAACGGCATCGATTGGCTCGAAGGCCCGCGCACCCCGGCGACGGCCCCTGTGGAAGGAGACCGGCCATGAAGATCCGCGCCCAGATCGCCATGGTGCTGAACCTGGACAAATGCATCGGCTGCCATACCTGCTCGGTGACCTGCAAGAACGTGTGGACCAGCCGTGACGGCGTCGAATACGCCTGGTTCAACAATGTCGAGACCAAGCCGGGGATCGGCTACCCGAAGGATTGGGAAAATCAGAAAAAATGGAACGGCGGCTGGGTCCGCGACCGGGCCGGCAAACTGACGCCGCGATCGGGCGGCAAGTTCCGGGTGCTGGCCAAGCTCTTCATGAATCCGGATCTGCCGGAAATCGACGACTATTACGAACCGTTCACCTTCGACTACGCCCATCTGCAGACGGCCGGAGCGAGCCAGGCGGCGCCGACCGCGCGGCCCCGCTCGGTCATCAGCGGGCAGCGGATGGAGAAAATCGAATGGGGACCGAACTGGGAGGAAATTCTCGGCGGCGAATTCTCGAAGCGCGGCAAGGACCACAATTTCGAGGCGATCGAGAAGGAAATCTACGGCCAGTTCGAGAACACCTTCATGATGTATCTGCCCAGGCTCTGCGAGCATTGCCTCAATCCAGCCTGCGTCGCCGCCTGCCCGTCCGGCTCGATCTATAAACGCGAGGAAGACGGCATCGTCCTGGTCGACCAGGACAAATGCCGCGGCTGGCGCATGTGCGTCAGCGCCTGTCCCTACAAGAAGATTTATTACAACTGGGAGAGCGGCAAGGCGGAAAAATGCATCTTCTGCTATCCGCGCATCGAAGTCGGCCAGCCCACCGTCTGCTCGGAAACCTGCGTCGGCCGCATCCGCTATCTCGGGGTCATGCTCTATGACGCCGATCGGATCGAACAGGCCGCCGGCGCCCGGGACGAAGCCGGCCTTTACCAGGCGCAACTCGATATCTTCCTCGATCCGCGCGACCCCGAAATCATCGCCCAGGCCCGCGCCGATGGAATCCCGGAAGCCTGGCTGACGGCCGCCGCCCGGTCGCCCGTCTACAAAATGGCGATCGACTGGAAGATCGCCTTCCCGCTGCATCCGGAATACCGGACCCTGCCGATGGTCTGGTACGTGCCGCCGCTCTCGCCGATCCAGGCCAAAGCCGAAGCCGGCCGGCTGGGCGCCAACGGCATCATCCCGGATGTCTCGAAACTGCGCATCCCGCTCCGCTATCTGGCCAATATGCTGACCGCCGGGGACGAGCAGCCGGTGAAACTGGCCCTCGAACGGCTCCTCGCCATGCGCGCCTACATGCGGGCCCGCCACGTCGACGGGGTCGAGGCCGAAGAGGTTCTCGACCAGGTCGACCTCGACCGCCCATTGGTCGAGGATATGTACAAGATCCTGGCCATCGCCAACTACGAAGACCGTTTCGTCATCCCGACGACGCATCGCGAATATGCCGAGAACGCCTTCGATCTGAAAAGTTCCTGCGGGTTCAGTTTCGGCAACGGCTGTTCAGGCGGCTCGTCCGATTTCGGCCTGTTCGGCAAACCCAGGCACCGGCATGGCGTCAAGACTCCGGCCGAGGTGGTGACATGAAGACATTCAAGGTCCTTTCCGTCCTGCTGGCCTATCCGGAACCCGAACTTTTCGATCAATTCGAGGATCTGGCCCGGACGTTGGAATATGAAGCGATCCTGCCGGACGCACACCGCCGGGCGCTTCAATGTTTCATCGACGCCTTGGCGGGGCTCGATCCGCTCGACGGCCAGGAACGCTACGTCGCATTGTTCGACCGCAACCGGTCGCTGTCCTTGCATCTCTACGAGCATATCCACGGCGAGTCCCGCGACCGCGGACAGGCGATGGTCCGGCTCGCCGAGATCTACCGTCTGCACGGAGTGGCGATCAGCGCCGCGGAATTGCCCGATTTCCTGCCGCTCTTTCTCGAATTCCTGTCCATGCTGCCGCTCAAGGCCGCGGTCTCCCTGCTGGGCGAAGCCGTCCATGTGGTGGCCGCCCTGCGCGAAAAGCTGGAGGCGCGCGGCAGCGCCTATGCCGCCGTCCTGGGCGCGATCGAGGCGCTGGCCGCCGCACCGGCCGAGCGCGCCGCCGTCGACGAAATCCTGGCGGTGCTGAAACCCGAAGCGGACAGCCTCGAAGCTCTCGATCGCCAATGGGAAGAGGAAGCGGTTCGTTTCACGGCGGCCGATGGGCCGGACTCGGCGGCGGGTGCCGCAAGCTGCGCGGGGTAACGCGATGACCGACGATATCAATCAGGCGCTTTTCGGGATCTATCCTTACATCGCGCTGAGCATCTTCACCATCGGCTCCGTCGTCCGCTTCGATCGGGAGCAATACACCTGGCGCTCGGGGTCGAGCCAGCTTTTGCGCCGCAAGCTGCTGTTCGCCGGCAGCAACTGCTTCCATATCGGCGTCCTGGCCATCCTCGGGGGGCACCTGGTCGGCCTGCTGACGCCGCATGAGGTCTATGCGGCGGTGGGCCTCAGCGTCGAGGCGAAACAGCTGATGGCCATGATCGTCGGCGGCGTCTTCGGCGCGCTGTGCTTCGTCGGAATGACGCTGCTGATCTATCGCCGGCTGGCCGATCCGCGCATCCGCGCCACCAGCGGCGTCATGGATATCGCCATCCTCCTGATCCTGTATGCGCAGCTCACCCTGGGCCTGTCGTCGATCGCCGTCTCCGCCCATCACCTCGACGGATCGGAAATGCTGCGGCTCGCCGATTGGGCCCAGCACATCGTGACCCTGCGAGGCGGGGCGGCCGAGCTGATCGCCGACGTCCATCCGATCTTCAAGCTGCATATCGTCCTCGGGATGACCATCTTCCTGCTGTTCCCGTTCTCCCGCCTGGTCCACATCTGGTCGGCGCCGATCGGCTATGTCGGCCGCTCCTACCAAATCGTTCGCCGGCGGGGCGGCGCGGCGGCGGAAAGGGGGCGGTGATGGACGGCATCGTCGTCAACGGCATGGCAATCCCGCCCCGGGCGATCGCCGCCGAGATGCAGCATCATCCGGCAGCGGGCCGGGAGCAGGCCTGGACCGAGGCGGCGATCGCCCTGGTCGTCCGGCAGTTGCTGCTGCAGGAAGCCGCTCGTCTCGGCATCGCCGCCGATGCCGGGATGGCTGGAGAGACGGCGGCGGAAGAGGCGGTGATCCAGGAACTGCTCGCCCGCGAGGTGGCCATTCCACAGGCCGACGAGACGACATGCCGCCGCTACTGGTCGGCCAATCCGGCGAAATTCCGCACCCCCGATGTCTATGAAGCCGCCCATATCCTGTTTCCGGCCTCGCCGGACGATCCGGCGGCTTATGCAACGGCCAGGCAGGCGGCGACCGAAACGCTGGCCCTGCTGCGACAGAATCCGGGACGGTTCGCCGCCCTGGCCCGGGACCGCTCGGCCTGTCCCTCCGCCGCTTCGGGCGGCCACCTGGGGCAACTCAGCCGCGGCGATCTGGTCCCGGAAATCGAGACCTTCGTCGTGGCGCTGCAGGAAGGACAGATCTGCCCGGTGCCGATCGCCACCCGCTACGGCCATCACGTCTTGCGTCTCGACCGCTTCGCGGCCGGCACGACATTGCCCTTCGAGGCCGCGGCGCCGCTGGTCGAACGGCATTTGGCAAGCCGGTCCTGGCAACGGGGAGTCAGCCGGTATTTGCGCGTTCTGGCCGGGCGGGCCCGGATCGAGGGCCTGGCTGTCGACGCGGCCTTGACGCCGTTGGCGCCGTGATGCCGATGATCGACCGGCAGGGCCGCCAGATAACCTATCTTCGCCTGTCGGTGACCGATCGCTGCGATCTGCGCTGCGTCTATTGCATGCGGGAGGACATGCGATTCCTGCCCAAGGCCGACGTTCTGACGATCGAGGAGTTGGACCGGCTATGCCGGGCCTTCGTCCGCAAGGGGGTCCGCAAGATCCGTCTGACGGGCGGCGAGCCCCTGGTCAGGCGCAACGTCACGACCTTGATCGCCGGCCTGGGCGACCTCGTCGCGGACGGTTCGCTCGACGAACTGACCCTGACCACCAACGGCACGCATTTGGCCCGCCATGCCGAGGCTTTGGCCGCCGCCGGCATGAGACGCATCAATGTCTCGCTCGACACGCTCGACCCCGAGCGGTTCCGGGGCATCACCCGCTGGGGCCGCCTGGATCAGGTGATGAACGGCCTCATGGCCGCCAAGGCCGCCGGGCTGGCCGTGAAAATCAATGCCGTGGCGCTGAAAGGCGTCAACGAGGACGAATTCGATCGCCTGGTGGAATGGTGCGGACGGCAGGCGTTCGACCTGTGCCTGATCGAGACCATGCCGTTGGGAGAGATCCGCGCCGACCGCGCGGATCAATATCTGCCCCTTTCGGACGTGCGCGCCCGCCTCGAGCAAAATTGGACGCTCAAGGCGACCGACTACCGTTCCGGCGGCCCCGCCCGCTATGTGGAGGTGGTCGAGACCGGAGGGCGCCTCGGCTTCATCACCCCGATGTCTCACAACTTTTGCGAAAGCTGCAACCGCGTGCGGATCACCTGCTCGGGCGCGCTCTTTTCATGCCTGGGCCAGGAGGAAGCCGTCGATCTCAGGCAGCCGCTCAGAAGCAGCGAAGCGGATCTGGCGCTGGAACAGGCCATCGACCGTGCCATCGACCGAAAGCCGAAAGGCCACGATTTCGCGATCGAGCGCGGGGGCGGTCCGGCCGTGCGGCGTCCCATGAGCGTGACGGGCGGCTGAAACGGACAAACCGGCCCCCGCCCCCTGACCATCCACCACTTTCGGGAGAAAGACCATGCATGACAGTCTTGACGGAAATTCCAACCTCGCCGCGCGGACCCTGGGCGAGATCGCCGCGACCCTGCCCGGCGCCACCGCCGTCTTCCGCCGGCACAAGCTGGATTTCTGCGGCGGCGGCACCGCCTCGCTGGCCGAAGCGGCGACACTCAAAAATCTCGATCTGGATGGCCTCGAAAGCGAACTGGCGGCCCTGGCGGCGCCGGAGCAGGCGATCCCCGAGGAGCCGGAAGCGCTGATCGATCGGATCGTCGAACGCTATCACCAGGTTCATCGGCGGGAACTGCCGGAATTGCTCCTGCTGGCCCGACACGTCGAGCATATTCATGCGGCCCGCCCCGACGTCCCGGCCGGACTCGCCGCGGCTTTGGCGGACATGGCGAACGAACTCGGCGCCCATATGCAGAAGGAGGAGCAGATCCTGTTCCCGATGATGCGGCGCGGCGGCAATCCGATGATCGTCCACCCCATCGGCGTGATGCGCCAGGAACACACCGAGCATGGCGGGCGCCTGAGCAACTTGGCCGCCTTGGCGCACGGCTTCGAGCCGCCCGCCGACGCCTGCGACACCTGGCGCGCCCTCTACGCCGGCCTCCGCAAGCTGTCCGACGACCTCATGGAGCATATCCATCTGGAAAACGACATTCTGTTTCCGCATTTCAACGCGTGACGGCTTCGCTTTCACCCACAGCGACGACGGTCCGGTTTAGGAATTATGGTTGTTTTTTTGCATAGATAAACAACCATAGCTCGTCATCACCGGGCTTGACCCGGTGATCCACGTGGCTCGATCAAGCGGCGACGTTCGGCCCCGGCATGCGGAGGGCCGGATCAAGTCCGGCGATGACGATTTTTAGTTGTATTACCGTGGTGAAATCATGACCGTAAGGGTGCCCTGTAATGAAACCGGACAGCCGGTGCGGAACTCGCAATGATACGACTCCTGCGATACGCGCCGCCGAATGAAGAGAGCCCGGTGACTCCGGGCCTCGATTATTTTCATCTGGCCGAACCCAAATTGCGATAGGCTGTCGGCGGTCGCGGGCTTGGCATATGGGTTGTGCACCAGCCTTCCAAGCTGGATAAACGGGTTCGAGTCCCGTAGCCCGCTCCAACCGCCTTCGTTCCCGCGGACCGCTTCCGCTCCGTGGCCGCAAGGTCAGTCGCCCTCGGTCCTCAAAGCTTCCGGTGCGTCCATGGCCCGACTCCTCGCGCTGTTCACCGTCCTTCTCTCCTGCCTTCCGGGCGCGGCGGCGGCCGCCGTACCGCCCGAGGTCGTCGCCTCCTTCGCCCCCGGCGGCCGGTTGCGGGTCGCCATCAATTTCGGCAACCCGGTCCTCGCCCAGAAAGACCCGCAGAGTGGACGGCCGCGCGGCGTTTCGGCCGACCTGGCCGAAGAACTGGCGCGGCGCCTGGGCCTACCGCTCGACTTCGTCACCTTCGACGGCGCCGGCAAGGTGTTCGACGCCCTGAAGACGGGGGCGTGGGACCTGGCGTTCCTGGCCATCGATCCGGTTCGGGCGGCCGAGATCGACTTCTCGCCGCCCTATGTGGTGATCGAAGGCACCTATCTGGTGCCCGCCGATTCTCCGCTGCGCAGCGTCGACCAGGTGGATCGCCCCGGCGTCCGCATCGCCGTGGGCCGCGGCAGCGCCTACGATCTTTATCTCACCCGCGCGCTGACGTCGGCCCAACTGGTTCGCGCCCCGACCTCGGCCGCCGCCATCGCACTTTTCCAGAGCGACGGGCTGGATGCGGCGGGCGGCGTCAGACAGCCCCTGGTCGAAGCGGCGACCGCCAACCCGGGGCTGCGCGTCATTCCCGGCCGTTTCATGGCCATCGAGCAGGCGATGGGCACCCCGAAGGGCCGCACCGCCGCGGCACGCTATCTGCAGGGCTTCATCGAGGAGATGAAGGCGTCCGGCTTCGTCGCCAGGGCCTTGGCCGCCAGCGGCCAGGCCGACGCGGCGGTGGCTCCGCCGATGGCCCGCTGAGCCGGGCCGCTCGCCTCAAGACCGTTTGGGCGCCAGTTCGATGGCCTGCTTCAGGGCCTCGAGCAGGCTGCGTTCGTCGGCGACGCCGGTCCCGGCGATGTCGAAGGCGGTCCCATGATCGACCGAGGTCCGGACCACCGGCAGGCCCACGGTGATATTCACGCCCGCCTCGATGCCGAAAACCTTGATGGGACCATGCCCCTGGTCGTGATACATCGCCACCACCAGATCGAAATCGCCGCGGGCCGCCCGAAAGAACAGGGTATCGGCCGGCAGCGGCCCGTCCACCTTCCAGCCCTTGGCCCGAACGGCGGCGATGGCCGGGGCGATCTTCTCGGCCTCCTCGCCATGCCCGAACAGTCCGTTCTCGCCGGCATGCGGATTGATGGCGCAGACGCCGATGTGCGGATCGGCGATTCCCGCCTTGACCAGGGTGTCGCGGCCCCGCTGGATGGTACGTTCCACCAGGGCCGGGTTGATGCGCGCGATGGCGTCCAGCAGACCGATATGGGTGGTGACATGGATCACCCGCAGCCTGGGGGCGGTCAACATCATCGAGACTTCCGGCGTCCCGGTCAGATGCGCCAGCAATTCGGTATGGCCGGGATATCGATGGCCGGCGGCGTGCAGCGCCTCCTTGCTGATCGGAGCGGTGCAGATGGCATCGGCCACGCCCTCGACCACCAATTGGCAGGCCCGCTCGATATAGCGATAGGCCGCCTCGCCGGCCACTGCGGAGACCGCGCCGAAGGGAAGGTCGTCCGGCACCAGGGCGAGATCGACCACATCGACGGTCCCGGTTTCGAAGCGCGCCTCGGCGGGACGGGAGACGGCGCGCACCTGGAGGGACGAGCCGATGATGGCGCCGGCTTGCCGCAACCGGCCGGCATCTCCGACGATCAATGGCCGGCAGGTGGCGTAGACCTCTTGATGGGCAAGGCTCCGCATGATGATTTCCGGACCGACGCCCGCCGGGTCACCCATGGTGATGGCGATGATGGGGCGAGACATGCTGTTCTCCTTCAAGTTTTAAGTCGATCAAGGCAGCGGCGCAGGGTCGCGGCATCGCCGAACCCGCCGGCCTTGGTGACGACGGGAATGGACCGGCCGCACAACGTCATTCCCAGCGGCACGCCGGGCTCGACCTCGTCGAGCAGCCGGATGCCGTGCACCCCCATTCGCGACAGCAGGGCACAGGCGGTATCGCCGCCGGTGGCCACCAGGGC
>JAATGN010000055.1 GCA_015654615.1 Rhodospirillales bacterium
TCCAGCCAGGTGCTGCATTTCCTGGCCCACGCCGGCCTTCTGGAGACCGGGCTGAAGGTCCGTCCGATGGTGCTGCCCGACAGCTTCCTCGATCACGACGCGCCGCACACCCAGTACGACAAGGCCGGCCTCAACGCCGCCAATATCGTCGCCCAGGTCCTCGCCACCATGGGCCAGGCCGGCCTCCACGCTCCGGCCAGGGCCTGAGCGGAGATGGGGCCGTGGCGGATTTTTTTAAAACACCATCCGACTCTAGAGAATCGCCTTTAGATTGCCTTCGAAAGCATGGCTGCCGACATGAGTCAGTCGACTGTTGGCATAGGCCCAAATCTCTCCACCCATATTGGACCAACGTTTGCAGAAGGTATAGTCCTCGCTTAGATATGTTCCCGTATCGGGATCAATCATACAGTCGAAAAAGGCGTTGGCTTCGGTTGACGGGGTGGAATCGTCCAAACCAACATGAGTATTCCGAAAGCGGGTTTCGGGATAATGCTCGGCCATGCGGGCGAAGACTATTCGTTTGATCATCATGAATCCGGTTCCGAGGTAGCGGACACGCAGAAATTTTTCCTCTGGATTGTGGTCCAGCAGATCGACGACATAGTTGAGCGATCTCGCCTGGAGGTCGGAGGCCCCGGCCTGGGCTTTACGGCCGATGCGGTCCCAATCGATATGTTTCAATGGATAGACGGCGCCGCAAACATCCTTATCGGCGGTCAGCAGCGCCACGACCTGTTCCGGAAAAAAGCCGATATCGGCATCGATGAACAGCATATGGGTCGCGGACGGGGTGGCGAGAAACTGTTGCACGGCCAGATTTCGGGCCCGTGTGATCAGGGAGTCCCCGCTGATCAACTTCAAGGAAAGTTTGACCGGAATTTGCTCGAGAACCCGTTGCAGCTCAAGCAGCGACAGGGCGTATTCACTTGTCACCATGCCGCCGAAACAGGGGGGTGGCGACGAACAGGTGCGGATTGACAGGAAAATTCGACATCGATCAGAGCCATCAAAAGATGCAGAGGTAGCGTGCTTCCCATGGTACCAGGGGTGTTTCGGCATGGCCAACATTTGAATGCGAACGGTTTGCGGAATGGCCAAAATCACCGGTCGCTTGTGGCTCACGACGGCCTTTTGGAGATAGGCCTCAACGCCTTGGCGGGAGAGGGCGCTCTCCACACACAGCCATCGGACTCTTGCTTAAAATTTATCCTTACCATAAAGTAAGGATATCGGATTAATGGAGGATACAAGATGGCGACGTCTGTTTTAACGTCGAAAGGCCAGGTGACGATTCCCGCCAGCGTCCGAGCCGCCTTGGGAGTCGGGACCGGAGATCGGATTGAATTCGTCGAGGCGGAAAACGGACAATTCGCGATTATGACCGCGACAAAATCCATCAGAGGGCTGAAAGGCCTGATTCAGGCCGAGGGCCCGGTGTCGATCGAAGAGATGAATACTGCTATCGCGGCGCGGGGGGCGGCAGCACGGTGATCGGTTTGGATACGAATGTGATCGTTCGCTACATTACGCAAGACGAACCCGCGCAGTCCGCCAAAGCGACGGCGTTGATCGAATCGCTGTCGGGCGATTCCCCGGGATTTATCACCTTAGTCTCGGTGGTGGAGCTTGTTTGGGTCCTCGCCAGCTGCTACCGGGCAACCAAAGACCAAATCTCCGATGTCGTCGAGACGGTCCTGCGCACCAAGGAATTGGCCGTTGAACGGGCCGCAATCGTATGGCAGGCCCTCCATGTTTATCGCCGAAGCAGCAAGGCGGATTTTGCCGACTGCCTTATCGAGCGCAGCGCCCATGCCGCTGCGTGCGACTATACCGTCACATTCGATCGCCAAGCCGTGAGTGCCGCCGGTATGCGTCCGATCGAATAAGGGACAGGTCGGTTTTCAAACGCGACCCGTCAGCCATGACAGTCCGTCATGTCCCGGCGTTCGGCGTCCGCTCCATCCCTTCCGGCCGCGGCCCGCCCGTCGCCCAGTCCAGCAATTGCACGGTATGCACGATGGGGATCCTGGTGCCGCCGCCGATCTGCAGGATGCAGCCGAGGTTGCCGGTGGCGATGACGTCGGGGGCCAGGGATTCGATGTGGCCGATCTTGCGCCGCTTCAATTGTTCCGACAATTCGGGCTGCAGCATGTTGTAGGTCCCGGCCGAGCCGCAGCACAGATGGCCTTCCGGAACCTCCCTGACCTCGAATCCGGCCTGTCGCAGCAGCGCTTGCGGCGTGGTGCGGATGCGCTGGCCGTGCTGCAGCGAGCAGGCC
This sequence comes from Rhodospirillales bacterium, assembly GCA_015654615.1. Taxonomy (GTDB): domain Bacteria; phylum Pseudomonadota; class Alphaproteobacteria; order Rhodospirillales; family Magnetospirillaceae; genus Telmatospirillum. The sequence continues at coordinate 2,282 of JAATGN010000055.1, forward strand.
GCGTGATAAGCGACCCGCTGGCCGGTGCCGACCTTGGGGGCGATCGGACCGAGACGTTCGACGAATTCGCTGATGTCGACGGCCAGGGCGGCGATGGCTGCGGCCTTCCGCGCCAAGGCGGGATCGTCGGCCTCGAACATATGGCCGTAATCCCTGACCGAGATGCCGCAGCCCGAGGTGGTGATGACGACGGCATCCAGGCCCGGCCCGCCGCCGTCGCGGGTTTCCCCCCACCAGGCCTCGATGGCGGCGCGCGCCTTGCGCTTGGCGAAATCCTCCTTGCCCAAATGATGCGCCAGGCCGCCGCAGCATTCCGCCCCGGCGGCCACCACCACGGCGACGCCATGACGGTTGAGCAGGCGGATCGTCGATTCGTGGATGGCGCTGTCGAGGACGGGCTGGACGCAGCCGGTCAACAGGGCGACGCGTCCCCTCGACGGTCCGCTGGCCGGAAAGGTCTGCGGCCGGAACGCCGTCGAAGGGGTGGGCACCCGATGGGGAGCCATGTCCACGAGAGGGCGCAAGCGGCTCGGCAAAAGGGCGGCGAGGGGCTTGACGAGGGCCGCCGCCCCGATCGCCCAGCGAAAAAGCCGGCTGCTGCTCAAGATGCGGCTGAGCGCCCAGCGCAGCCAGCGCTCCTGCAACGGCCGGGCGGTGCCCGCGTCCTCGATGCGCTGGCGGGCGACATCGAGCAGATGCATATAGTCGACCCCCGACGGACAGGTGGTCATGCAGGACAGGCAGGTCACGCAACGGTCCGCATGCTTGACCACCGAGGCCGGCGGCGGCCCTCCCCGCTCCAGCATCTCCTTGAACAGATAGATGCGCCCCCGCGGGCTGTCGAGTTCGTCGCCGAGCAAGACGAACGTCGGGCAGGTCGCCGTGCAGAATCCGCAGTGGACGCATTTGCGCAAGATGGCGTCCGCTTCGCGGAGCGCCGGGTCGGTCAGTTGATCTGGGCTGAATCGGGTTTGCATGGAGCCGTCCCCTGCGTCCAGGTTCAAACGCTGTTCGGTAAGGAGGTGCCGGCCGGATCGCCGCTGCCGCGGCGGCCCGGATTCAGAATGCCGCAGGGATCGAACTGCGCCTTGAGGCGCGCCTCGAGTTTGGCGGTGACGGCGTCGAGGGGCGGAAAAACCGGTTGAGCGGTCCGGATGGCTTCGGAAGCGCCGAGCAGCGTGGCGTGGCCCGTCCCCGGCAAGGCGCCGCGCACCACGGCCGTTCCGCCATCGTCGCCGCAAGGCAGGCTGAGCCAGATCAATCCGCCCCCCCAGTCCAGGAAGGCCTGCAGGCCGGCGACGGCGGAAAGCCGCTCCAGGATGGCCGGCGCGTCGCTCGGGCGGACCGACAGCTTCCAGATCGCCTGTCCGCTTCTTCCATGGAACGGCTGGACGTTGCCGATCTGCCGCCACAGAAGGCGGCTCTCGGCGCCGGTCAGGCTTCGCACCGCGGCCGACGGACCGATTCGCGCCAGCAGTTGAGTCCGGCGAACATCGACCGATGGGCCGAACCCTTCCAGCCGGAGACAGGTGGCGTCGCCGTTCCGCCCGCCGACCACGGTGTTCCCGGCGATCGGTTCCGGCAACCAGGCGCCGGCCGACGGTCCGACCGAACTTCCGAAGGCATCGGCCATGCCCTGCACGGCTTGCCGGGCCGTCAGCCCCGAGACGACGACGGTTTCCTCGGTTTCCGCCGCGGGCAGCACCTTGACGGTGACTTCGGTGAGGACGGCCAGCGTGCCGAACGAGCCGGCCAGCAATTTGCAAAGATCGTAGCCGGTGACGTTCTTGACGACCCGGCCCCCGGCTTTGAACAGCTCGCCCTTTCCATTGACGGCGCGGACGCCCAACAGATGGTCGCGCACCGCGCCCGAGGTACTGCGGCGCGGTCCCGACAGATTGGTGGCGACGATGCCGCCGATGGTCTGCTCCGAAACCGCCGGTCCCAGCAGGCCGGCCAGATCGGGGGGCTCGAAGGCCAGGGTCTGGTTGCAGGCGGCAAGGGTGGCCTCGATTTCCGAAAGCGGCGTGCCCGCCCTGGCGCGCAGCACCAGTTCCTCCGGCTCGTAAAGGGTGATGCCGGAGAGGCCGGAGAGGCTGAGGCAATGCGCGGCCCGGACCGGGGGGCCCAAGGTCCGCTTGCTGCCGTTGCCGACGATTTCCAGGGGCCGGCGCGCCGCGGCGGCTTCGCGGATGAGTTCGGCGACCTGCTCTTCGCTGGCCGCAATATGCGTTTCGCTCACCATCGGACCCTCAAAAACGAGGAAGTTCGGGGAAGGGAAGAGCCCCGCCGGAGACATGCAGGCGTCCCATCTCGGCGCAGCGGTGCAGCCAGGGGAAGACCTTTCCCGGATTGAGCAGTCCCGCCGGATCGAAGGCCTGCTTGAGATGCATCTGCTGGGCGAGGTCGACGTCGTCATATTGGTCGGGCATCAGGTCGCGCTTCTCGACGCCCACGCCGTGCTCGCCGGTCAGGACGCCGCCGACGGCGACGCAGAGCCTCAGAATGTCGGCGCCGAAAGACTCCGCGGTCTCCAGCTGTCCCGGCTGGTTGGCGTCGTAGAGGATGAGCGGATGCAGATTGCCGTCGCCGGCATGGAAGACGTTGGCGACGCGCAGGCCGTATCGTTCGGACAGCGTGGCGATGGTGGCCAGCACCTCGGGCAGGCGGGCCCGCGGGATCGAGCCGTCCATCACGTAATAGTCGGGCGAGATGCGGCCGACCGCCGGGAAGGCGGCCTTCCGGCCCGCCCAGAAGACCAGCCGCTGCTCTTCGCTGGTGCTGACCTTGAGGACATGGGCGCCGCAGTCGCGGGCGGTCGATTCGACCCGGCCGATCAAATGGTCGACTTCGACTTCCGGACCGTCCAGTTCGACGATCAGCAGGGCTTCGGCATCGCGCGGATAACCGGCGCCGATGAAGTCCTCGGCGGCATGGATGGCCGGGCGGTCCATCATCTCCATGCCGGCCGGGATGATGCCGGCGCCGATGATGGCGGTGACGGCGCGGGCGGCATCGACGCTGGAGGAAAAGCCGACCAGGACGGCGCGGGCCGTCTCGGGCTTGGGCAGGATGCGGACGATGACCTCGGTCACCACGCCCAGCAGTCCTTCCGAACCGACGACGATGCCCAGCAGGTCGTACCCGGCCGCGTCGAGGGCCGGACCGCCCAGATGGACGATCTCGCCCTCGATGGTGACCAATGTCGCGCCCAGGACATTGTTGGTGGTCATGCCGTATTTCAGGCAA
>JAATGN010000012.1 GCA_015654615.1 Rhodospirillales bacterium
GCCGACGCCAACGACGCCGCCCAGTTCGCCGAGCTGGAGACCCTGGGCGAGCTGACCAAAATCGCCTGGAAACACGATGTCCAGGTGATGATCGAAGGCCCCGGCCATGTGCCGATGCACAAGATCAAGGAGAACGTCGACAAGCAGTTGGAGCTTTGCGGCGAAGCCCCCTTCTACACCCTGGGGCCGCTCGTCACCGATATCGCTCCGGGCTACGACCACATCACCTCGGCCATCGGCGCGGCGATGATCGGCTGGTTCGGCACGGCCATGCTCTGTTACGTGACGCCGAAGGAACATCTCGGCCTGCCCGATCGCGACGACGTCAAGACCGGCGTCATCACCTATAAGATCGCCGCCCATGCCGCCGATCTGGCCAAGGGCCATCCGACGGCCCGTCTGCAGGACGACGCCCTCAGCCGGGCCCGTTTCGAATTTCGCTGGAAGGACCAGTTCAACCTGTCGCTCGATGCCGATACGGCGGAAAAATTCCACGACCAGACCATGCCGGCCGATGGCGCCAAACTGGCCCATTTCTGTTCGATGTGCGGCCCGAAATTCTGCGCGATGAAGATCTCGCAGGAGGTCCGCGACGAAGCCGCGAATGGCATGGCCGAGAAATCGGCCGAATTCCGCGCTGGCGGCGCCGAGATCTATCTTCCTTCCAGTTGAGGCGTCGCCTCCCGCAGGCGCTGTCGTCCGTTTCGCCCACTTTTCCCCAGTCCTCCCCCATGGGACCTGGTACACGATAAGTGTACCAGGTCCGCCAAGCCGGCGCGGCGTTTGAGCGAGCGCCGGAGCGGAGCGCAGGCGACCTATCGACGAAGGAGTCGTCGCGGTCATTCCGCAACGACTCCGATGGGGGGAGGACCTATCCTAAAGCATGATGCGATTTGTCGAATTGTGCTCTTAAGCACGATTCCGGCCGATTTCCATCCTCGGAAACGCACCGGACGTTCTCCGGGCTGCCGCTCGCTGTTATCCTCTCATCACCGGAAGCTGTTACTCTGCAATGAAGAACAACCGGGGAGAGAGGAATGTTCGCCTGGTGGAAATCTCTGACGTTGCAGACCCGTTTCATGGTGATCAGTGGAGCGGGCGTGTTCGGCCTTGCCATTTGCGCGCTCGGGCTGATCGCCTGGGACGAAGTCACCCGCATGGAAGAGAAACTCCGCCATTTTTCGGAAAACGAATTGACCTCGCTGAATTCCCTGGTGGTCAGCGCCATGGACCAGCGCAGCCGGGACAGGGCCAACATCGCCGTCGCCGTCTTCGACAGCTGGTTCGACCGCCGCAACACCGACTATCCGGGAAAACTGTGGAGCGTATGGGGACCGAAGGAAGTCACCTATATGGCCGAGGAGGAACCCGCCCGGCCGGCCAAGAAGCCCCTGGACGCGGTGGACCAGGAGGCCTTGAGCAGCGGCAAGCCGGTCGGGCGCTTCGTCGACGGGGCCTATCGCTACAGCATACCGATCCTCTATGGGGTGACGGCGGGGGCCGATCTGCCCAGTTGCCATTCCTGTCACGGCGGCCTGATCGCGGAAAAGAAGGGCGACGTCATGGCGGTCTTCTCCAGCAGCTTGAATACCGCCGCGGAGTTTTCCGACCTCAAGACGATGCTGATCGGCATGGTGGTCGTCGCGGTGCTGGTCACCCTGTCCGTCGTCTTCATCATCAAATTCATCTTCGGACGGATCGTCACCCGGCCGCTGGCGCGGATGACCGGCGTCATGGGGCAACTGGCCAGCGGCGATGTGGCCGTCCAGGTGCCCAGCCTGGAAAACCGGGACGAGACGGGCGACATGGCCCGGGCCATCCAGGTGTTCAAGACCAACCTGGTCCGCCAAAGGGAACTGGAGCAGCAGCAGCAGGCGAATATGCAGGCGCAGCAGAAGCGCGCCGCCACCTTGGAAAAGCTGACCACCGCGTTCGACCGCGACGCCAGCCAGATCGTCCATGGCCTGGCCGATTCGGCCGGGCAACTGCAGGTCTCGGCCACCACCATGAGCAATGCGGCGGCCGAGACCAGCCAGCGGGCCAGCAGCGTTTCGGCGGCTTCCGAGCAGGCCTCGTCCAATGTGCAGACGGTGGCCTCGGCGGCCGAGGAACTGTCCGCCTCGATCAATGAGATCAGCCGTCAGGTCGGTCATTCCTCGCAGATCACCCACAATGCGGTGGAAGAGGCCAAGCGGACCGAAACCGAGGTCGGCCAATTGGCCGACACCGCCAAGCGGATCGGGACGGTGGTCGCCCTGATCAACGACATCGCCAGCCAGACCAACCTGCTGGCCCTGAACGCCACCATCGAGGCGGCACGGGCGGGAGAAGCCGGCAAGGGCTTCGCCGTGGTGGCCGGCGAGGTCAAAAGCCTGGCCAATCAGACCGCCAAGGCCACCGAGGAGATCGGCGGGCAGATCGCCGCCGTGCAGGGGCAGACCGACCGCGTGGTGGCGGCTATCCAGGGGATCCTGAAGACCATCCTCGAGGTGGGCGACATCGCCGGCAACATCGCCGCCGGGGTCGAGCAGCAATCGGCGGCGACCCGCGAGATCGCCCGCAATGTCGAACAGGCCGCGGCCGGCACCGCCGAGGTCAGCGGCAATGTGACCGGCGTGCAGGCGGCGGCCGACCAGTCCAGCCAGGCGGCCTCCCGGCTGCTCGGCGCCTCCGACGA
>JAATGN010000339.1 GCA_015654615.1 Rhodospirillales bacterium
CCGATGGCGTCGCTTGCGCCTAACCTCGCCGATGCGCGAGGAGGTGATGCCGAAGAACATTCTGATGATTGGGCCGACCGGCTGCGGCAAGACCGAGATTGCGCGCCGCCTCGCCAAGCTTGCCGGGGCGCCGTTTCTCAAAGTGGAGGCGACGAAGTTCACCGAGGTCGGTTATGTCGGGCGCGATGTCGAGCAGATCGTCCGCGACCTGGTCGAAACCGCCATCATCATGACCCGCGAACGGCTCAGGAAGCAGGTCACCGCGCGGGCCGAACTGGCCGCCGAGGAACGGGTGCTCGACGCCCTGGTCGGCGATAGCGCCAGCGGCGAAACCCGCCAGAAATTCCGCAAGATGCTGCGCGAAGGCGCGCTGAACGATCGCGAGATCGAGGTCCAGGTGGCCGATTCCTCGGGCGGCATGCCGACCTTCGAGATTCCCGGCATGCCCGGCGCTCAGATGGGCATGGTCAATCTCGGCGATATGTTCGGCAAGGCCTTCGGCGCGCGCACCAAATCGCGCAAGATGCTGGTCGCCGAATCCTACGTGGTGCTGGTCGCCGAAGAAAGCGACAAGCTGCTCGACCAGGAAAAGGTGGTCAAGGAAGCCATCGAAGCGGTCGAAAACAACGGCATCGTCTTCCTGGACGAGATCGACAAGATCTGCGCCCGCTCCGGCGAATGGAAGGGCGGCGGCGACGTCAGCCGGGAAGGGGTGCAGCGCGACCTGCTGCCGCTGATCGAAGGCACCACGGTGATGACCAAGCATGGTCCGGTGAAGACCGACCATGTGCTGTTCATCGCCTCGGGCGCCTTCCATCTGGCCAAACCCTCCGACCTGCTGCCCGAACTGCAGGGCCGCCTGCCGATCCGCGTCGAGCTGAAGGCCCTGTCGCGCGACGATCTGGTCCGCATCCTGACCGAGCCGGAAGCCAGCCTGATCACCCAGTACAAGGCCTTGCTGGCCACCGAGGAGGTCACGCTCGACTTCACGGCCGAGGCCATCGCAGCCCTGGCCGACCTCGCCGCCGAGATCAACAGCGGCGTCGAAAACATCGGAGCGCGGCGTTTGCACACCGTGATGGAACGCCTGCTGGAAGACATCAGCTTCACCGCCACCGACAAGGCCGGCACCACGGTGGTCATCGACGCCGCCATGGTCCAGGAAAACGTCGGCAGCCTGGCCAAGAACGCCGATCTGTCGAAGTTCATTTTGTAGGCTGCGACACCAATCAAATTTTTTCCAACGTCATTGCGGGAAGCGAAGCTTCGCCAAGAAAAAAAGAGTTCGGTGGCACCGGCGTCCTTGCCGGTGGTCAAGACTCCGCCGCGCCAGCGGCGGACACCGGCAGGGACGCCGGTGCCACTCTTCCTTATTTTTTCACCAGATCCAGCAGTTCCTGCAACCGGGCGTCGGGCAAGTCCTTGATGCGCCGCTGCAGCAGGTTGGCCAGTTCGGTCGCCTGCGGCGACAGCCCGGCCGTATCGATGGTGATCTTGGGATGGGACAGCTCGGCCAGGGTCTTCAATTCCTCCGCCTCGTCCCAGATGACGTTCAGATAGCCGAGGATCTGCATGACCAGCCCCGGGCTGGGCCGGCCGCGATGGCCGTGCTCGAGGGCCGACAGATAGGCCGCCGACAGATGCAGATCGGCCGCCATCTGTTTCAGGCTCAGGCCCCGAAGGCCGCGCAGTTCACGGATCCTGCGGCCGAACGGCGTCATCGCCGCCGCTTCAGCAGGACATAAAGGGCGCCGGCGCCGCCGTGCTTCGGCTGGGCATGGGTAAAGGCCAGGATCAGCCCGCGCATGCCCGGTTCGTTCAGCCATCTGGGCACTTCGGCCCGCAGGATTCCCGAACCTTCCCGATTGCCCTTGCCGGTGATCACCAGCAGACAGCGCCGTCCGAGATCGGCCGAACCGGCAATGAAGCGCGCCAGCGCCGCATGGGCCACCGGCTGGGTCAGGCCATGCAAATCGATCGTGGCGTCGATGTCCATCATGCCCTTGGCGAAGCGCCCGGCGGTGCTTTTGTCGAGACCCGG
>JAATGN010000453.1 GCA_015654615.1 Rhodospirillales bacterium
CGGCAGCGCAAGAGCTGCCTCGGGGATTGATCTTTACGGTAACGTTTCCGCCGCACAAGCGGCGGACACCGGCAGGGACGCCGGTGCCACTTTCCCTTGCTTCACAAGCTTTTTCGCCGGGACGATGGTACAGGGATTGATCCCGTTTGGTCGCAAACCGCTCTAGCCGGGTGGGCCGGCCGGCCGGCGGGTCTCCAAGGTCAGGAAATGCTGCGCGAGCGGCGCGCCCGGTCCGATATGGAAGGCGATGGCCTGGCGCTGAAGATCGGCATCGGCCTTCGAGACCCGGCGGTGCTGGCGCAAATGCTCGGCCCAGGATTCGACCATGAACCATTCGACCAGCCGTTCCGGATCCGCGGCATCCTCCGTCACGCCCCACCCATAGGCGCCGTCACGGCGGCGTTCCTCCGACAGGCGATCGAGCACCCGCAGGAAGTCCCGGCGGTCCGCCGGACGGATCCGATATTCGATCAGGATGAGGACCGGGCCGCGATCATGGGGAACGGGTTCTACCGTCAGCGGTTCCGGCCAATGACCCGACGCCATCAGATCGGTCTCGCCGGACGGCAGCCGGATCCGATGGAGCAGAAGGCCGACGACGGCCAGCCCGCCGGCGGCGATCGAAAGGGCGGCGGCCACCCCGGCCTGCTGGGCGGCCAATCCCCAGCCGAGGCTTCCCACCGCCATGGCGCCGTTGAAGACGGTCAGATAGACGGCGAGCGCCCGCCCGCGCACCCAATTCGGCAGGATCGCCTGCGCCGTTCCGTTGAGCGTGGTCAGCGAGACGATCCAGGCGGCGCCGAGGAGAAGCAGGATGACGACGGCCAATCCCTTCGGCGGCGCGCAAGCCAACCCCGCCATCGCCAGGGCGCAGACCAGGGCGGCGGCGAGCAGCAACCCGTCGGTGTCGAGATGCCGGCGCAGACGCGGCAGGACGAGGGCGCCGAGGATGGCGCCGGCCCCGACCGCGCCCAGCAGAATGCCGTAGAAGCCGGCGTCGCCGCCGAGAAGCGTGCGGGCCACCAGCGGCAGCAGCGCCCAGACGGCGCTGCTGAAAGCGAAAAAGATCGCCGCGCGGAACAGCACGACATGCAGCTGGCGGCTGGCCCGCGCATAACGGAGCCCGGCCCGGAAGGCGCCGAAGAAATGCTCCGACAGGACATCGTCGGCATCGGGCGCCCGCCGCCACCAGAACAGCGCCGCGATGACGACACCGTAGCTCGCCACGTCGACGCCATAGGTGACCGCCGCGCCGAAAGAGGCGAGAAGCAGGCCGCCGGCGGCCGGCCCGATCGAACGGGCGATATTGACGCCGAGCGAGTTCAGCGCGACGGCGCTCTTGAGATCGGTCCTGGGGACCAGTTCGGGAACGATCGACTGCCAGGTCGGCCCCATCAGGGCGGCGCCGATGCCGCCGACGAAGGTCAGGGCCAGCAGCGAGCCGACCGTCAGCATTCCCCAAGCGGACAGCACCACCAAGGTCGCGCTCACCATGGCGAGCAGACTCTGGACGACGATCAGGAACCGGCGGCGATCGACGATATCGGACAGGACCCCGGCCGGAATGGCCAGAAGGAAGATCGGCAGCGACCCCGCCGCCTGAATCATCGCGACGGCGGCCGGCGAGGCCGACAGATCGGTGACCAGCCAGGAACTGGCCACGTCGCGCATGAAGGTTCCGGTGTTGCCGAGAACCGTCGCCACCCACAGCACGGCGAAAACGGGACGGCGCAACGGCGCGAAGCTTCCGGCGGCGCGGCCCGGCGGCGGCGCAACGGCGGCGGTATCGGCCTCTTCCGTCATCGCCGACGATCAGGACGGCCGGGCGGATCGGCGTCGATCGATGGAACCATCCTGGTCATCCTTTCGTTCTTCCGCCCCGTTTATTTTGGCCAGTGGCGCGGGCGTCCCCGCCCGCGCCACTGGGGCTGAACTAAACCCCTAAACCGCCCAGCAGGCGCAGCCCAGCGCCCCCCAGAAGCTTTTCAGATCGGCGATCGGCAGTTTTTGCGACCAGGCCGTGGCATGGTCGTGGCCATGGACGGCGCATTGGTGGGCGCAGCCGCACAGGCTCGCCGCCTTGCGCTGCAAGGCGGCCCGTCCGGCCCCCGCGGGTTCGCCCCAGGCCGCGTAGCCGCCGAAGCGGCGCACCGGCGACCAGTCGGGCATGGCCGGCGGCGGAGCCGCCTCGTCGAGCGGCGCGAAATCGCCGGCCGCGAAGACGACCTTGCCGCCGACGACGGTCAGCAGGGCGGTGATATCGGCGATATCGGCTTCGGCGCAGGCGAAGAAATCGCGATCGGGCACGATCAGATCGGCCAGCTGGCCGGCCTCGATCCGTCCCTTCCTGCCCTCTTCGTTGGAAAACCAGGTGACGTTCTCCGTCCACATCCGCAGCGCCGTCTCGCGGTCGAGGCAATTGCGCTGCGGCGTCAGGCGCAATCCGCCGACGGTTTTGCCGGTGATCAGCCAGGCCAGCGAAACCCAGGGATTGTAGGAGGCCACCCGGGTGGCGTCGGTGCCGGCCGAAACCTTGATCCCCTTCTCCAGCATCCTGGCCACCGGCGGCGTCGCCTCGGCGGCGCCCGCTCCGTAGCGCTCGACGAAATATTCGCCCTGATAGGCCATGCGGTGCTGGACGGCGATGCCGCCGCCCAGCGCGGCGATGCGGTCGATCGACTGCTCCGAAATGGTCTCGGCATGGTCGAAGAACCAGTTCAGCCCCTGCAGCGGGATGTCGCGGTCGACCCGCTCGAAGACGTCGAGGGCCCGCGCGATCGTCTCGTCATAAGTGGCGTGCAGCCGCCACGGCCAGCGGTTCTCGGCCAGGATGCGGACCACCGCGGCGAGCTCGTCCTCCATCTCCGGTCCCATGTCGGGACGCGGCTGGCGGAAATCTTCGAAATCGGCAGCGGAAAAGACCAGCATCTCGCCGGCCCCGTTGTGGCGGAAATAGTCGTCGCCCTGTTTGTATGTCGAGGTCTTCGTCCAATTGAGGAAATCGTCCTTTTCGCCCTTCGGCTTCTGGGTAAAGAGATTGTAGGCGAGACGAATGGTCAGCAGCCCCTCTTCGGAAAGCGTCCGGATGACGGCATAGTCGTCGGGATAGTTCTGGAAACCGCCGCCCGCGTCGATGGCGCCGGTGACCCCCAGCCGGTTCAGTTCGCGCATGAAATGCCGGGTGGCGTTCAGCTGATAGTCGAAGGGCAGCTTCGGCCCCTTGGCCAGCGTCGCATAGAGGATGCCGGCGTTGGGCTTGGCCAGCAGCAGCCCGGTGGGATAACCGGCCGCGTCGCGGGTGATCTCGCCGCCCGGCGGGTCGGGCGTGTCCTTGGTATAGCCCACCGCCCTGAGCGCCGCGCCGTTGAGCAGGGCGCGGTCGTAGAGATGCAGCAGGAAGACCGGCGTATCGGGCGCGACCGCGTTGATTTCCGCGATGGTGGGCAGGCGCTTCTCGGCGAACTGATGTTCGGTGAAGCCGCCGACGACGCGCACCCATTGCGGCGGCGGCGTCGCCGCGACCTGGCGTTTCAGCATGTCCATGGCGTCGGCCAGGCTGCGCACCCCGTCCCAGCGCAGCTCCAGATTGAAATTCAGTCCGCCCCGGATGATGTGCAGATGATTGTCGATCAGCCCGGGAAGCACGCGCCGTCCCTGCAGATCGACGAGGCGCGTCGCGGGGCCGGCCAGCGGCAGGATGTCGCCGGCCGCGCCGACATGGGTGAAGCGGCCGTCCCGGATCGCCACGGCGTCCGCCGTCGGATTGGTCCGATCCAGGGTGGTGAAGAGACCATGGTGGAAAATCAGGTCGGGAGCAGCGGGAACATCCGTCATCGAAGATCTCCTGGGCCGCCGCCGAAAACCGGAGCCGGCCTTGCATGCAGAAAGAACGACGGCGCCGCCATCCTCAGCCGGCGCCCTCGCCGTCGTCGGCCGATCGGGCGGAAAGCCCGCCGGACATCGTCTCGCCCTTGGGCAGATGGCCGAACATGTGGGGTTTGATCTGACCGAACCAGCAGCGGATGGCCGGTTCCTTGAGCCACAGGCTCTTCACCAGCGGCGGGATCTGTTCGCCCAGCAGCATGCCGAGAAGACCGACCAGCGCCACCACCGGCGGCGCCGGCGAACGGACATTGATCAGGCCGTAGATCGCGCCGACCAGCACTCCGGCCCCCAGCGAAAGGAGATAGACCTTCATCGGCGCCTCCGTCGGACATGAGGGACGCGTCGAACCGCCGGCCGAAGCCGGCGGCGCGGCGCCGGGGGTCAGCCTTCGTGGGCGCCGAACATGGTCTTGGCGTAGATGATGCCGAGACCGTAGGCTCCGCCGAACCGCTGGGCGATGCCGGTGGTCAGGCCATAGGTCCCGGTCCGCGCCCAGTCGCGCTGCAGTTCGAGCATATACTGCAGCGCGGTCATCGGCTGGGCGCCCGCCTGCACCATGCGCTCCATGGCGCGGTCGTGCGCTTCGTCGGAAACGTCGCCGCAGGCGTCGGCGATCACATAGACCTCATAACCCTGGGCCAGCGCCGACAAGGTCGGCCCGACGATACAGACCGACGTCCACAGGCCGGCGAAGACCAGCCGATCCTTGCCGATCTGGTTGACCGCGGCGATCACCGCGGCATCCTCCCAGGTGTTCATCGAGGTGCGGTCGAGAACCGTCCGTTCGGGGAAAGCCTCGGCGATCTCGCCGAACATCGGGCCGGAGAAACTTTTCTCGGCCACCGTCGTCAGAATGGTCGAAACGCCGAATCCCGCCGCCGCGTGGGCGATCAGGGCGGCGTTGTTGCGCAGGCTGACGGCATCGATCGAATGCGTCGCGAAGGCCATCTGCGACTGAAAATCGATGAGAATCAGCGTGTGGTCCTGGGGGGTCAGAAGCTTGGGGCCGGGAGTGGGGGTCGCGGTGATGGACATCGTCTCTCTTCCTCACAAGGCCGGACAGGGGCGAATGGCGAAGACGTATGCGGGCCGGATCAACACGAGTGCTGTCGAAAAGCGTGATTGTTTGACTATAGTAACGGCCTAATTTCCGTTGAAAACCATGAAATTTTTGTGAGAGTAATTTTATCGGGTATGGCGGCGCATCTCACCCCGGCTCTCCCCACAAGGGGGAGGGAGTCGTCGTTTTCTGCTCCCCACCCTTGTGGGGCCATCGTATGCACACATTTTTCTCTGAAATATCAATAACGTATCGTCATGGCCGGTAAGTGGGGCATAACCCTCGGGCACGCAGGTGCGGCAAACCCCAAAGTCGTCATGCCCGGACGTGATCCGGGCATCCACGGCGTGCGGCCCCCGAATTGTCGGGGGCGGAGAAAAATCATGCGAATTCAAACATTTCGTCTCAATGGAAGGGCCTGTGGCATCCCCCGGCGTGGATGGCCGGGACCAGCCCGGCCATGACGGAAGAGAAATTGCCGCACCTGCGGGCCCGAGGGGTATGCCCCACTTACCCAGCGGGTGGGAGCCCCTTCCCGAAGCCGACAGGGAAACTACGGCTTTGCAGCCATGGCCGGAGGGGGGCGATAAAATTGCATAGCGCGCCCCCGGGAAAGAAGCGTATCGTCTCATCTGTTGTAAAAAAACTACATACAGGGTGACCGAAATGAAGAAATCTCATGAACTGCTTTATGTCCTCGCCGTCATCGGCGCCGTCATCGTCGGCTATGGCGTCGAAGTGGCCGTTCTGGTCGGGGCGTAAAACTTTAAACCCTCTCCTCGCGCGCCGGCACCGGACGTTCAGGGCGCCCGGCCCGCGAAGGAGGGCTTATCGGGTCTGGTGACGCGGCCGGCCGGTTTATGCCGATGCATCCCCCGAGAGGGAGGCATTGTAAATACACTACAAAAATAGGGGCAATCACCCCTCTTCCATCGGTGTTCGCGGTTTCCGCTCAAGGCCGCCGCCCATCGCCAAACCGGCGCCCGCGGAAATTACAGCGCCGCAGGCCGTCCCCTCCTTCCCGTCCGACCGATTTTATCCCCGGCTGTCCGCGCATTTTCGCGTGACGGCGGGCGAAATCGTGTTATTTCATCGCTCCACCGGTCCGGCCCCTGCCGCCACCTGCGGGCGGGCGATCTTTTGCTTCGGCAACGGGGTGCCGACAATGGGGAAAAGCGGTTTGCCGATCTGCCGGAGGAGGAAAACCTCCCGCCTGGCATCCGAACCCGCGACACCGGCCCAATGAATCGTTCCGTTTGCTCGACCGGCGCCGAAGGCCGGGTTTCTCTTTCAAAGAAAGCATTGCTGCAGATATGGTCTTTTTTCCTGCGGGTCATCCGCTCACCCAGGCGCTGACCGAGCGCGAATACACCGATCCGACCGCCGTCCAGACGGCGGTGCTCGAAGCCGCCGCGACCGACCGCGATCTGCTGGTTTCGGCGCAGACGGGCTCGGGCAAGACGGTCGCCTACGGCCTGGCGATCGCCAACACGCTGCTGGGCGACGCCCCGGTCCTGGAGCCGGCGGCCGAACCGCTCGCCCTCGTCGTCGCGCCGACCCGCGAACTCGCCCTGCAGGTCCATCGCGAATTGTCGTGGCTTTATCAGCACGCCGGCGGACGCGTCGTCTCCTGCGTCGGCGGCATGGATCCGCGCGCCGAGCAGCGGCTGCTGGCCCGCGGCGCGCATATCGTGGTCGGAACCCCCGGCCGCCTGCGCGACCATCTGGAGCGCGGCGGCTTGAAAATCACCAAGCTGAAGGCCGTGGTGCTCGACGAAGCGGACGAAATGCTCGACCTGGGCTTCCGCGAGGATCTTGAATTCATCCTGGAGGCGACACCGCAGGAGCGCCGGACCCTTCTGTTCTCGGCGACGCTGCCGAAGGCCATCGTCACCATGGCCAAGCGCTATCAGAAGGACGCCTGGCGGATCGCCGTTTCGGCCGGGCAGCAGGGCCATGCCGACATCGAATACCGGGCGATCCGCGTCGCCCCCAACGAGGTCGAGCACGCCGTGGTCAATCTGCTGCGCTTCGTCGAATCGCCGACCGCCCTGGTCTTCTGCAATACCCGCGATTCCGTTCGGCATCTGCAGGCCATCCTGCTCGAGCGTGGATTTTCCGCCGTCGCCCTGTCCGGCGAATTGGGCCAGAACGAACGGAACCAGGCGCTGCAGGCCCTGCGCGACGGACGGGCCCGGGTCTGCGTGGCGACCGACGTCGCGGCGCGCGGCATCGATCTGCCGAACTTAGGCCTGGTCATCCACGCGGAACTGCCGCAGAACGCCCAGACGCTGCAGCACCGCAGCGGCCGCACCGGCCGGGCCGGCCGCAAGGGCATCAGTGTCCTCCTGGTCCTGCTGTCGCGCCGCCGCCGGGCCGAGCAATTGCTGCAGACGGCCGGTGTCCACGCCGTCTGGGGCGGCACGCCGTCGGCCGACGACATCCGCAAGCTCGACCAGGAACGGCTGCTGCAAAGTCCGTTCGTCACCGAGGATTTGAGCGAGGACGATCTGGCGATGGCCAAGGCCCTGCTGGCCGAACGCTCCCCCGAGGACATCGCCGCCGCCCTGGTGCGCATGTACCGCTCGCATCTGCCGGCCGCCGAGGATGTGTTCGATCCGGGCCCCGGCAACGGCAATGGGTCCGCTTCCCGCGAACCGCGGGACTTCCGCGAGCCGCGGGAACAGCGCGAACCGCGGGAACGCGGTCCGCGGAAAAGCGATCTGCCCGGTCAAAGCGTCTGGTTCCGGCTCAACGTCGGCCGGCAAAAGAATGCCGATCCGCGCTGGCTGATCCCGATGATCTGCCGGCAGGGCAAGATCACCAAGCAGGAGATCGGGGCGATCCGCATCTTCGAACGCGACACGAAGTTCGAGGTCGATTCCACGGTCGCCGAACGCTTCATCGCGGCCGTCAATCAGGTCGAGCGGGCCGACGTCCGCATCGAGGCGCTGGGCGAGCAGCCGCCGCCCGAAAGCGCGACGCACGAGTCCCACGAGGGCAAGCCGGCTCATCGTCCGGGGAAATCCGCCGCCAATCGGCCGGTCGTCAAGGAGCATTGGAAAGGCAAGCCGGGCGGCAAGACGAAGGGCAAGCCGAAACGGCCGGCCGGGACCGACAGGGACTGAGCCATGGGGACGACCTTCCGCGCGATCTGCCCGGCGACCTCGGCCCTGCATGTCTTCGAAGTGGTTTCCGAAAAGGGAAGGACCGTGGGCTGGTGCACCAAGTGCCGCAAGACCTGGCCCTTGTCGGAGCTGTCCGACCGCCAGGGGGACGACGACGCCGTCACCCCCGAGGCGCCCCGCCGCCCTTCCGGCAAGCATCGGCCGAAAACCGGTCGCGGCTGAAGCGGAACGGGGATGACCCGATCGTCCGCGGTGCGGATAAGATATTGGGCAACACGGACGGACGTGGACAGCCACGGACGGACACGGATTATGGAAAAGCGCCGCCGGCAGACCTCTCCTCTTCCAACCGAATGCCGGCGGGGACGGTAAGTGCCCGTAAAACAATAACCGCGTCATTGCGAGCGGAGCGAAGCAATCCAGCAACGGCGGTGGGATCCTGGATTGCTTCGCTCGCGCTAACAAGAAAACGCCGTCATTGCGAGGAGCGAAGCGACGCGGCAATCCAGAGGGCCAGGCTGTCCTGGACTGCTTCGCTGCGCTCGCAGTGACGGCATTTTCACCCAGGAGGGTCGACCTCGGTCGGTGCGGAACGCGCAATGACG
>JAATGN010000327.1 GCA_015654615.1 Rhodospirillales bacterium
ACCGGCCGGCGGCCGACCCGTCCTGGAAGAATAAGGAAAAGTGGCACCGGCGTCTCTGCCGGTGTCCGCCGCTGGCGCGGCGGAGTTTTTTCTCCACCGGCAGGGACGCCGGTGCCACTGACGCTTTTCTTCCAGGGCGGAACGCGCCATGACGCGATTATTGCTTAACGAGCCCTAAGCGCCGCGGACATTTTCCGCGTCTTTTGTCTTCCTTGCCGTGCGAAGAATGGATCACACCTTTCGGCCTCCAATCCGTGTGTATCCGTGGCCGTCCGTGTTGCCCGAAATCCGTCTCCCCTACGGCGCCGGTTCCGTCCCGGCCAGCTGCAGGCGGGCCTTGATGTTCAGATTGACCTCGTCGGCGACCAGCAATGAATCGGAGACCATGCCGAATTCGGAGCGGTGCAGGATGCCGGTCACCGTGAAATCGGCGACCTCGGCCTTGGCCTCGGGGTCCCAGTGCCGCTGCTCGAGCACGGCGTCCAGCGTCTGCGGACGGGTGATGCCGCGGATGGTCAGTTCGCCGGCCAGCCGCACATGCGTGCCGTCGACCGGGCTGACCGTCTCGGTGACGAAGGTCAGCGCCGGCCAGCGCAGGACGTCCAGATAGGCGTCGGAGCGCAGCAGGCTGTAGGCCGGCTCCCAGCCGATGTCGAAGGATTGGGTGTCGACGCTGACCGCCACCCGGCTGGCCTGCGGCGCGTCCAGGTCGAGGGCGAGCCTGCCGGTGAAGCGCGTGAAGGCCCCGGAGACGGTGGAAATGTCGAGCAGGTCGACCGCGAAGCCGATCCTCGTCGAGGACGGCCCGATCTCATAGACCGCCGGAGCGGCCCGGGCCGGCGTTGCCAGCGTCGACAAAAGCAAAAGGACGAGCCAACGGCGCATGGGGCACCAACCGGCGTTTCCCGGACGGACGGTCCGTCCGCCACCGCTTACGACATGGTGGTTCGATCGCTGCCGTCCAAGGACCCGGATTCAGATCTCCTCGCCGGCCAACAAGGCCCGCAGCCGCCTGGTCGCCCGGCTCTTGCGTGACAGCAGGGTGCCCAGGGGCTCGTCCCAGCGTTCGGCCAATTGCCGGAAGCTCCAACCTTCGATTTCGACGGCGACCCACACCGCCCGTTCGGCCGGCGTCAGGCGGGCCAGCGCCCGGCCGATGCGTTCGCGCTGTTCGCCCTGGGCGAAGCTTCGTTCCGGATCGGCGGCCGGATCGGCGTATTCCGGCTCCATGCCGTCCTCTTCCGACGGGGCCGGGGCCAGGGGGCTGGTCCGGCGCCGGCGGAACAGATCGGTGACCGCATGGGCCAGGGCCCGGTATAAATAGGCGGTGACGTCTTCGACCTGGGCCAGCACGTCGGCGCGTTCGAACAGGCGCAGGACGACATCCGAGACGATGTCCTCCGCCTCGTCGCCGGCGTCGCCGAACAGTCTGGTCTGCACGAAGCGGGTCAGGCGCCGGCGATCGCGGCCGAAGACCTCGACCAGCCGGTGCCGGTTGCCCGCCGGATCATTGGTCATGCGGCTCGCCGGGCGGCGGTGCGTTCCGGCTGTGCCGCAGATAGGCGCTGAACGCCGCTTGCCCTTCGGTTTCCCACCATTCGGCGTAATGGTCCGGTCCATGGGCGTGGCGGCGGCGGAAGCGTCCGCCGCGATGACCGTGGGAAAAACGCCCGGTGAGCAGCCGCGCCAGCAGCAGGATGCCCACCGCCTGCCAGAAGGTCACGGCGGGCAAGGATGAAATCTCCGGCAGGATGGCGTTCCACAGAACCATCGTCGCATAGCCGAACAACACGGCGAAACTGACGACGACCAGCAATCCCAGGACCATATGGCCGCCGATCCGGAGCGGTTTGGGCCATTTCGACCAGCGGCCGTCGGCGCTGCAGTCATGAAACATGATGTTATCCTCGATCCTGGGCCGAAAGGCCGGCCGCTTGGTTTTCCAGAAGTTCGGCGATGCCGAAACCGAAATGCACATAAAGCTCGGACGCTTCGGGAAGCGGCAGCCAATAGCTGGTGATCGGGGCGCCGAGATCGAGGTTGACCTCGCTGATCGCCACGCGGCCATGCAACGCCCGGTCGGCCTTGCAGGTCCGGCAATGTCTTTTCCCGCCGCCTTCGGGCACGAGACCGAAGCATTTCCCGCCTTCCAGGCGGCCCATCCGGCGCGCCTGCGCATTGGCGGCGACCACCGTACGGTCCTTGCGAACCAGCAAGGCCGGTTCGGGGAACAGCTCCCACATCAGGTCGAAGGCATGCACATAGGGTGTTTCGTTCATATCGCTGTCCTCGCAATGAGCATCGATGCTCGTTACCGACAGTGACGGATGACGAGGGGGCTTTATTGCAGGGCCGGGCGATATTTTTTAATTGGGGTGGGGGCCGTCGGCCTTGTTCAGGGCGACCTTGCTGGTCACCGGCGTCTGGACCAGCAGCTGGCCCTGTTCCCTGGTCACGCTCAGGAAACGCTGCAACTCCCGGCCGGCCAGCTTGTTGCCCGACTGGAACTTCACGCTCATCGGATTGACCTGCTCGTTCTTGACCAGCACCTCGTAATGCAGATGCGGGCCGGTGGCGCGGCCGGTGGCGCCGGAAAAGGCGATGACCTGGCCCTGCGCCACATGCTTGCCGGTACGGATGCCCTGGGCGAAGCGCGAGAGATGGGCATAGGCGGTGGAATGCAGGGCATCGTGCTTGATGCGCACGTAATAACCATAGGAGCCGTTGGCCCCGGCATAGTCGATGACGCCCGAGCCGGCGGCCAGGACCGGTGTGCCGGAACTGACGGCGAAATCGACGCCCTTGTGCATCTTGGAAAAGCCCAGGATCGGATGCATGCGCATCCCGTAGCCCGAGCTGATTCGCGCCCCGTCGACCGGGGTGCGCAGCAGGGCCTTGCGCACGCTCTCGCCCAATGGATTGTAATAGTCGGGGGCGCCGCTGGAATCGACATAACGATAGATCGGCATGGCTTCGCCCGACAGGATCAGCTTGGCGAAGGTGATGTCGCCGTCCCTCACCACCTGGCCCTTCTTGTCGACGAAGCGTTCGAACATCACTTCGAAGACGTCGCCCGGTTGGATGTCGCGTTGGAAATCGACGTCATAGGAAAAGGCCCGGATCAACTCGACCAGGATGGGGGGGGGAACGCCCTGCGCGGCGGCGGCCTCGAACAGGCTGCCCTTGATGGTGCCGGTGAAATGCGCCAATTGGCGGGTGACTTCGCGTTTCACTTCGCTGGCGGCAAAGCCGGCCTTGGCGCGCTTGGCCGAGACCTGCCGCCCGGCGTCGGCCTGCAGCGCGACGGCGTTGAACGGCCCGGTGCCGATGCCGTCGCTCGGGCGTTCGAAGGTGACGGTCACCTCCTGTCCGACCCGCAA
Organism: Rhodospirillales bacterium; assembly: GCA_015654615.1. Taxonomy (GTDB): domain Bacteria; phylum Pseudomonadota; class Alphaproteobacteria; order Rhodospirillales; family Magnetospirillaceae; genus Telmatospirillum. The sequence goes on from JAATGN010000327.1 coordinate 3,381, forward strand.
GGCCCGCGGATTATAGACCTCGCGCAGCGCGTCGATGGCCCGGTTGGCGTCATTCCGTTCGACTCCGGCCTTCAAGAGAAGGTCGAGCAAGGTGTCGCCCTGTTCGGCTTCGACCACCGTCTGGATGGGATGGGTCGCCTGGTCTTCGATCTCGCTGTCGGCCTTGGGCATGGTGCGGGCCAGGGTGGCGGCTTCGTTGTCCGACTCGGCCGGCGCGGGGGCGGGGGACGCCGTTTTCGGATGGCGATCGAAAATGCGCTGGGGCAGCCCGCTGACGGCGACCGCTGCGGCGAGGCCCAAGGCGACCAGCGTCGTGGCGGTTATCGTCCGACGGGACGTCGCTCGCCCAAAACGCATGTTTTTTCCTCCCGTTGCGTCAGCCGTTCGGCGGAGATGCCGGTCGGCCTGTCTTGGCGGGGAAAGCGCGCTTCCGGGCAGTTGCGGACTTCGGATCGTCGTCCAGACGGTCCCCCGCGTCGTCTTCCGAAGTCGGCCATGGCCCCCGATGATGCGTGGTTCGGCCTGTAAAGACGGCGCGAATCCTGACGTTTTTGGTTATCTCAGGCTCGGCCGGAAAAGGCAAGCGGACATCTGGCCGCTTCGGTTTCCTTAAAAGAACCTGATTCCCGGTCGCGTCCGCGCGAGGGATTGCCCGGCCGAGGCCGCCGGAAAAAGCAGGCAAGAAGTCGGTTGACATGCTTTGAGTAAGGCATTAGAACCCGCCGCTCCGCAGCGGCCTCAAGGGGTGTTGCGGGATGTTTTGGAAGCGGGATTTGATTGTTTCCGAAATATGACGAAAGCCGGTTGACATGCTTTGAGTAAGGCATTAGAACCCGGCCTCCGCAGCGGCCTTGAGGGGTGTTGCGGGGAGGTTTCGGAGGCGGGTTTGGTTGTTTCCGAAATTAAGGAAAAAGACGGTTGACAGGCTCCGGC
>JAATGN010000307.1 GCA_015654615.1 Rhodospirillales bacterium
AACGAGCGGCGGCCGCCCCGCCCTGAATGAATAAGGAAAAGTGGCACCGGCGTCCCCGCCGGTGTCCGCCGCTGGCGCGGCGGAGTCTTTTCCACCGGCAGGGACGGCGGTGCCACTGAGGTTAACTCTATAACGGGTCCTTAAGAGCGGCCATTGAGGCCGCGGCCAAGCGCGCGGAGGCGGGCGCCCGGCGAGGGACATCAAGAAAAGCCGGAGCGTGATGCCGATTTAAGGCATCGCGCTCTAGTTGGCGCGCCGCGCCGGCGCGGCGGGCATCGTCAGGACGATCTGCTCCGCCAGATGATCGACCACCCGCGTCACGGCCGCCGCCAGGGCGGCGTCGTCGGTCGCGGCGGCCGTCTCATGGAAGGTGGCCTGCTCTTTCGCCAAGGCCGCCAGTCCGTTGGTCGGCATGACCCGCCAGCGCGCCACCATCAGGCATTGACCGTCGCCTCCGATGTCGAGCCTTTCGACGTCGACGAAAAGCCGGCGCGCCGCTTCGGGGGCGGGGTCGGTGTCGATCGCCACATCCGGCATTCGGCTGGCCAGCGCCGCGGCCAGGGCCTGGGTCAGGCCGACCGACAGGCGCTCGCCCCACCGTCCGGCCGGGCTGGCGATCACCTCGTTCGGCCCGACGCGGCGGAGAATGTCGCTGGTGTCGAGATAATCGGGCACCGACACCGTCCTCAATTCGAGGATGGGCAGGTCCGCTTGCGAGCGGATGCCGGCGGTCTCCGTCGCCGGGGTGCCGAGCACATAGGTCCTGGGCGGCGGCGAGGCGAATCCGCAGCCGGCGAGCAGCGCCGTCAGGCAGGCCATGGTCAGGCCCCGGCGGAACAACGCGGTCATCGGTTCGTCCTTCCGCTCAGGATGGCGCTCGGATCTCGTTCGATTTCACGGGAAAATCCCCGGAGGGAACTGGCGCTGGCCGCCAGATCGCGCAACGCGGCCTGGAGGTCGCCGCGGATCTGCGAGTCCGGCGTCGTCATGCTGTTCAGCGAGACCATCAAGGTCTCGGCCTGGTGCATCGTCCGATCCGTCGAGGCCAGGACGCGCTCGAGCCGGTCGCCGTTCGCGGCCAGTTGCTGCCTTCCGTCGACCGCCAGCCGGTCGATGTCCTCCAAGGTGACATGGGCGGCATCCAGGGTCTGTTTGAGGCTGTCGGCCAGCGGCCCGATCCCCACCGCCAGTTCCTCCGACACATGCTGCATGGCCGCCAGGGCCTGACGGGCGTTTTCGGTGATTTCCTTCAAGGGAAGTTCGGAAATCGCCCCTTCGAGGGTCTTGAGTTTCGAGGGAACGGACGGGATCTCGGGTCTGTCGGTATTGCCGCCGACCTTCACCGCCGCCGTGTTCGGCTCGAGGTCGAGGTCGACCCGAAGCTGGCCGGTGACCAGGCTTTGCATATCGAGCTGGGCCCGCAGGCCGGCCTTCAGCAGGCGGTCGAAGCTCGTTTCGGCTTGTGCCGCCCCATTGGTCTTCAGGAAGACCTTCGAGGGGTCGAGATCGAGGTAAACCGGAATGCGCGCCGTGAGATCGGTCATATTGAGCGTCACCGCGATCCGCGTCACCGTGCCGACGCGGACGCCGCGAAAGGTCACCGGCGCCCCGATTTCCAGATTGGCCACCGATTCCTGGAAATAGACCACCGCATGCACGGTCGTGCTGAACAGCTGCCGGCCGCTGAACAGCAGGACGACGGCGACGGCGAGGGCCAGGCCGCCCAGGATGAAGCCGCCGACGACGGCGGGTTTGGCTTTGATCATGCTCGTCTGTCTCCCGCAGTCCCCTGATCGCCCGGCGGCCGTTCGCGATTCATGAAGGCGTGCACCGTCGGGTGGCGGCAGTCGTCGCGCAGTGTCCGGGGGGCACCGTGGGCGATCGCCGTCCTGGTTTCGGCATCGAGGAAAATTCCGTCGTCGCAGATCCCGAGAAGGCTCGGCAATTCGTGGCTGACCAGCACCACGGTGGTTCCGAAGCCGTCGCGCAATTCCAGGATCAGGTCGTCGAGGCGCTTGGCGGTGATGGGGTCGAGTCCGGCCGAGGGCTCGTCGAAGAACAGGATGTCCGGGTCGAGGGCCAGCGCCCGAGCCAGGCCGGCGCGTTTGCGCATGCCGCCGCTCAAGTCGGCCGGCATGGTGTCGCCCGCCGCCCCCATGCCCACCAGGGACAGCTTCGTGCGCACGAGCAGGCCGATCGAGTCGTCGTCGAGGCGGGTCAGCATTCTGAGGGGCAGCGCCACATTCTCGGCCGCGGTCAGCGAACTCCACAGCGCGCCGCTTTGGAAAAGGACGCCGAAGCGCCGGCCGATCTCGGCCCGGCGTTCGTCGCTGGCCGCCCAATAATCCTCGTCGCCGACCTGGATGGCGCCGGCCGTCGGGCGCAGAAGGCCGATCATCGCCTTGAGCAGGGTGCTCTTTCCGCAGCCGCTGCCGCCCATGACGGCGAAGATCGAGCCGGTCGCCACCTCGAACGAAAGATCGCGCTGGACGATGCGATCGCCGAATCCGATGGAAAGACCCTCGACCACCAGTTTCGGCGCGGCGGAGCGAGCGGTCATCGGTCAGATCCCCAACGCATTGGCGCAGATGGCGAAAATCGCATCGAGCGCGATGACGCCGACGACGCCGGCGACCACCGCCGTCGTCGCGGCCTGGCCGACGTCGGCGGCGCTGCGGCCGGCCCGCAATCCGACGCGGCATCCGGCGATGGCGATCAGGGCGCCGAAGGCCAGGCTCTTGGCGAGGACGAGGACGAACTGGCTCGCCTCGAGCGCCGAACGCGTTTCCTCGAGGAAGCCGATCGGCGAGAGATTCAATGTGGCGATGGCGACCAGGAAGCCGCCGAAGATGCCGACCGCGCAGCCGTAGAGGTAAAGGATCGGCATCATTCCGGTCAGCGCCAGGACCCGAGGCAGCACGAGGTAATCGAAGACGGAAATGCCGACGGCCTGCAAGGCGTCGATTTCTTCGTTGCCCTGCATCGTCGCGATGTTGGCGGCATAGGCGCCGCCCGTGCGGCCGGCCAGGATGATCGCGGTCATCAGGGCCGCCATCTCGCGGACCACGGCGATGCCGACCATGCTGGCGACATAGATGTCGGCTCCGAAGCGCCGCAGCTGGACGGCGCCCACGAAGGCGAGGATGCCGCCGACCAGGATATTGATGACGGTGACGATCGGCAGGGCGGCGGGGCCGGCGTCGCGCAGGCAATTCAGGAAATCGCCGCCCTGCATCGCCGAACGGCCCCGCAAGGCGGCCTGGCCGCGCAGGACGGTATTGCCGAGAAGGGCGGCGACCTCCGTCGCCTCGTCATAAAGCGAGATCGCCCACAACCCGAGGCGATCGAGCAGCGGCGGTCTCGCCGCCGGCGACGGGGCGGCCGCCGGCGCCGTGGTCAGCGCCAGCAGCCGCCGGGCCGAATCGGGAAGGCCGGCGTCGTCGAAGGCGAGGCCGGCGTTTTGCGCGGCGTCGCGCAAATTCGCCAGAAAGGCGATGAGCGCGCTGTCCCAGCGTCCCAGTCCCGTGCTGTCGAAGGCGAGAGTGCGCGCCCCGGTCTTGATGATCCGGCCCGCCGCGTCGGTTTCGACGCCGTCCGCACAGGCCCGCCAATCGCCGGAGAGCGCAGTCACCGCTTTGGTGCCTTCCATCCGGATAATCCAGCCGCGGCCTTCCGTCGTTCCCATCACTCGGATGTCCTGTGGATGTGGCACGACCGAAGGGATCGAGCGCCGAGAGTGACCGATGATAGAGGCTCGCGGCGAGCGAAACCAGATTCGGGAATTACCCAGGAGCCTCGGGCGGGCGGCCCGGCCAGGGTTGCACCTGGACCGGGGCGATGCTAACTTCCGGCATCTTGGCAATTTCCCTGGAAAAGCCTGAGGTTGCCGGCCCGATCGATCGTTCGGGCCGGCTACGCCGCCGGCCGGAGATCAACATCCCATGTCATTGGACAAAGCCACCGTCAGGAACATCGCCACTCTGGCGCGCCTCGAGGTTCGCGAAGACGAACTGGACCATCTGGCCGGCGAACTGTCGAACATCCTGCAATTCGTCGAGCAATTGGCCGAGGTGAACACCGACGGCGTCGCTGCGATGACCAGCGTCGCGCATATGGAACTGCCGCGCCGCGCCGACGTCGTGACCGACGGCGATTGTCAGTCCCTGGTGCTGGCCAACGCGCCGGAATCCCACGACGGCTTTTTCATCGTTCCCAAGGTGGTGGAATAACGGCCATGACCGATCTGACCAAATTGACCCTGGCCGCGGCCCGCGACGGCCTCAAGGCCAAAAGCTTCACCGCCGTCGAACTGACCAGGGCGCATCTGGCCGCCATGGAAAAGGCGCGCGGCCTCAACGCCTTCGTCACCGAGACGCCGGAGCTGGCCCTCGATCGGGCCGAACAGTCCGATGCCAGGCTGGCCAAAGGCGAGGCCGGGGCCATGGAGGGCCTGCCGATCGGCATGAAGGATCTGTTCTGCACCGAAGGCGTCCGGACCACCGCCTGTTCGCGCATCCTCGAAAATTTCGTGCCGCCTTACGAATCGACCGTTTCGGCCAATTTGAAGAAAGCCGGCGCGGTGGTCGTGGGCAAGACGGCGCTCGACGAATTCGCCATGGGCTCGTCCAATATGACGTCGGCCTTCGGACCGGTGATCAATCCCTGGAAACGCAAATCCGATCCCTCGGTCCAACTGGTGCCGGGCGGCTCGTCGGGCGGTTCGGCGGCGGCGGTGGCGGCGCGCCTGGTGCTGGCGGCCACCGGGACCGATACCGGCGGCTCGATCCGCCAGCCGGCGGCCTTCTGCGGCCTGGTCGGCATCAAGCCGACCTATGGCCGCTGTTCGCGCTGGGGCATCGTCGCCTTCGCCTCGTCGCTCGACCAGGCCGGGCCGATGACGCGGACGGTCCGCGACGCGGCGATCATGCTGGGCTCGATGGTCGGCCACGACCCCAAGGATTCGACCTCGGCCAAGGTCGCGGTGCCCGATTTCGAAGCGGCCCTGACCGGCGACATCCGCGGGTTGAAGGTCGGAATCCCTCGGGAGTATCGGCCGGATGGCCTGTCCGACGAAATCTCCAGGCTGTGGGAGGATGGCATCGCCATGCTGAAGGCGGCCGGCGCCACGCCGGTGGACATCAGCCTGCCGCACACCAAATATGCCCTGCCGACCTATTACATCGTGGCGCCGGCCGAATGCTCCTCGAACCTGGCGCGCTACGACGGCGTGCGTTACGGCTTGCGCGTCGAGGGCAAGACCCTGGACGAGATGTACGCCAAGACGCGGGCGGCCGGTTTCGGCAAGGAAGTCCGCCGGCGCATCCTGATCGGCACCTATGTGCTGTCGGCCGGTTATTACGACGCCTATTACATCAAGGCGCAGAAAGTCCGCCGGCTGATCGCCGACGATTTCGCCAAGGCCTTCGAGACGGTCGACGTGATCCTGACGCCGACGGCGCCGTCGGCCGCCTTCGGGCTCGGCGAGACCGACGACAATCCGGTGACCATGTGGCTGAACGACGTCTTCACCATTCCGACCAGCCTGGCCGGATTGCCCGGCCTGTCGTTGCCGACCGGCCTGTCGGCCGACGGCCTGCCGCTCGGCCTGCAACTGATCGGCCGTCCCTTCGACGAGGAGACGGTCCTGAAGGTCGCCGAGGTGATGGAACGGTCCGCCGGCTTCCAGGCCGTGCCGGCCGGCGTTTGAGGAATCAAGACGATGAGCTACGTTATTCAGGGCGAGACGGGGGATTGGGAACTGGTCATCGGGCTGGAGGTGCATGCCCAGATCACCAGCAAATCCAAGCTGTTTTCCGGCGCCGCCACCGATTTCGGGTCCGAGCCCAACACCCAGGTCTCGCTGGTCGACGCCGCCATGCCCGGCATGCTGCCGGTGATCAACGAGCATTGCATCGAACAGGCGGTGCGCACCGGGCTGGGGTTGAAGGCCAAGATCAATCTGACCTCGGTGTTCGCCCGCAAGAACTATTTCTACGCCGACCTGCCGCAGGGCTATCAGATCAGCCAGTACGAATATCCGGTGGTCGGCGAGGGCGAGGCCATTCTCGACATGCCCGACGGCTCGACGCGAACGGTCGGCATCGAGCGGCTGCATATGGAGCAGGACGCCGGCAAGAGCATGCACGACCAGCATCCGAGCAAATCCTTCATCGACTTGAACCGCTCGGGCGTCGCCCTGATGGAGATCGTCTCCAAGCCCGACATGCGCAGCCCCGAGGAGGCCGCCGCCTATGTGACCAAATTGCGCTCGATCCTGCGCTATCTGGGCACCTGCGACGGCAATATGGCCGAAGGCTCGATGCGCTGCGACGCCAATGTCTCGGTCAGGAAGGCCGGCGAGCCCTATCGCACGCGGGCCGAGATCAAGAATCTGAATTCGATCCGCTTCCTCCAGCAGGCCATCGAATATGAGGCGCGCCGCCAGATCGACCTTTACGAAGAGGGCGGCACGGTGGTGCAGGAGACCCGCCTGTTCGACTCCGCCAAGGGCGAGACCCGCTCGATGCGGAGCAAGGAGCACGCCCACGACTATCGCTATTTCCCCGATCCCGATCTGCTGCCGCTCACTCTGACACAAGGCTATGTCGACGCCATCAAGGCCGGCCTGCCGGAACTGCCCGACGAGAAGAAGGACCGCTTCATCCGCGACTATCAGCTGTCGCCCTATGACGCCGGTCTGCTGGTGGCCGAACAGGCGACCGCCGATTTCTTCGAGACCGTGGCCCATGGGGATAAGAAGGGGGGCCGCGATCCCAAGCTGGCCTGCAATTGGGTGATGGGCGATTTCGCGGCGGCGATGAACCGTCTGGGCCGCACCATCGACAATCCGCCGGTCAGCGCCGCCAACCTGGGCGGATTGATCGATCTGATCGCCGACAACACCATCTCGGGGCGCATCGCCAAGGAAGTGTTCGAGCTGATGGTGGAAAGCGGCAAGACCCCGGCCGACATCGTGGCCGAAAAAGGCTTGCGGCAGGTCACCGATACCGGGGCCATCGAGGCTTCGATCGAGGCCGTGCTGGCCGCCAACGGCGACAAGGTGGCGGAATATCGGGCCGGCAAGGACAAGCTGTTCGGCTTCTTCATCGGCCAGGTGATGAAGGCCACCGGCGGCAAGGCCAACCCGGCGCTGCTGAACGAGATCCTGAAGAAAAAGCTGGGGTAGTTTCGTTCGGCCAACCGGTCGTCATTGCGAGCGCAGCGAAGCAATCCAGAACTGGGGCGGGACTGGATTGCTTCGCTGCGCTCGCAATGACGGTGGTATTATCTGCGTCTGTCTGCGTCATCCGCGGATCGTAATCTTCTTTATGCCGCGTCGGGCGAGGCGGGGTCGGATCACTCGGAAGGGGGCGGGAATGGCCGAAAAGCTTCCGGTCGTCGCGACGGTCGTCGAAGCCTTGGCGACGCTCCGGTTTCTGATGCCGGCCATTTCCCGTTTCGGCTGGTTGACGCTGGTGGCGATGACCGGGCAATTCCTCCTGGTCGACGGGATGGCCGCCGCCCCGGACGATGCGCCGCAACCCGGCCGGCTGATCCTGGCGTTGCTGGTGACGATCGTCCTGGGTTTCGTCAATCTGCCCGTGATGACCAGCGTTCACCGCCTGGTGCTGCAAGGCCCGGGCGCGCGGGCCGGATTGACCTTGCGCCGCGAGGAATGGCTGTTCTTCTGGTCGGGATTCCGCATGCTGCCGATGCTGCTGCTGGTGGCTGTGCCGATCGGTTTGCTGCTGGGCTTTTCGGCGACGGTGATCGCCGTCGTGATGAAGGATAGCCCGGGGTCTTCGGTGATCGTGCTGTTTTTCTTGAGGCTGCTGGCGGTCGCCGGCATCATGGTCTTCTCCTGCCGTTATTTTCTGATCTTTCCGGCGGCCGCCATCGGCCGGAAACTGACGCTGGGCGACGCGGCGGGATTGCTCAAGGGCAACGTGCTGCGGCTTTGCCTGATCCTCATTCCGGTGTGGTTCAGCGGTTGGTTGCCGCAAGTCCTCTTGCGGTTTCTGGTCGACACCCTGCCGTTGACCGGGGCGCTGCTGGCGGCCTGCTGCAGCACGGTCTCCACCATTCTGTTCGCCGTGACCTTGTCCCTGGTCTTTCGGCGCCTGGCCCCGGGGACGAAAGACTTCCTTTGAGAATGGGCGTTGACGGTGGGGCCGGCCTTTGACGATGATGGAAAAGGTCCGGGGAGCACCCGGTGGCCGGACATGCGGAAAGTTGATGACGCGATGATCGATCTTTACACCTGGGCGACGCCGAACGGCCGCAAGGTTTCCATCATGCTGGAAGAGGTGGGCTTGCCCTATCGGGTGCATCCCGTCGACATCGGCAAGAACGCGCAATTCGAACCCGATTTCCTGGCGATCAGCCCCAACAACAAGATTCCCGCCATCGTCGATCCGCGGGGCCCGGCCGGCAAGCCTTTCGCCCTGTTCGAATCGGGGGCGATCCTGATTTACCTGGCCGAAAAA
>JAATGN010000040.1 GCA_015654615.1 Rhodospirillales bacterium
CGCGTTAAACCTGCCATAAATAAGTCGTTGACTTATCAATACGCACCACAATACAGTCCGCCCCGTCAGCAGCGACCGCTCACCTGGCGGTGTTCGAAGCCTTCGGTTCGGGGGTGGCGAAATCATCGGACTCAGGTGGCGCTTTCAATCGGACTCAGGTGGCGGATTGGATCGGCCTGCGGTGGCGATTTCATCGGTCTGGGCACCAGGCGCCGTCATCACATCACCGCGTTTCATCAAACTCGGATACCGTTTCGATCCAATTCAGGGCGTCGCGCTCGGACGCGATGGAAAGCTGGGCCACTTGCCGCGCCACCCGCTCGCGTATCGTCTTCGCTCGCGCGTCGGGCACGAAAAGCCGCAGTTCGCGGAGTCCATCCGCCCGCCGGCGATTACGCATCGCCTTCATCCGTTCCGCTGGTTCAGCCATCAATGTCTCCCTACACGAGTGAGATTTCCGGGACGAGGTCGGCCGGCATCAGGTTTGCGTACCGCTCCACCATGCTCAGGCTTTTCCACCCGCCTACGGTCCGTATGCGCATCGGCATGCCAAGATGCACGAGCGGGCGAACGCTTCCGACACGGTTTACCGTGAGGGCAGGACGGGCTGTTCCCCGAAAGGCCGGTTGACGATCGAGAGCGCCTCGGGGGCGGCGAACAGCCGGTTGCGGGCGTGGCCGGTGCGTTCCGTCAGGATGCCGGCCTCAACGAGTTGGTGGACGGCATGGCTGGCGGCGGGGAAGCTGATCGCCAGCAACTTGGCCAGTCGGGCGACGGTCACCACAGGATAATAGGGGAGGATGGCCAAGGCGCGCACGGACGCGGAGCCGGCGCGGAACGGTCGGCGCCACCGCCATAGCTTGGTGAGCGCGGCGAGAGCGCTTTTGGACGTGGCGAGTTCGTCGACGGTGTTGACGACGGCGTCGGCGATGAAGCCGATGATCGCCGGCCACTCGAGCCGTTGCTGCGCGGCCTTGAGGGCGGCGTAATAGGGGACCTTGTTGGCCTCGATATAGGGCGAGAGGTAAAGCGGCACCTGTTGGTCGGCCGCCATCATCAGCGGCAGCAACAGGCGTCCGGTGCGGCCGTTGCCGTCTGCGAACGGGTGGACCGATTCGAAATGGGCATGCGAAACCGCCATGCGGATGATCAGGCCTTGCGTCATCGCCTGCATGCCTTGGCATTGCAGGTAGTCGACGGTGTCGAGGAGGCAGGGCCGAACCTGATCGGGGGGAGGCGGGTTGTAGATCGAGTAGGCGATATCACCGCCACCGCCGATCCATACGACGTGATCCCGAAATTCGCCGGGTGTGCCGCGGTAGGCCGAATCGTCGGCCATTACCGCCCGGTGGAGACGCCGGATAAGGTCTTCGGTGAAGTAGGTCGGACCACGGTTTCCGGCTTCGGGCACCAGCGTGTCGAGGGTGAGCGCGTAGCTGCGGACTTGCTTGGCGGCTGTTGTCGCTTGGTCGTCCTCGGTCTCCTCGATGGACAGCAATTCGTCGAGTGTGCTGTAGGTACCTTCGATGGAGGAACTGCTGACGGCTTCGCGGCGGGTGAGCATACGGCTGATCAGGTATTGGTCCTGTAGGCCTTGGGAAAGCTGCTTGAGGCGGCCGAGCGCGGCGAGGGCGGCCTCGTAGCGTGACCAGCCCGGGCCGAGGTCGATCGTGTCTTCCGGGGGTGGAGGCGGAACGACGCCGTAATGGCTGTTGTATGGTTCTGGCAGCCGGGTAAGGCGGCGGCGGATTGGTTCGCAAAGTTCATCCCGGCGCATGGGGAAACCTTAACTGGTGAGGCGAGAAGACGATCTTATTTAATGATATAAGAATAACATTAAATAAGATGAGGCTCTACGGGTGTGTGTTTGCGGATGGGGGGCCGCGCTGCGACAACGAGGCGAGGCGACCACGTTCATGTTGGCGGCCAGATTCTGCCTTTCCCGGACAGGCTTCTCGCCCGGGAAAGCGGATGCAGTGCGCCTCTTCGGGAGGCATCTGCAAGGTTTTGATTTTTCTGAGGGAAAATGGTGCTGTCGAGAGGAATTGAACCTCCGACCCCGTCCTTACCAAGGACGTGCTCTACCCCTGAGCTACGACAGCATTTCATTTCGGTCATCCGGCCGCATGTCCGCCGGAACGAAGAGGCGCACTTCATGCCACAGGGCGCCCGGGGATGCAAGCGCATTTGCGGGGCGATCCTTATCCGTTTGCCGGAGAACCGGTTGACGGACGGGCCCGGGCTTCGCACAGTGGCGACCGGGCAGCGAGGCGATCGGGAAGCGTTATGGGCAAGGACGGAACCACGGGAAAAGACGACCCCGGCGAAAGCAGGGGCGATAAGGTCAAGCGTCAGGCCGAGGAAAAGCGCCAGCGCCAGGCCGAGGCCTTGCGGGCCAATCTGCTGCGGCGCAAGGCGCAAAGCCGGGCGCGGACCGATGCGCCCGTTCCGCCTGCCGACGCCGCTCCCGAAGAGGAATAGGGCAGGGAGGGCACGCCGTCGCCTTCCGCGACACAAGTTCTTGTGGGCCGAAGGGCTCCTGCGCTACAAGGACCACCAGCGTCATCTCCGCATCGGCGGGGATTTGCAGGGGAGCCTCCCAATGCCCGTTATGCCCGACCACTGGATCCGCGACATGGCCGTCGATCACGGCATGATCGAGCCCTTTACCGAAAAGCTGCAGCGGGAAGGGGTGATCTCCTACGGTCTGTCGTCCTATGGCTATGACGCCCGCGTTTCGCCGGAATTCAAGATCTTCACCAATGTCGATTCGGCGGTGGTCGATCCCAAGGATTTCTCGGAAAAGAGCTTCGTCGATCGGGCCGGACCGGTCTGCATCATCCCGCCCAACAGTTTCGCCCTGGCCCGCACCGTCGAATATTTCCGCATTCCGCGCGACGTCCTGGTCATCTGCCTGGGCAAGTCGACCTATGCCCGCTGCGGCATCATCGTCAATGTGACGCCGCTGGAACCCGAATGGGAAGGCCACGTCACCCTGGAATTTTCCAACACCACGCCCTTGCCGGCGAAGATCTATGCCAACGAGGGCGCCTGCCAATTCATCTTCCTGAGGGCGGACAGTTCCTGCGAGACCTCCTATCGCGATCGTTCCGGCAAATATCAGGCGCAAACCGGCGTGACCCTGCCACGCCTTTAGGATTCCCGTTCGGGCCGACACCAGACGGCCTTATCTTTTCAGGACAAGACTTCATGGACAAAATCCGGATCGTCGGCGGCACACCCCTCAGGGGGGCGATTCCCGTCGGCGGCGCAAAGAACGCGGCGCTGGCCCTGATGCCGGCCTGTCTGCTGACCGACCAGACGCTTTCGCTGTCCAACCTGCCGCATCTGGTCGACATCACCACCATGGCCAATCTGCTGAGCCAGCATGGCGTTTCCATGTCGCTGAACGGCCATGCGGCGAACGGTGGGCCGACCGGGCGGGTGCTCGAACTCGATGCCGGCAACATCACCAACACCACGGCGCCCTACGACCTGGTCCGCAAGATGCGGGCTTCCGTCCTGGTGCTGGGCCCGCTGCTGGCCCGCTGCGGACAGGCGAAGGTCTCGCTGCCCGGCGGCTGCGCCATCGGCACGCGGCCGGTCGATCTGCATCTGAAGGCCCTCGAGGTCATGGGGGCGAAGATCGACGTGCAGGGCGGCTACATCATCGCCGCGGTGCCGGCCGGCCGGCTCAAGGGCGGCGAGGTGATCTTTCCCCAGGTGACCGTCGGCGGCACCGAGAACATTCTGATGGCGGCTTCGCTGGCCGACGGCGAAACGGTCATCGCCAATGCGGCGCGGGAGCCCGAGGTCTGCGACCTGGCCCATTGCCTGGTCGCCATGGGCGCGAAGATCAGCGGAATCGGCACGCCCACCATCCGCGTCGAGGGGATCGAACGCCTGCACGGCGCCCAATATTCGGTGCTGCCGGACCGTATCGAAACCGGCACCTATGCGGTGGCCGCCGCCATCACCCGCGGCAACATCGAACTGGTCGGCGCCCGGCGCGATCTGATGCAGTCGGTGGAGAAGGTGCTGATCGAAAGCGGCGTCCTCATCACCGAGACGCCGCGCGGCGTGCGCATCGACGCCGACGGCCGCCGGATCGGCGGCGTCGACATCATGACCGAGCCTTATCCCGGTTTCCCGACCGACATGCAGGCGCAATTGATGGCCCTGATGGCCACCGCCGACGGCGCCAGCATGATCACCGAGACCATCTTCGAGAACCGCTTCATGCATGTGCCGGAATTGTCGCGCATGGGGGCCCGGGTGAATGTGCACGGGGCTTCGGCGATCATCCGCGGCGTGCCGAAGCTGTCGGGCGCCCCGGTGATGGCCACCGATCTCAGGGCCTCGGTGTCCCTGGTCCTGGCCGGGCTGGCCGCCGAAGGCGAAACCCTGGTCAACCGCGTCTATCATCTGGACCGGGGTTACGAGCGCGTCGAGGAGAAACTGGCCGCCTGCGGCGCCGAGATCGAACGCGTCAAGGACGGCTCCCCGGCCGAGTGAGCCAGCGCCGGGCTGATGGAAATTCACCACGGAGACACGGAGAACACAGAGGGAAACGTATTGGGGCAAGGGAAGGGCAGATGGTCGCATCGTTTATGACCGTCATTGCGAGCGCAGCGAAGCAATGACGATGCCCCGGTTATCCCGGCCAAAGCTTGGAATCGATGGCTTTTTCCTTCTTCTCTGTGTTCTCTGTGTCTCCGTGGTGAATTCTCTTCTCACGCTTTTGGATGGCTGATGCCGCGCCACGCGCCTTGCGGTGCGGAGGGGAATCCCTATAAATACAAGCTTCTCAACAAGTGGACGATAAAGTGAGCGATCCGCAGAAATTGGTGTTGGCCCTGCCCAAGGGGCGCATTCTCGACGAGGCGATGCCGCTGGTGCGCGCCGCCGGCATCGAGCCCGAAGCCGACTTCGACAATCCGAAATCGCGGGCGCTGCGCTTTTCCACCAACCATCCGCATATCGACATCATCCGGGTGCGGGCCTTCGACGTGGCGACCTTCGTCGCCTTCGGCGCCGCGCAGATCGGCATCGCCGGCAACGACGTGCTGATGGAATTCGACTACCCCGAGATCTATGCGCCGCTCGATCTGAAGATCGGCCTGTGCCGGCTGGCCGTGGCCGAACCGGCCGACCTGGCCGGTTCCGACGATCCCAGCCGCTGGAGCCATATCCGCATCGCCACCAAATATCCGGCCATCACCGCCCGGCATTTTTCCCGGCGGGGCGTCCAGGCCGAATGCATCAAGCTGAACGGCGCCATGGAACTGGCGCCCAGCCTGGGCCTGTGCCGGCGCATCGTCGATCTGGTGTCGACCGGCTCGACCCTGAAGGCCAACGGCCTGGTCGAAATCGAGCATATCGCCGACGTCAGCTCGCGCCTCATCGTCAATCGGGCCGCCCTCAAGACCCGCCCGCAGGAACTGTCGGGCTGGATCGAACGTTTCCGCGAGGCCGCCGATGCCGCGTAACCTGGACGCTAGGGGCCCTGATTTCGAGCCGGCCTTCGCCGCCCTGCTCGACGACAAGCGCGAGACTTCGGCCGACGTCAATGCCGTGGTCGCCGACGTCCTCGAAGCGGTGCGCACCCGCGGCGACGCCGCGCTGCTCGACTATACCCGGCGTTTCGACCGCCTGGACCTCGAGGCCGCCGGATTGGCCGTCGGGGCGGAGGAGGTCACGGCGGCCCTGGCCGCCTGTTCGCCCGAAACGCTGGCGGCGCTTCGTCTGGCGGCCGGCCGCATCGAGGATTTCCATCGTCGGCAGAAGCCCCAGGACCTGCGCTACACCGATGCCGCCGGCGTTCGCCTGGGCTATCGCTGGACGCCGCTGGCCGCCGTCGGTCTCTACGTGCCGGGGGGAACCGCCTCCTATCCGTCGTCGGTGCTGATGAACGCCCTGCCGGCCAAGGTCGCCGGGGTCGAACGTCTGGTCATGGTGGTGCCGACCCCCGACGGCAAGCTCAATCCGCTGGTCCTGGCCGCCGCCCGGATCGCCGGCGTCGACGAGATCTATCGCGTCGGCGGCGCCCAGGCCGTCGCGGCGCTGGCCTACGGCACGCAGACCATCCGGGCGGTCGACAAGGTCGTCGGTCCCGGCAATGCCTATGTGGCGGCCGCCAAGCGGCAGGTCTTCGGCACGGTGGGCATCGATATGATCGCCGGTCCCTCCGAGATCCTGGTGGTCGCCGACGGGCAGAACGACCCTGCGTGGATCGCCGCCGATCTGTTGAGCCAGGCCGAGCACGACACGGCGGCGCAGTCGATCCTGATCACCGACGACGCGGCCTTCGGCCGTGCCGTGGCGGCCGCCGTCGAAAGTCATCTGGCCAGGCTGCCGCGGGCCGCCATCGCCCGCGAAAGCTGGGACCGCCACGGGGCGATCATCCAGGTCGACACGCTCGATGCGGCGCCGTCCCTGGTCGACCGCATCGCGCCCGAGCATCTGGAACTGGCGGTGGCCGATCCGGAAGCATTCGCGGCGCGCGTTCGGAATGCCGGCGCCATCTTCCTGGGCCGCTATACGCCCGAGGCGATCGGCGATTATGTCGGCGGTCCCAACCATGTGCTGCCGACGGCGCGCAGCGCGCGCTTTTCGTCGGGCCTCGGCGTCCAGGACTTCATGAAGCGGACGACCCTCCTGGGCTGCGATGCCGCGGCCCTGCACCGGATCGGTCCGGCGGCGGTGACCCTGGCCGAGGCCGAGGGTTTGGGAGCGCACGGGTTGTCGGTGGCGCTCAGGATCAATATTCCGAGGGCAGAGTGAGTGGCGAGGATCGCCGGCATCGCCTGATCCACGTCCAACTGGACGAAAAGACCTTCGTGCGGCGCAAGCCCGAGGTCGAGCATGAACGCGCCATCGCCATCTACGACCTGCTGGAAGACAATTATTTCCACCCCATCGGCGACGCGGGCGGGCCCTATTCCCTGCATATTTCCCTGATCGACAACCGGCTGGTCTTCGACATCCGCTCCGAAGCGGGCGATCCGCTGACCGAGGTGGCGGTGCCCCTGGCGCCGTTTCGCGGCATCGTCAAAGATTATTTCATCGTCTGCGAAAGTTATTACGGGGCGATCAAGCATTCGACGCCCTCGCAGATCGAGGCGATCGACCTGGGGCGGCGCGGCCTGCACAACGAGGGCTCGGCCCTGCTGCGCGAACGGCTGGCCGACAAGCTGGAGATCGATTTGAAAACGGCCCGGCGGCTGTTTACCCTCATCTGCGTTCTGCATATCCGGGGGTAGGAGGGTGACGCAGGGCGATCTTCCATCCGCGGTTCTGTTTGCCTGTACGATGAACGCCATTCGTTCGCCGATGGCCGAGGCGCTGATGCGGCATTTTCACGGCCGTCGCGTCTGGGTGCGTTCGGTCGGCGTTCACAAGGGGCTGCTCGATCCTTTCGCCGTCACCGTGATGGACGAGATCGGCATCGACATTTCCCGTCATCAGGCCACCAGTTTCGATGAACTGGAGGATTCCAGCTTCGACCTGGTCATTTCGCTTTCACCCGAGGCGCAGCATCACGCGGTGGAGATGACCCGCACCATGGCCTGCGACGTCGAGTTCTGGAACACCCTCGATCCTTCGATGATCGAGGGCAGCCGCGAAACCCGCCTGGCCGTCTATCGGCAGGTCCGCGACCAGTTGTCCCGCCATATCCTGCAGCGGTTCCCGCTGGTCGCGGCGGCGGTGTGAGCGTTAAAACGCTTGACCAAATTTCCGGGGGCGGTCACTTATCAGGCGCGCCATCGGCCACGATTTTCCTGTCGCTCGCAGTATGTCATAGCAACACGGATGGACGCGAATTTCCACGGATGGTCACGGATAAGAGGCGACGCAGGCATTTTCCCCTCCTCACTCCATCGTACTGGAAGACGCGCACAATGCCTGCGGTGCAGATCCGCGTTCATCCGTGGTCGTCCGTGTTGCTCTTCAACCTTCCGGCGCGATGCAACTTTTGTGTATAGGGTCATCCTTCACTGTCTGGTTTGAATGATTTGACGTCGATCTCCTCTTCTTTGGTTCTCGCTTCGGCATCGCCGCGCCGTCTGGATTTGCTGGCCCAGATCGGAGTGATCCCCGACCTCGTCGATCCGGCCGATCTCGACGAAACCCCCTTGCCGCGTGAATTGCCGGCCCCCCATGCCCTGCGCCTGGCCGAGGCCAAGGCGAAAAGCGTCGCGCTCCGGCACCCCGGCGCCTTCGTGCTGGCCGCCGATACGGTGGTGGCCTGCGGCCGGCGGATTCTTCCCAAGGCGGAAGACCTGGTCCAGGCGGAGGCCTGTCTCGGGCTGCTGTCCGGCCGGCGCCACCGGGTGCTGGGCGGGATCTGCCTGGTGGGGCCCGACGGGCGGCGGGTCAAACGGCTGGTCGCCACCACGGTGACCTTCAAATGCCTGGACCTCGCCGAGAAAGAGGCCTATCTGGCCTCCGGCGAATGGCGGGGCAAGGCCGGCGGCTACGCCATCCAGGGCCGCGCGGCGATTTTCGTCCGCCAGCTCATCGGTTCCTACTCCAACGTCGTCGGTCTGGCGCTCCATGAGACCCATGGATTGCTGCATGGGCTCGGTTATGGCGCCGGTTGACGAGATTCTCGTCTCCTCGGGGCCCGGCGAGCGCCGATTTGCCTTGCTGAGCCAGGGCGTTCCGGTCGAATTCCGCATCGATCGCGGTCGCCTCGGGGCCGGCGATTTCGTGCTGGGCCGGGTCTTGAGCGTCAATCGGGCCCTCAATGCGGCTTTCGTCGAGATCGGTGAACCGCAGGCCGGGTTCCTGGCGGCGCCGGGCGTCGGCCACGACGAGGGGGCCGGCGTCCTGGTGCAGGTGACGGCGGCGGCGCGCGGCGGCAAGGGCGCGGTCTTGAGCGCCGCGCCGTCGTTGCAGGGGCGGCTGCTGGCCTATACGCCGGCCCGGGCCGGGCTCGCCCTCTCGCGGCGCATCGCCGACGGCGAACGGCGCGATCATCTGCGAAGGATGCTGGCGCCGCTGCTGGCGCCGGACGAGGGGTTGGTGGTGCGGACCGAGGCCGCCCTGGCCCCCGACGACGCCCTGCTTGCCGAATTGGCCGTGCTGCGAGGACGTTGGCAGGAAATCGCCGCCGCCGCGGCCGGGGCGGCGGCGCCGGCCCGATTGGCGGGACCGCCGCCGCTGGCCCGGCTGCTGGCCGACCATCCGACCGTTCGCCGCCTGCGCGTCGACGACCGCTCGGCCCTGGCCGAGGCGAAGAGCCTGCTGGCCGACGCCTGCTTCGAGGAGGGCGTCTTCGACCGCGAAGCCGGCGGGGCTCTCGATCAGGCCCTGGAGACGCGGATCCCGCTGCCCGGCGGCGGGGCCCTGACGATCGAGACGACGGCGGCGTTGACCGCCATCGACGTCGACAGCGGCGGCGGGGCGCCTCTGGCCGCCAATCTGGCCGCCGTTCCCGAAATCGCCCGGCAGCTCCGCCTGCGCGGCTTGGCCGGCCATATCCTGATCGATATCATTCCCGTGAAGGACCGCCAGGCCCTGGGCCGCCTGGTCGCCGCATTGCGCCAGGCGGTGGACGGCGACCCGACGCCGACCCATGTGGTGGGGGTGACGCCGCTCGGCCTGATCGAAATGACCCGCGACCGCCGCTGTCCCAGCCTTGCCGAGATCATGCTGGAGGCAGGCGCGCCGCGGCGGAGTCCCGAGACCGTCGGGCTGGAGGCCCTGCGCGCCGCCTGGCGCGCGGCGCTGGCCCGGCCGCAGGCGAAGATCGCGCTGGCGGCGGCCCCGCGGGTGGCGGCGGCCTTGCTCGGCAAACAGGCGGCCCTGGACGAGCTGGCGCGGCGTCTCGGCCGGCCGCTTCCGATCCGCGCCGCGCCGGATGTCGCCGCTTACGAAATAGTCGAGGATCCACGATGACCAAGCATGCAGTGAAAACCGGTTTCGGTTCGGCCTGTCCGATCTGCGGCAAGCCGCCCCAGGCGGAGCACCGCCCTTTTTGTTCGGCCCGCTGCGTCAAGATCGACTGCAATCGCTGGCTGAGCGATGTCTATGTGGTGCCGGGCGATGAAACCGTACCGCTGGCCGGCACCGGCGGAGCCGATGAAAACGATGAGGATTGACGAAAAAATGCTGACGTCCGGGTCTGGACAGGGCCCGGGTTTTTGTCTATAAGCGGCGTCCTCACCGCAAGGTGAGCGTGCCCAGGTAGCTCAGTTGGTAGAGCATGCGACTGAAAATCGCAGTGTCGGTGGTTCGATTCCGCCCCTGGGCACCATTCCCCCTTACGGCATAGCATCCGAGAGTTCCCTCCAATACGCTGGAGGGCGCCGGATGTCATTTCAAGATCTCACTTCTTCGGAGTGCGGTCGAACTCCAGGGTACCTGGAAAAACAACAGTGTATATTTGTAAATTGTTGGTATTTTTTGCTCGTTTGTTGGTATCTTCGGGACGGTTTTCGAAATCCTGTACCAGCAGGAAGACCGGATCGTGGCGCTGAGCGACATGAAGTGCCGGAATGCCCGGCTGGGCGACAAGCTGCGCAAGCTTTCGGATGACGGAGGGCTCTAGCCGATCTTCGCCGGCGGCGTGGAAATCAAGGGGGAAGGAAAGACGCTGGCTTCCAATCTCGTTTATATCGGCAGCCTCCACGACAGACGCCGATCTGGCGATTGTGGATTTCATGGCGGTGAATCGCCCCCCCCTGATGCTCTCGACAGGGCCTGCGCCCGTCGCGGTCAGCAGACGCAGGACACCATGGACCGCAGGACCTTCTCCGCATCGTCCGGTTTCGGCACGGCGTAACCGGCCTTTTTCGCGGCGATCGATCTCAGTTTTCGCACGTACTCGGCCGGCAGGCCGTGTTCCTCGGCGCCGCAGACGATATGCTCGAGATACTCCGTGCTGGGCATCCGCGTTTCTCCCAAGATATCCTTTCGGTAGAGGAGGACCGGATAGGTCGTGCCGTCCGCTCCGACGGCCTCGGCCGGAGAATGGAAATAGGGGCCGCTGCCGTCCAGTTTGGCCCCTTGCCAGGCGTCGAGATGGTCGAGGGATGAAAGCGACACCTCGTAGATCACGCCCCACAGGGTTTCCCCCGGTTGGACGATGGCGGTTTCCTCCCCGCCATCCCACCGTTCCGAATGCCCGAAGAAGGCGATGGCATAGTCGGGCAATTTCGCGACGGCCACGACCTTGGGCTTCGTTCGGCAGCGTGCGGCAATCTGGTCGCCGTTCATGTTTGCGCCATAGGCGAAATACAAAATGGGCGGCTTTTGTCTTGTCGTGCTCATGTCATTCGTCCTTGGCCTAAGGGTTGGGGGAAACCAGGACCTTGAGTCCTTGCGCGGAGGCATCGAACTCCGCTCGCATGTTCATCTCGACAAGGGCGCGGGAAAACCAGCGGGGGACATGATCGCAGAGGATTTCCAGCGTTTCGAACACGGTCTCCTCCATGACGGGGATCAGCACCTGCCGGGAATTGAGGTTCGGATCGCTTTGTAAAACGCGGGCGAGATCGATGCGATAATGGCCGTTGCCGATGCGCTCCAGCGAGGGCGCCGCGGTGGGGCCACAGGCGGAACGGCTTGCCCCGCCTTTCTTGCCGCAGCACCCGAGCGAGCAGTTCGCGTTCGCCTCGGCCGCCTGCGTGATGGCGGCCTGTTGCTGCCGGGCGATCCGGTCGGCTTCCTGCCCGGCGACGATGTCGAGCCGTTCGAGGACCGGGCCCTGGGATTTCCAGATGTGAAATCCCATCTCCTCCTGAAGGAGGGAGTAGATGAGCCCTCTGACCTCGCCCGACACCAAGACCCTGCAGTCTCCCAGTTGGACCACGAGCTGCCGGAGGGCCGACTTTACCGCGGCGAGCCTCATGTCCGGCCGGACCTCGAACGGGACGTCCCTGGTTGCCTCCCATGCTCCGGCGGCATCGTCGTAGAGGCGAACATGACCTTTCGCATAGAGATTGCAGAGGTTCCCATCCTCATCGATGTAAGTCGCTATCTTCATGCCGACCTCCTGTTTTAAGGAAAAACGAGTCAAGAGGTGTCAGACATTGGGCGCGGCGGCCGAATGCCCGACGTCGCAAGGGCGGCGTGCCCCAGGCTCACCAGACGTTGAGGATCCATTCCTTGTTCTTCTTGTGCTCCATGTCGGTGAACAGGGCGTTGGCCATCTGTTCGACCAGCCAGACGGCGCCGCCGTAGCCGACCACCGGATGGCGATACATGCCGGCCCGGTCGTAGGTCGGGAAGCCGACGCGGACCATCGGGATGTCGTAGTCGATGGAAATGAAGCGGCCCTTGGAATGACCCAGGATCAGGTCCAGTTCCAGCCCGTGGTTTTTGATGCGATCCTCCAGGTCCCAGAAATCGGCGTTGGTGATGATTTCCATGCCGTAATCGACATTGTCCTGCAGCGCCTTGATGCGCGGATCGTCGACATAGCCGGCGTTGTCGTCGCCCAGCAGCAGCAGGACGGGTTTCATCTCGAGGTCGAGGCAGAACTCGGCCAAGCCGACGACCAGATCCGGGTTGCCGTAGATCGCCACCTTCTTGTCGGCCAGGAACATGTGCGTGAGGTCGGTCAGCGCGTCGAGAGCGACGCCGCGTTCGCGCACCAGCGATTGCGGGATCGGTTTGCCGGTGATGGTTTTCAGGTTATGCAGAAAGCTGTCGGTGTTGCGGATGCCGATGGGCGTCGGGCCGATGATGGTGGGGATCTTGAAGGTTTTTTCCAGATACTGCGCGGCCTTGCCTCCCTCGTAGCGATTGAGGGCGATGGTCGCCTTGGCATTGGCGGTGCCGACCAGATCCTCGATGGTGGTATTGCCGTGCGAGACGGCGCTGCCGTCCGGCATCATCGGCGAATCGAAGCTTTCGATCTCGAACAGCACCGTCGCCTCGATCTCCATCTCGGCCAGAAGATGCTTGAGTTCCTTGACATCGCCGGGATTGACCCAGCCGGTGATCAGATTGATCTTGCCGTTGGGCTCGCCTTTTTTGGCGAATTTCTTGACGAAATCGCGGACCGCCACGTCATAGCCGGTAACCATGGAGCCGACGAAACTGGGCGTGTGTATGGCCAGCAAGTGGACCTCCCGCCCGGCGTATTTTTCCTTCAGCAGTCCTTCCTCGAGCTTGGTGACGACGCCGTCCACATCGTCGCCGATCACTTCGGTCGAGCAGGTGGTGATGATCGGGATCACCCGGATATCCGGGTAGCGGGCCAGCAGCACGTCGATGCCTTCCTCGACGCGGCCGCAGGCCCCGAACACCGCGCCGTCCTCATGGACCGACGACGAGGCGATCTCGAAGCTTTCCTTCAGGTGCTGGGAAATCAGCAGGCGGACGAACATCACGCAGCCTTGGCCGCCATGGACGATGCCGATGCAGTCCTTGATGCCGATGCTGACGAACTGGGCTCCGGCCGGCTGGCAGGTGAAGATCGGATTGATCGTGCCAACACGGTCTTTGACTTTGACGTCACAGGTCATGATGCGATTCCTTGCTAGTAGTGTTGGACGGTCAGTTCTTCATTGAGCGAGCCGTCGATGGTCAGCCAGTCCATGCGCTCATGCAGCTTCTGCATCAGCGTCTTGATGGCCGTCTTGTCCATCGTGGCCAACCACGGGTAGCGCTCCCGGTAGGCTTCGGCCAGGCACACGGCGTCGACCCAGTAGCACCTGTCCAACGGGGTCGGATTGTCGACGGGTTCGTCGCAGAGAATCTGCGTGGTCTTGCTGAGGACGCCGACGTTCTGTTTCCGGCGATCCTTGGCGCGGGAGTTGAACTGCCACAGGCAGTTTTTCATGATGTAGTCCACAAGCTGTTCCAGCTTCGTCGCGTCATCCATGATTGAGGCTCCATCACTCGGCGGCGGTCGCGGCGGTTTTGCGTTCGAAATCCGGATAGGTCTTCGCGCGCAGGTCGGTGACGCTGTCGTATTTCCCGGTGTATTCCATCAAGGTCGGCGAGGATTTGACCGCGTCGGAAAGACCGGCGTCGGACAGCATCTTGCGGGTGACGAACCCCTTGTCGGCGGCGATCTCGTCCTGGCTGATATCGAGGCCCGATAGCTGATAGATCGGCGAATAGATGGCGTTGTAGATGTCGCGGGCGAAGCGCACCCAGCCCTCGAACCCTTTGTAGGGGCCGTTGTGATAGGCGTGGGCGTTGAGATAGGGCACCCGCATTTTCTTGGCCACTTCACCCGGACGCTTGCCGGTGAAGATGACATCGGGCTTCAACGTCCGCATGGCTTCCTGGTTTTCCAGTTCGTTGGGATCGTCGATGGCCAGGGCCCCTTCGCCGCAGCGGGAGATGCCCTTTTCCATGTCGCCCTGATGGCCGAACTTGGTGTAGACCGAGACGACCTTGACGCCCATTTCCGCCTGGATGGCGTGCGCCCAGTGCCACAGCTTGGAGCCTCCCGGCCACAGGCAGACCTTTTTCCCTCGCAGGCGTTCCTTGTACCAGTCGAGCTGGGGCTTCCACTTGGCGGTCTCTTCGTCGATGATCGCCTGGGCGCGGT
This sequence comes from Rhodospirillales bacterium, assembly GCA_015654615.1. Lineage (GTDB taxonomy): Bacteria > Pseudomonadota > Alphaproteobacteria > Rhodospirillales > Magnetospirillaceae > Telmatospirillum. The sequence continues at coordinate 14,516 of JAATGN010000040.1, forward strand.
CCTCGATACCGAAGAAGAGCCCGACCTTTTTCAGCGAATTGCCCAGGGCCTCGAAGCCGAAACCATCGATGTCGAGGCGCGGGATGCCGTAACGGGCGCGCAGCTCGTCGCAGATATATTCGGCCGAGCGGGCGCATTCGAGGACGTTGAGGTGCGCCCGATGCATGCCGCGCAGATCGTCGTAGGAACTGTTGCCGGTGAAGGTGGACAGCACCTGGATGCCCATGCGGTGGAAATAGTCCAGCATGACCTCCTGGTCGCCCTGGATATTGTATTCGCCGACATAGTTGATGACGTGATCGCTGGTGATCTTCGGTTCCAGCGTGCCGACCTTCTGGTTCAGCCAGGCGATGTTGATCTTGTGGTGGCCGCCCGATTGGCTGGGGCCGGCAAAACCGGGCGAGTTGCAGACGAAGATGTCGACCTCGGGCATCTCGTCCATCACTTCCTGGGCGATCGCCTCGATATCGTCGCCGATCAGCGCGGTGGCGCAGGTCTGATAGATGGTCATGCGCTTGATGTCGGGGAACGCCTTGAAGGCCTCGACGATGTTTTCCTTCAGGAGCTTTTCGGCGCCGAAGACGATGTGCTTTTCCTTCACGTCGGTGGCGAAGGTGTATTTGAGCTGGAAGTTGTTGTTGTCGCTGATATAGCGCTTGGTCTGCCAGGTGTCGTAGGTGCAGCCCACCGGGCCGTGGCTGATGTGGATGACGTCCTTCATCGGCGTGCCGATCACATGCTTGGCGCCGCAATAGGCGCAGCCGCGCTCGGAGATCGATCCGGGAATGGTGTTGAGATATCCCTTCGGAAGACAAGACGTCAGGTCTTCGCCGGCGCCCTTGATGACGGCATGCTGTTTTCTTTCGGGGATGACTTTGCTGCATTCGAACTCATGATAAGGCATGATCTGTCCTCCACCCGGCAACAGTGCGTCTGATGCCGGGTCCGTGAATGCCGAAGTAGGAAAATCGCGCTCGGGGTGCGGGCCCCAAGGCCGCGATCGTCGGGCGGCGGGGGCCGTCCGGGTCAGCTGGCCATGCCGTATTTGACCACCATGTTTTCCAGTTCATCCATCGAGAGCGGCTTGGGAATGACGAAATTTTCGTTCTCGACGATCTTCAGGCCGAGCGCCTTGTATTCCTGGGCCTGGTTCGCCTCGGGATCGAATTCCGTCACCGACTTCTTGTTGAACTCGGCCCGCTGCACGATGTTGTCCCGCGGCACGAAATGAATCATCTGCGTCCCGATGGCGGCGGTGAATTCCTCCAGGAACTCCTTTTCGCGGTCGACGTTGCGGCTGTTGCAGATGATGCCGCCCAGCCGCACGCCGCTCTGCTTGGCATATTTGACGAGGCCCTTGCAGATGTTGTTGGCGGCATAGATGGCCATCATCTCGCCCGAGGCGACGATGTAGACCTCCTGGGCCTTGCCGTCGCGGATGGGCATGGCGAAACCGCCGCAGACCACGTCGCCCAGCACATCGAAGAAGATGAAGTCCAGATCCTCGGTATAGGCTCCGTTTTCCTCCATCAGGTTGATGGCGGTGATGATGCCGCGGCCGGCACAGCCGACGCCCGGCTCGGGGCCGCCCGATTCGACGCACTGGATGTCGTGATAGCCGGTCTTGACGACCTTATCCAAGGTGACCTTCTCGGCGCCATGGATGCGCAAGGTGTCCATCACCGATTCTTGCGGCTTGCCCCCCAGGATCAGACGGGTGGAATCGGCCTTGGGGTCGCAGCCATGAATGAAGACGTGCTTGTTATGATAATGAGCCAGGGCGGCGGCGGTGTTTTGCGTGGTGGTCGACTTGCCGATACCGCCCTTTCCGTAGATGGCAACCTTGCGGGTCATGATCTGAAACTCCTCTGAAGAGATCAATGATGGCGGAGGGAGGCGGCCATCACCGTTCCTCGTAAAGAAGAGCAACCGGCGTGCCAAACACTCCGGGAGTCCCGATAAGAATTGAGCGTCGGGTGGCATTTTTCGTGATTTTTTATCAACTATATGATTTAAAATGATAATTTGTTTATGGGAACAGGCGTGGCGAGGCGGAAATTTACCGGGGAAGAATATTTTTCGGAAAATATACCTTAATGTGAATCAGCGTCTTATCGGTTGTTCTGTGCGGTCGAGACGAAATTTACCAGGATGGTGAAATATTCGATGTCTCTATCCCCCAAGCGTAGATTTTTTCATGGTCCGCAATTCGAGGCCTTGCTCCGCGCCTCGCAGGATTTTTGATGAACACCGATGCCGAGCGCATTATCGCTCTTTATGAGCGGCACGCCGAGGCCTGGGTCGGCGCGCGGTTGCGGGAGAGCGGTCTTTATGAGCGCGGATGGCTGGACCGCTTTCGCGGGCTGATCCCCCCGGGCGGATCGGTGCTCGACATCGGCTGCGGTGCCGGTGAGCCGATTGCCAGGTATTTCAGCGAGTCCGGCCATGCGGTCACCGGCGTCGATTCCTCGCCTGCGATGGTCGCCATGTTTCAGGCGCGGCTGCCTGGTCGGCGGGCTGTTGTCTCAGACATGCGGACGCTGTCTCTGGAGGCGCTTTTCCATGGCATCCTCGCCTGGGACAGCCTCTTCCACTTGAATCACGAAGACCAGAGGCGAATGTTTCCCATATTCCGGGCTCATGCGGCGCCGGGCGCCGCGCTGATGTTCACCAGCGGGCCGGCGCACGGCGAGGTCATCGGACGCCTGGAAGGGGAGCCTCTGTACCACGCCAGCCTCGGCGCCGCGGAATATGCGAAATTGCTCGACGACGAGGGCTTCGTCGTCGTCGCCACCCTGGCGGAAGACCAGACCTGCCGCGGCCGCACGGTTTGGCTCGCTCAGTTGCGCTAGAACGATTTGCGATCAGACTGGATCATCGATTTTTCTCGTCATTGCCTTGGATCAGCCGGAATCCAGGGGGCACCCCACGAGCGTTTCCGAGACTCCCTGATTCCCGCTTTCGAGCTTGTGAAATAATCCCAGTGGCACCGGCGTCCCCGCCGGTGCGCCGGCGAAGCCGGCAGCGCAAGGGCGGCCGAGGGGATCGATCTTGACGGGAACGTTTCCGCCGCAGGGCGGCGGACACCGGCAGGGACGCCGGTGCCACTTTCCCTTGCTTCACAAGCTTTTTCGCCGGGACGATGGTAC
>JAATGN010000008.1 GCA_015654615.1 Rhodospirillales bacterium
GGCCTGACGACGGGCGTGCAGGTCGCCGCGCTTGCCCAGCGTGATGAGCTTTTCGGTCACCGGACGCAGGTCCTTGGCTTTGGGCAGGGTGGTCTTGATCTGCTCGTGCTTGATCAAAGCGTGGGCCAGGCTGCTGAACAATGCCTTACGAGCCGTGCTCGTGCGATTCAGCTTACGACCGCTCATACCGTGACGCATGGTGCTCTCTCCTCTGGGCTTGGCGTCGCGCGCGACACCGATGAAAACAACCCGCCGCCACGGGACATCCGTGTACGGCGGGCTTGTGGAATGCTTCGTTTAAAACGAAGCATTCCACAAGGCTGCATGCGATGCCTTCGCCTCCGGCTTCGGCAGGCTCAAGCGCCGCTCAGGCTTAAGTGGTCCCTTTCATTTAAGATGAAACGGACCACTAGTGGCACCGGCGTCCCCGCCGGTGGCCATTCACCATAGCGACACCGGCACGGAGGCCGGTGCCACGAACAACAGATCAGTAGGGCTCTTCCAGCTTCTTGGCCAGCTCTTCGATGTTCTCCGGCGGCCAATTGGGAATTTCCATACCGAGATGCAATCCCATCTGGGACAGCACCTCTTTGATTTCGTTCAACGACTTGCGGCCGAAGTTCGGCGTCCGCAGCATCTCGGCCTCGGTCTTCTGGACCAGGTCGCCGATGTAGATGATGTTGTCGTTCTTCAGGCAGTTGGCCGAACGGACCGACAATTCCAGCTCGTCGACCTTGCGCAGCAGGTTCTTGTTGAAGGGCAGTTCGTCCTTCTTCTCTTCTTCGGTAACCGCCTGAGGCTCCTCGAAGTTGATGAACAGCTGCAACTGGTCCTGCAGGATGCGCGCCGCCAGAGCCACGGCGTCTTCCGGCGTCACCGCGCCGTTGGTCTCGATGACCATCGACAATTTGTCATAGTCGGTCACCTGGCCGACGCGGGTATTCTCGACCTTGTAGGCCACTTTCCGGACCGGCGAGAAGATGGCGTCGATGGGAATCAGGGCGATCGGCGAATCCTCGGGACGGTTCTGCGACGCCGGCACATAGCCCTTGCCGCTTTCCACCGTCAGTTCCATGTTCAGCGTGGCGCCCTCGTCGAGGGTGCACAACACCAATTCCGGATCCATGATCTCGATGTCATGGCCGGTCTCGATCATTCCGGCGGTGACTTCGCCGGCCCCGGTGGCGCGCAACGCCATCCGCTTCGGGCCTTCGCCATGCATCCGCAGACCCAGCGTCTTGATGTTGAGGATGATGTCGGTGACATCTTCCCGCACGCCGGGGATGGAGGAGAATTCATGGAGCACGCCGTCGATGTGGATGGCCGTCACCGCGGCGCCCTGCAGCGACGACAGCAACACACGCCGAAGCGCATTGCCCAGAGTGAGACCGAAACCCCGCTCCAAAGGCTCGGCAACCACCGTGGCGCCGCGCGCCGCGTTGGCTCCGCCTTCGATGGAGAGTTTGTTCGGTTTGATCAGTTCCTGCCAGTTACGTTGAATCACGAGCGTGACCTCTTGGCTTCAGAACGGCAGATAAGCGCCGTGTTCTCTGCAACGACACGACCGCCGGCCCATTTTGGGACCGGCGGCGCGCCAGGGAAAATCGCGATGGGCCTCAGACGCGGCGACGCTTGCGCGGACGGCAACCGTTGTGCGGGATCGGCGTCACGTCGCGGATCGACGTAATGGCAAAACCGACAGTCTGCAAGGCACGCAAGGCAGACTCGCGCCCGGCGCCGGGCCCCTTCACCTCGACCTCAAGGGTACGCATGCCGTGTTCGGAGGCCTTGCGGCCGGCATCCTCGGCGGCGACCTGCGCCGCATAGGGCGTGGACTTCCGCGAGCCCTTGAACCCCTGCATGCCGGACGACGACCAGGCGATGGTATTGCCCTGCGCATCGGTGATGGTGATCATCGTATTGTTGAACGTGGCGTTCACATGCGCCACGCCCGAGGTGATGTTCTTGCGTTCGCGCCGGCGCGGACGCTGAGCAGCTGCCTTGGCCATATTACTTCGTAACCTTCTTCTTGCCGGCGATCGGCTTGGCCGGCCCCTTGCGGGTGCGGGCATTGGTGTGGGTGCGCTGACCGCGCACCGGCAGGCCGCGGCGATGACGCAAACCACGATAGCAACCCAGATCCATCAATCGCTTGATGTTCATCGCAACTTCACGACGCAGGTCGCCTTCAACGTGATATTCGTGATCGATCAGCTCTCGGATCTTCAAGACCTCGTCATCCGAAAGCTGGTTCACCCGCTTTGCCTCCGGAATGCCGACCTTATCGACGATCTGCTGCGCTTTGGCGCGGCCGATCCCATGAATATAGGTCAGCGCAATCAGCACCCGTTTATTGGTCGGGATGTTAACGCCAGCGATACGCGCC
>JAATGN010000456.1 GCA_015654615.1 Rhodospirillales bacterium
AAGCAGGGCATCCCCGCCAACGAGATCTCGGTGGTCGGCAAAGGCAAGGCCGACCAGCTGGTCCCGACCAAGGACGGGGTTCGCGAGCCGCAGAACCGTCGCGTGCTGATCGTCCTTCCGTAAAAGGAAAACGGTCCCGGGCTCCATCCCGGAACGCAAAAGCCGCAGCAGGGAAATCCTGCTGCGGCTTTTGTCGTTTTGGCCCGGGGTCAGGCAGATGTGGCCGGGGATATATCGCCCCTCGATTTCGCACGCCGGGGCTGGCCGATAGGGGGTCGGCAACACGGACGGACACGGACAACCACGGATGTGCCTTTTACGGGATGACCGGCTTCACTTCGATGCGAGGTTTGCCGATAATTTTTTCCGTGCCTGTCCATGTTACGGCAGGCCTCGGCCATCCCGAAATTCGGCATGCTCCCCCGGATTGAGCGAAGCATCCCTTATCTTATCGAGGAGAGCGGATTTCAGCGATTTGGTGAAATCGTCGGAGCGATCCCAAAAACGTCCGGCTCCGGCGGCACCGGTCCTCCGACGCCGCCCGGCCCGGTCGTTTCACAAGGCTATTCCGTCTTGACCACCGCCGGCACGACGCTGGCGGTCTTGTTCTTGGCTGTCGGCTTCTTGGTTTTCGACGCCTTGGCCTTCTGCACCTTCGGCTTCGGCTGGTCGCAGGACGGCAGGTAGGAATGCGCCGTTTCGGCCGTCACGGCGAAGCCTTCGACATCCTGGGGCTCCAAGGTCATCGCCTTGTCGAGATTTTCCCAGGCCTGCTGGCAGTAAGTGGCCTCGATGAAGACCCGCTGGCTGGCATCGTTGGCCACCCGGGTCATCCAGGCATCGAAGTTGGCGCCGGCGCGGTGGAAATGCTGCCGCAGAGCGACGGCATTCTCCTGCAGCTTGCCGCCGAACTTGCCGATGAACTCATTATAGCGGCCGGAAAAGCTGGGATCGTTCGGATCGACAGTCCGACAATTCAACGCCGCGACATTGAATTCCTGCTGTAAAATCCGAAAGTGAGCGGCCTTCGCTTCGTCGGGCGTGAAGCAAGCCGTCGTCGCGGCCTGGGCCATCCCGAAAGAGGTGAGGCAAAGGGCCAGGACGGAAACACTCAAACGCTGAAGCAAGATGCACCATTCATTCTGTGAAAAAGGCTTGGACGGGCCCGATATTGCGCCTGTCGCCGACCAAAGATCAATGAATGGTATCCTCTCGACCCGCCCGAAGAGCACATTTTTCCCCGCGGGCGCTTTCCGTCCGCGGATATTGCCGCTCGCGCCGCTTTGCTAGCGACAATGCCGGGGCAAATTTGGTACGGTGATCTGGTTGTATGATAACTATGCCGTATCGAGGATATGCCATCGTCCTTTAAGGGAAATCCATGGCCAGACACCCCAATCCTCTCGCACCGCTCGTCCCGACGGCCTCCCGCCCGAGCCAGGTCGTCGAATTGCTGGGCGCCGACATCCGCGCCGGCATTTATCAACCGAAAGACCGCTTGCCGACCGAACAGGAACTGATCGCGCGTTTCTCGGTCAGCCGGACGGTCATCCGCGAGGCGCTGGCATCGCTCAAGGCCGAAGGGCTGGTGGTCACCCGCCAGGGCTCCGGCGCCTTCGTCGCCGAAAGTCCGTTCGGGCCGCCGTTTCGCATCACGCCCGACGAAATGCATTCGATCCCGCAGATGCTCTATCTCATGCAGCTTCGCCTGGCCGTCGAAATCGAGGCCGCCGGCATCGCGGCGGAAAACAGGACCGAACGGGGGCTCGAACGCATGGGCCGCTGCCTCGATCTGGTCGACGACGCCTTGCGGGCCGGCACCAGCATCAGCCAGGCGGATTACGAGTTTCACCTGTCGATCGCCTCGGCGACCGGCAATCCCTATTTCGAACGCTTCATCCGCTTCCTCCGCAGCACCCTGCGGCCGGGACGCGAACTCAATCCCGCCCTCAAGGACCCCGCGGTCTGGCGCAGCTATTTCACGCATGTCCAGATGCAGCACCGCCAGATCTATGCGGCGATCCGCGCGGCGAATCCCGACGACGCCCGGCGGGCCGCCCGCATCCATCTGGAAGGGGCGCTCGACGAATATCGCCGGGTGGCCGACTACCGCCCGGTTCCCAACAAAGCGGCCGGGACGAACCCGCCGTCCAAGCAGGAACGCCCGACGCAGTGACCACCGTTTTTCTTTCCACCGATCGTTCACGAGGCTTTTGAATGAACACGCTCCCAAAGACGTCCCATGCCATCGCCGCCACTGGCGAGGTCAAGATCCTGTCGCGCCAAGCCACGCCGGGGGAATGCTTCCGCGAACGCTGCGAAAGACGGATCATCCATACCGAACGCCTGATGAGCGTCGTCATCGATTTCGGCAATGGTCCGTGGGCCGAGCCCGACCCCATGCACAGCCACCCGCATGAACAGACCACCTATGTCGCCGCCGGCGAGATCCTGTTCATCAGCCAGGGCCAGCCGCCGGTCCGGCTCACCGCCGGCGACCTCTACGCCATTCCGCCCGATGTGCCCCACACGATTCAGCTGTTGTCGGCGACGGCCTGTCTGGTCGACAGCTTCACGCCCATTCGCGACGATTTTCTGTAAGAAAGCGACAAGATCATGAGTCAACTTTTCGACCTGACCGGCAAGACCGCCATCGTCACCGGAGCCAACGGCGGCATCGGTCAGGGCATCGCCATCGCCTTGGCCGAAGCCGGCGCCGATATCGCCGCCGTCGCCCGCTCGGACATGAGCGAGACCGCCAAACTGGTGGCCGCCGCCGGCCGGCGCTTCCTGGCCATTCAAGCCGACCTCGCCACCACCGGCCCGATCAAGCGCATCGTCGACGAGACCCTCGGCTGGGCCGGCCGGATCGACATCCTGGTCAACAATTCCGGCATCATCCGCCGCGCCGATTCCATCGATTTCAGCGAAGAGGACTGGGACGAGGTGATGAATGTCAATCTCAAGTCGGCCTTCTTCCTGACCCAGGCGGTGGCCCGCCGGATGCTGGCGCGGGGACCGGGCGGCAAGATCATCAACATCGCCTCGATGCTGTCCTTCCAGGGCGGCATCCGCGTCCCCTCCTACACCGCCAGCAAAAGCGGCCTCGCCGGCCTGACCCGTCTGCTCGCCTGCGAATGGGCCGGCAAGGGCCTGAACGTCAACGCCATTGCGCCGGGTTACGTCGCCACCAACAATACCCAGCAATTGCGCGAAGACCCCGAGCGCAACGCCGCCATTCTCGGACGCATTCCGGCCGGCCGCTGGGGCGTCCCCTCGGATTGCGGCGGCGCCGCGGTCTTCCTGGCCTCCCACGCGGCCGACTATGTCCACGGCATCGTCCTGCCGGTGGACGGAGGATGGCTGGCCCGCTGAGATCGGTGAACATCGCCGCTCGTTTGCCGAAACGGGTTTATTTCAACGCCGGGCCGAAATGTCGAAACCCGCCGCCGGACCGATGTTTCCCCGGTCCGGCGACGGCTCGCCCTCAAGCTCCCTCGCCAACAACGGTGAGGAATCCGCAGCCCTACTTTTTCCCCTCTCCGACCATCGCCACGCAGGCTCTCAGGGCCAGGGCATAGCTTTCGATCCCGAAGCCGACGATCTGACCGCGCACGATCGGCGAAATCACCGAATGATGCCGGAATTCCTCCCGGGCGTGGACATTGGACATGTGGACCTCGACGATCGGCCCGGTGAAAATGGCCAGGGCATCGCGCAGACCATAGCTGTAGTGCGTCCAGGCGCCGGCATTGATCATGATGGCATCGACCTTATCGAGAAAGGCCTGATGAATTTTCAGACAAATCGCGCCTTCATCGTTTGTCTGATAGTTTTCGATTTCCACGCCAAGCTCTTTGCCAAGATCTTCGATGCTTTTATAAATGTCATCGAGGGTGAATGATCCATATTGAACAGGATCCCGCATTCCGAACATGTTGTGATTGATTCCATGCAGAGCCAAAACTTTCGTCACGTCGCCCTCCTCTTCTTAGAATCGGCGGAAATTTCTTGATGCCCGCCTTTTTTACCGAAAACGTGCTCAGACCAGCGGCACGGTGATTTTTCCGATCATGGAGCCCGTGGCGGGGCGGACCCCGCGCCACCATTCGAAGGCTTCCGCCGCCTGTTCCACCAGCATGCCGACCCCGTCGGCCAAGCGGTCGACCCCGGCTTGCCCGGCTTTGCGCAGAAAAGGCGTGAGCCCTTTGCCATAGACGAAGTCGTAAGCCAGCCCGGCGCGGGTGAATATTGCATCGGCAATCGGCGGAAGCTCGCCCCGCAAACTGGCCGAGGTCGCATTGATGACGAGATCGAAGGTTCCGGGCCCCAGGTCCGCATAGCCGCCGGAGACGATCCGGCCGCAGGAGGAAAATTGTCGGCGCAGCGCATGCGCCTTCGACACGGTCCGGTTGATGATCGTCAGTTCCGCCGGCTCCGCCTCCAGAATCGGCAGAGTCACGCCGCGGGCGGCGCCACCGGCGCCCAGCAGCAGAATGCGGCGGCCGCGGATCGGGACGCACAGATTGTGTTGAATGTCGCGGACCAGGCCGACTCCGTCGAAGTTTTCGGCGATGATGCTTTCGCCTTCGAATTTCAAGGCGTTCGCCGCGCCGGCAAAAAGAGCGCGTTGACGCCGTTCCGTCGCCAGGGCGAAGGCCTCCACCTTGAAAGGCGCCGTGATATTGATGCCCTTGCCGCCCCGCGCCCGGAACGCGGCGACATCGGCGGCGAAACCGTCCAAAGGGGCTTCGACCGCCAGATATGTCAGATCCTGCCCGGTCTGCGCCGCGAAGGCCGCATGAATCAGCGGCGATTTCGTATGACCGAGCGGATTTCCCAAAACGGCATAAAGATCGGTCATGGAATGGGCTCCCCGTCAGGCCGGCGCGATGTCGGGCCGGCGCAACCGATCGACCGCATCTTCGGCATAGAGGACGCCGTCCCCCTCCAGAACCGCGATATCGGCCGGCGTGTAACCGAGGGCGGCGGCAATCTCGCGGTTGTGCTGTCCCAGCAGCGGTGCCGCCGTTTTCAGCGCGGCGCCGCAATCGGAAAAACGGAACGGCAGATTGGCCAGCTTCACCGGCCCCAGCACCGGATGCTGCTGCTCGATCACCATGTTGCGGGCGATGGTTTGCGGATCGGCAATCACCTGGTCGATGCTTTGAACCGGCGCGCAAGGCACCGCCGCCCTATCGAGCGCCGCGATGCAGGCTTTGGCCGAAGGTTGCGCCTTGACCCAGTCGCGCACATAGGCCGCCGCCGCCGCGTGATTTGCGTTGCGGCTGACCGGGTCGAGAAAGCGCTCGTCCGCGGCAAGCGCCGCGCCGCCGATGAGATAGGCCAACCGCTTCCAGGCATCGTCGACCTGGGCGGCCACCACCACATGGCCATCCTTCGCCGAGAAGACCCCGTAAACGGTGGAATCCGGCATCACCGAGCCGGTTTGCACCGGAAGTTCCCTGCCGCCGCTCAAGGTATAGCGCTGAACGGCGTAATCATGCATCGAGACCATGCAGTCATAGAGGGCCAGATCGATATGCTGCCCCCTTCCGCTGTTCTGCCGCCCCAGCAGAGCGGCACAGACCGCCGCGACGCCGTGCACCGCCGTATACATGTCGGCGATCGGCATCCGCATCAGGGGCGGCGCCTCTCCGGGCGTGCCAAGCTGCGCCATGGCGCCGCTCTTGGCTTCGGCGATCAGCCCGAAGCCCGGCCGGGCCGAATCCGGCCCGGTATGCCCGTAGGCCGAAATCGAACAATAGACCAGCTTCGGGTTGATCCCGGCCAGTTCGGCATAACCGAGCCCGAGCCGGCCGAGCGAGCCGGGCCGGTAATTCTCGACGAAGACGTCGGCCGTCGCCACCAGCCTGTGCAGCATGGCCAGGCCGCGCGGATCCTTGAGATTGACGCAAAGATCCTGTTTTCCCATGTTCTGCTGAAGGAAATAACCGCTCTGTCCCTTGACGAAAATCGGATGGGCCCGCCCGGCGTCGCCGGCCGTCGGGCGTTCGACCTTGATGACGTCGGCGCCCATCGCGGCCAGACAGCGCGACAGATGGGGACCGGCCAGAAAATGGCTATAGTCGATGACGCGGATGCCGGTCAGCGGCAAGGGTTGCGGATTGGCTTTATCGCTCATGACGATTTCGCTCTTTTGCGGGAGGGAAGGGCCAGGATCAGAAGGCGCCGGGGCGGCGCGGAATCATCAGGCGGTGTTCGCCATGCTGAACCACCTCGTCCATCTGATTGATCAGTTCGGAGCGCAAGACGACGATGCCCCAGCCGGCCTTCCGGGTCAGGCGCATGCTCTCGACATGAAATTTCACATGCACGGTATCGCCGATCTTGATGGGCAGGCGAAAATCCCAGGTCCACCCCAACGACATGCCGGGCGGGAACCGCAAATCGGCCTGCGTCTTCAGCCCATCGGCCAGCGAAAGCCCAAGCAGGCCATGGGCGACCCGGGTTCCGAAGGGGGTGGTTTTGGCATAGGCCTCGTCGGTGTGAACCGGCGTATGGTCGCCGGTCAGATCGGCATAGGTCATGATGTGATCGGCGGTGACGGTGAAGGTCGGGCTCAGGCCGACGTCCCCCACTTCGACGTCGTCATAATAGCGTTCAACGGTCATGTCGGTGTCCTCAAGCTTGCAAGAACGGCGCTGCGGATCGACGGCCGGCCCGGATGCCCGACCGTCGTTAAGCCATGCCTCTACTTCGACGCGGCCGGAAGGGGAGCCGCGAGCGGCGACGGCGCGACATGCGTCAGCCAATGCTCGATGCCCTTGACGCAGGCGACCAGCGTTTCATTGACCGGCGTGGGAATGCCGCAAAGCTTTCCGGCGCGAACCACGGCGCCATTGATGAAATCGACTTCGGTGGCCAATCCCCGTTCCAGGCTCTGCAGCATCGAGGTCTTGAATTCCGCCGGCAGTCCGTCCGCCGCCATCACCCAGGCGTCTCGCGCCCGGGTGATCGACAGAACCACGCCCCGGGCCTTCGCCACCGCCATCGCTTCTTCCACGGCGGCAATCGCGCAGGCTTCGATCTCGGGCACCTGATAGAGCCGGCCGTAGGGCAGACGGGTGATGCCGCTGACCGCTCCGGTCGCCACATTGATCAAAAGCTTGTCCCAGATCGTCCCGACGATATTGGGGCTGACGACCGTCTTGAGACCGGCCCGATTGAAAAGCTCGGCCACCTTGGTCGCGCGGCGGCTGATGGTCCCGTCGGGTTCGCCGATATAAGTGAGTTTGCCCGCCACTCCCGCGACGACATGGCCGGGCGCCAGCAGGACGCCGCCGACATAGGTCTTGCCGGCCAGCAGGCGCTCCCGGCCGACCACCTCGGCCAGAATGTCTTCGTGACCGAGGCCGTTCTGCAGGGACATCACGACCGTATCCGGACCGACGACCGGCCGGGCCATTTCGATGGCGGCCCGCGTGAAGCTGGATTTGACCAGGACGATCACCAGATCGGCCAGGCCCATCTTCGCGTAATGCGTCGCGGCAGCGACCTTGACGGAGACGTCCCGTCCCTCCTCGCGCATGATCAGGCCGTCGCGGTTGATGGCATCGACATGCTGGGCATTGAGATCGACGAGGGAAACCTGGGTTCCGGCCTTGGCGAGCGTCCCGCCAAGCGCGCAGCCCAGAGCGCCGGCTCCGACAAAACAAATTTTCACGGCGTCGCTCCTCCAATTTTCGGCGCTCCAAACGGGCGGAAGCCGTCTTCCTGATGACGGCTCGGGCCTGTTCGGAGGCATTCGTTGCAGCAAGCGTAGGTTTCGAGGATTGTTTTGTCCATGCAATGGGATCAATAGTTCCCATTGCATTTTTCAATGGTCTTCGCCCGGGGTCTGCCCATGAAAAACAAGGTCGATGCGCCTGAGGTCAGCCTGATCGAAGTCCGCCTGCTGCGCCTGTTCGAGGCGATCTACGCCACCCGGAGCGTCACCCGCGCCGCCGAGCACCTGGGCCAAAGCCAACCGACGGTGAGTATCGGCCTTGGCAAGCTCCGCGAGCAGTTTCTCGACCCTCTTTTCGTCCGGACGTCGGTGGGGATGCAGCCGACCCCGCAAGCCGACGCCCTGATCGGCCCTGTCCGCGCGGTGCTGCAGGCCTTGCGCCAGCTTTCCGAACAGGGGCCGAGCTTCGCCCCGCTGACGGCGAATCGCCTGTTTCGTATCGGCATGACCGATGCCAGTCACATCACGCTTCTGCCGCAACTCCTGTCGCACATCCGAACCGTTGCGCCCAATGTCCAGCTTGAGGCTCTGCGGATCGACGAGGCCATCGCGCAAGCCCTGCAATCCGGCGAAGCGGATCTGGCGCTCGGTTTGATCCCCGATCTCGAGACGGGGTTTTTCCAGCAAACGCTCTATACTCAGGACTGGATCTGCCTCGCGACGTCGGATCATCCCCGCCTGGACGGAGGACTGACCCTCGCCGCCTACCGGACGGAGGCCCATATCCACATCGTTTCCGGAACCGGGCAGTCATTGCTGGACGAGGCCCTCAGGACTCACGGCATCGAGCGGCGCATCCTCTTGAGGCTTCCCGGCTTCCTGGGTTTGACGGGCATTCTTTCGGCCAGCGACCTGATCGCCACGCTGCCGCGCCAAATAGGAGAGACCATCGCCGCCCTGGGCGGCCTGACCGTTCATGCCTGCCCGTTTCCGATTCCGTCCTTCACGGTCAAGCAGCATTGGCATGAACGCTACCACCAGGATCCCGGCATTCGCTGGCTGCGCGGCGTCTGCGCGGCGTTGTTTCTGCGAAACTGATCCGCCCGCCGCCGGCCTTCGCCGCCGGCCCTCTCGGCCGGCGGGTCTTCAGATTTCCCGAGACGACGGCCGTCAATAGTGCAGGGGCACGGTAATGGCCGTTCCGGGCTCGGCGACCTCGAAGGCGGACGCCTCGAAGCGCGGCGGTCCGATCACCGACGGATCGTTCGACAGTCCCCATCCCTCGGCCGGGAACATTCCCAGGAACAGGTTGAGCCTCTGGTTGCCGTCCTCGTCGTGATAGGCGAGGACGGCGTAACGGCCGGCCGGGATGTCGTGGAACACCGCGGTGACCACGCCCGCCGCGGCCGGCAGCGACAGGATCTGCTTGGCCTTCTGCTCATGGCGGAAGCTGTCGGCATCGGCGTAGAGGACGACGCGGACCGATTCCGTGGCGTCCCGCACGCCGGTGACGGCGACCGTCAGATCGGCGGCCTGCGGACGGGTCGCGGCAAGCAGGAGAAACAGGCCGGCGAGGGACGCCGATCTCCACAAGGATAGGACGGGCACAATGAACCTCCCTGGCCGAAAGAACGCATCTCCGAGCCTTGTCATGAAAACCGCTGCGCCGCTCTAAGGCGTTTGGCCAGAATTTCGGCGAAGCCGATGGTCGCCAGCCCGACCAGCACATGCAGGCCCCGCAGCACCCCTTGCGCTTCCTCCATCTGCAGGGCGACCGGCAAAATCAATTGCAGGATGCCCAGCACCGGCACGAAGACGCCCCAGAGGCCGGCCGCCAGGGCCAGCCAAGCCGATTGCCGGCGAATTTGCAGGGCCAGGCCCCACAAGGCGACGACCACCAGGCCGCCGAAGGCCATATGGATATGCAGGGGGACCTCGTACTGCAGCCAATAGGCCGCCCCCAGCCCCAGGGCGATCAGACCGCACAGCCGAGCCGTCATCACCAGAATCGTCGTCGCGGTTTTCTTCATTCCGAAGTCATTCCTTGCTCCTCGTCATCGATGGCCGGTCGGGAGTCAGTGCGTTTCAGAAGCACAGCCGCCGTCTTCCGCCTGGCAGGAAGAGGGATCTTTCTTGAAAAGTTTATCAGCCGCATAGTCTGTAATGTCTATACCGAAATGCACGAAAACATCGTCGTGCCCCGGCAAAGGAATCCAATAGGAATCCATGACGACTCCCATGAAATCGACATACTGCACCTTTCTTTTGGCGATTTTTTCCTGGAGCGCGTAATTCGCCAGGCATCCCTTGTGGGCGCCTTTCGGCCCGCGGTCGATGCAACGGGTTCCGGCAACGCAGCCCGTCGCTTCCGCCGCCGAATTGCGATCGAGGATCGTCCGGTCCTTGTGGACCAGCATCACGGGAAAAGGAAAGTTGTCCCAAAAAATATGGAAGTAGGAATGCAAATCCTTGCTGAGCTCGATATCGGGCATGGTTGATCTCCTGTTCTCGGGGTGGGGACCCGGTCTGCAAAATGTCGGATATGGCACGCCGCCGGGGCTTTATGCTCTATCGGATTTAACCTTATTTGGTATAAGGTGATATTAACACCAGCATTCCTGCGGCACTTATGCGATTGGCCATCTTATATGTACGATTGGACAGAAAAATGCTGTGGAGCCTGAGCGCCGAGATCGCCGAATCCTCTCCCTGGCATGAGCATGGCATCTTCGAATTCGTCCTATGCCGGGATTTCGGGGGCCGCCTGCTGACCGGCGAGACCGAGATCCCGCTTCGTCCGGCCAGGACCATCCTCGTGCCGCCGGACCTGCGTCACCGTTTCCTGTTCGAGGCGGGAGAGACCGGACGCCTCAAGATCATCTGCGTTCCCCCGAAGGATCTGCCGGGCTTTCTGTCGCCGGCCCAGACGGCCATGCTCGACGGCCTCTGCGGGATCGGGGTCAGTGTGGCGGACCATCCGGAGCAGGAACTCTGGCTGGGCGAATTGAGCGACCTGATCGCCGACGGCCTGGGGCAGGACGACGAGAGGGCCCAGCAGCTGAATTGGAGCGCCATGAGCCTGCTTCTGGCCCTGCATGCCAAGGAGCGGCAGGTGGCGAAGGATCGTTCCGGTGATCGCCACCGGGCGAAGATCCGCGAAATGATCGCCTGGATCGACGGCAATCTGGCGGAACCCCTGACCATTCAGCAGGCGATGTCGCAGTTCGGCCTGTCCCGCAGCCTGCTGACCAGGGAATTCCGCCACTACACCGGCAAAAGCTTCGTCGACTATTGCAATGCCCGACGGGTGCAAAAAGCGGCGATGACCCTGGTGTCGCGGGCGGATTCGGTAACCCAGGTGGCTTTCGACAGCGGCTTTTCCAACCTCAGCCACTTCCATCGCCAGTTCAAGGCCCATTTCGGCCTGACGCCGGCCGCTTTCCGGCACAAAGTGCGCGAGGACGGCGGGCTTTAGAGCGCGATGCCTTAAATCGGCATCACGCTCCGGCTTTTCTTGATGTCCCTCGCCGGGCGCGCCGCGGCCTCAATGGCCGCCGGAGCGGCGTTTCGGGCCGGTTAAAAATTAGTGGCACCGGCGTCCCTGCCGGTGAAAAAGACTCCGCCGCGCAAGCGGCGGACACCGGCAGGGACGCCGGTGCCACTTTTTCTCATTCTTCCAGGGCAGGGCTGGCCAAAGGAAACGGCATGGGCTTTACGCATTCCGCTTGCGCGCCTGAATGGTCGCCGCGGTGACAGAGTCCTCGATGCCGAGGTCCGGCGCCCATTCCCGAATCAGATCGCGGCTCTGCGGCCTGGGGACGATACGGATGTCGGTGAAGCCGGCCTCGGCCAGCCACGACGAAAGCGAGTCCATGGCGGCGGCGGCGCCGATGCAGCCGGCGTACAACTCCGGCCTGGCCGCCAGTTCGGGCGGCAGCGGCTTCAGCATCACGACATCCGAGACGGCAAGGCGTCCGCCCGCCTTCAGGATCCGGAAGGCCTCGCGCAGGACGGCCGGCTTGTCGGGCGAAAGATTGATGACGCAATTGGAGATGATCACATCCGCCGTGTTGTCGGCGATCGGCAGATGCTCGATCTCGCCCAGGCGGAATTCCACATGGGCGAGACCGAGTTTTCCGGCATTGTCGCGGGCCTTGGCCAGCATCCCGTGCGTCATGTCGACACCGATGACGCGTCCGGCCTCCCCCACTTGACGGGCCGCCAGGAAGCAATCGAAACCGGCGCCCGAGCCCAAGTCCACCACCACCTCGCCCGGCCGCATCTCGGCGATGGCTTGCGGGTTTCCGCAGCCGAGGCCGAGATTGGCCCCCTGGCCCGCCGCGCTCAAATCCGCCGCGCCATACCCCATGCGGCGGGCCAGTTCTTCGGCGTCCGGCCCGGAGGACGCGTCCCCGCAGCATGACGGTTTGGCCGCCCCTCCGGGAGCACAACAGGAGGCCCCGGCCCCCTCGGCGAGGGCGCCATAGCGGATGCGGACGCTCTCGCGGATTTGATCGGCATTCATGACAGACTCCACATGCAGGGGATCCGCGGTTACGCCTTGGCCTCGTACCAGGTCCTGGAGGCATTGACGATCTTCACCACCGAGAGCATGACCGGCACTTCGATCAGCACGCCGACCACGGTGGCGAGCGCCGCCCCCGACTGGAACCCGAACAGGCCGATGGCGGCGGCCACGGCCAGTTCGAAGAAATTGCTGGCCCCGATCAAGGCCGAAGGGCCGGCGACGCAATGGGCGACCCCCAGCCTTTTGTTGAGCAGATAGGCCAGGCCGGCATTGAAATAGACCTGGATGGTGATCGGCACGGCCAGCAGGGCGATGACCAGCGGCTCCGTCATGATCTGCGCGCCCTGGAAACCGAACAGCAGGACCAGGGTGGCGAGCAGCGCCGCCAGCGACACCGGACTCAAGGTGGCCAGAACCCTGTTCAGGCTCTCCGGCCCTTGGGTCAACAGCAGCTTGCGCATGATCTGGGAGACGAAAACCGGCACCACGATATAAAGCGCGACCGAGGCCAGCAGGGTGTCCCACGGCACGGCGATCGACGACAGGCCGAGCAGCAGGCCGACGATGGGCGCGAAGGCGAAGACCATGATCAGGTCGTTCAGCGCCACTTGGGACAAGGTGAAATGCGGCTCGCCCCCCGACAGGTTCGACCAGACGAAAACCATGGCGGTGCAGGGCGCGGCGGCCAACAGGATCAGCCCGGCAAGATAACTGTCGATCTGCCCGGCCGGCAGCCAGGGGCGGAACAGGGTGCCGACGAACAGCCACCCCAGCAGCGCCATCGAGAACGGCTTGATCGCCCAATTGATGAACAAGGTAACGCAGATGCCTTTCCAATGCTCACGAACCTGGAACAGCGCCCGGAAATCGATCTTCAGCAGCATGGGGATGATCATCAGCCAGATCAGCGTCGCCACCGGCAGATTGACCTTGGCCACCCCCATCCGGCCGACGGCGTGGAAAGGGGCGGGAACGAAGTGGCCAAGGGCCACCCCGGCCACGATGCAGAGCGCCACCCAGACGGTCAGATAGCGTTCGAAAAGCCCCATCGGAGCCATCGCGGCGGCCTTTTCCGTGCGTTCGCCGGGCATGGACATCAAATCTCTCCGGCCCGCTCCGGACCCGATGCGATCAGCTTGCCGACTTCGACCTCGATCATGTCGTAGACCTTGCGAAACGCCGCCAGACGCTCCTCATGGGTGCCCTCGGCGTCAGCGGGATCGGGAAAACCGATATGGACCTTGGACGGATGCCCCGGCCAGATCGGGCAGACCTCGCCGGCCGCGTTGTCGCAGACCGTGATGACGAGGTCCATCCGGGGGGCGTCCGGCAGGGCGAACTCGTCCCAGGACTTCGAACGCAGCCCCTCGACCGAATAGCCTTTCTCCGTGAGCACTTCGATGGAAAGCGGATTGACCCGCCCGGTGGGATGACTTCCGGCGCTATAGGCCCGCCATTTCCCTCCGCCCAGGCGGTTGATCAGGCATTCGCCCAAGATGCTGCGGGCAGAATTGCCGGTGCAGAGGACGAGGACATTGACCGGTCTGTCGGTCATGGCGGCGTTCCGCAGCAGGACGCCGTCTCGGCGTTCCGGACCGCCGGTCCGAGCGCGGCGCGGCCCTGGTCGCACAGGACCTGGACCGGCAGGGCATTGACCAAGGCCAGCACCCGCAGGTCTTCGCCCACGGTCGGATCGCCCGTCAGGGATGCTTTCACCAGTTCGAGGAACGCCGGCGCATAGGGGTTGAGTTCGCGTTCGGCCAGCCGGTAGTGGATCCATTTGGCGTCGCGGCGCTGCTGGAGCAGGCCCGCCGTCTTCAGCGCCGCCAGATGCTTCGACACGGTGGCCGGCGCCAGGTCCAGCACCGCGGTGATCTGGCAGACGCACAGTTCGCCGCCTTCCAGAAGCTTCAGGATGCGCACCCGACTGGGATCGGCGACGGCTTTCGCCACGGTTTCGAATGTCTCGATCATCGAAAGACACTATCATCATTTCGCCCAATGGCGAAATGATGCATTTGTGAATGGGTGACGTTCGCGATCGGACAAATCGGTTTCGTTTGACCGCCCGTGCCAACTGGACCAGTCAGCCATCGCGAACCATATCGACCAGAAAATCGGTGGTCATCACCAGTCCGCGTCATCGTGTCGCGCGGGGGCTCAACGCCCAGCTGCCCGGCGATTCGCTGGGTATCGGCACGGTCGAGAGGGAACTGTTCGCGAAGGTCTTCGACCGCATCGTCCCAGTCGAACAGGTGAAAGACGTGACATTCGTCGCGTCGAGGTCAAGACTGGCATAGTGCCATAAGCGGCCCATCGCAGCCGCCGTTACACTCGCAACGAGAGAGAAAAAATTTCATCCGAACCTTCGGCCTGGTATCAGCACTCCAATATTGCCTCTCAACCGCCCGTTTCGTTAATATCTTCCCCTGTTTTGTCGGCTATACGGGGAAGCGGATGACACAACCATTGCGGTACGCTAACTCCCCCAATGCGTTTCAGCATTTGTCCCCTCTTCCGAGGGCTTCACAGCCTTATGGTCGAACCAACAGCACCGTGACCATCATCGGAAAGTATAGCTACCATCACGTCACAAAATCCGGTCAACTAATCTGTTTAATAGACGATGTTTACTTCGAAAATTTTATAAAACGGAATATATATAACTCATGATAAAATGAAAATACGAATAATTAATTAAGTTATATTTGCGATTACGAGCGAGAAAACTGCCGATGCCGTGTGACAGAATTTTTTGATAATTCACGGGGGTCACAATGAAGCATGTTTTTGCAGTGTCTTGCGTCCTACTGACTTTGACCGCCTGTAGCGTGCCGGCCATAAACGGCAATCTCACCCCCATCCCAAATCCGCCCCAGCAAACCTATCGGCTTGCCTATCACAGCAACAGCGCCACACTCGCAAGCTTCGAAGCAGG
>JAATGN010000013.1 GCA_015654615.1 Rhodospirillales bacterium
GACCGGCAGCAGGCGCCGATGGTCCGGCCCGACCAGCATGCGGGCGCCATGCGGCACGATCAGCCCGACCCAGCCGATGACGCCGCTGACGGCGACCTGGGAGGCGACGATCAGCGAGACCACGGCGATGACGACCCAGCGCAGGGATTTGACGTCGATGCCGAGCGAGGCGGCGTCGAGATCGCCCAGGGACAAAAGGTTGAGCCGCCAGCGCAGGCTCATCAGCACGGCGCCGCCGGCAACGGTGGGAACCAGGATGGTCCACAGCTTGGTCGGATCGGCGCCGCGGAAGGTGCCGAGCAGCCAATAGAGGATGCCCGGCCCGGCGCCGTGGGGGTCGAGGTAGAGCACCAGCCCGACCAGGGCCATGAAAAAGGCGCCGACGAAGAAGCCGGCGAGGATCAGCCCGATGCCGTCGCTTTTGGCCCGGACCAGCCTGGCGGAACCGAAGGTGCAGGCCATCGCCGCCAGTCCGCCGGCGAAGGCCAGCCCGACCAGGCCGGCCGACGACCAGCCGAGTTCGATGGCGAGCACGCCGCCCAGGGCGGCGCCCGAGGTGACGCCGACCAGATCGGGTCCGACCAGGGGATTGCGCATCATGCCTTGCAGGGCGGCGCCCGACAGGCCGAGTCCGAGGCCGGCCAGGGTGGCGACCAGGACGCGGGGCGGGCGGATCACCGCCATCACCGTGACCTCGCGCAGGTCCCCGGCGGGATGCGCCCAGGGGCACAGCAGATGGGCCAGGATGTCGAAGGCATGGCCGGACGACATCGGATAGGCGCCGATCAGCAGCGAGGCGAGGACGGCAGCCGCCAGCACCAGCATCAACAGATAAGGCACCCCGCCCTGGATGAAATGGAACAGTGGCACCGGCGTCCCCGCCGGTGGAAAAGACTCCGCCGCAGAGCGGCGGACACCGGCGGGGACGCCGGTGCCACTGTTCCATTTCATTTTTGAACCGGCCTTAATCATCGATCCAACCCTTGGTCTGCCGTTTCCAGAACAGAAAACCGAGGAGGGGGGTGCCGATCAGCGCGGTCAGCACGCCGATCGGCACATCGGCTTTCAGCACCGTGCGGGTAAAGTCGTCGAGCCCCAGGGTGAACAGGGCGCCGATCAGGGCCGAGGCCGGCAGCAGGCGGCGGTGATCCGGTCCGACCAGCATGCGGGCGATGTGCGGCACCACCAGGCCGACCCAGGCGACGACGCCGCTGACCGAGACCTGGGCGGCGACGATCAGCGAGACGAGGGCGACGATGGCCAGCCGCAACAGCCGCACGGGAACGCCGAGCGAGGCGGCGTCGAGATCGCCCAGCGACAGCAGATTGAGCCGCCAGCGCAAGGCCATCAGCAGGGCGCCGCCGATCAGCGTGGGGACGGCCAGCGTCCACACCGCTTGCGGGTCGGCATGGGCGAGCGTGCCGAGCAGCCAGTTGGTCATCTTGGCCAGCGCCCCGTCGTCGGCGAAGAACTGGCCGACCCCGACCCCGGCCATGAAGAAGGCGCCGATGAAGATGCCGGCCAGCACCAGCACCATGCCGTCGGTGCTGCCCCGGACCAGGCTGGTCAGGCCGAAGACGCAGGCCATGGCGGCGAGGCCGCCGGCAAAGGCGCAGCCGACCACGGCCGGCGGCGGCAGATGGAACAGGATGGCCATCACCCCGCCGAAGGCGGCGCCAGCGGTGACGCCGACCAGATCGGGTCCGACCAGCGGATTGCGCATCATGCCTTGCAGGGCGGTGCCCGACAGGCCGAGGGCCATGCCGGCGAAGGTGGCGAGCAGCACGCGCGGCAGGCGGATGATCTGCACCACCGCCTGTTCCTTCAACGTCCATGGCGGCGGATCGGGCAGCGGACCCGGCCAGGCGAGATGGGCGAGAATCCGTCCCGCCTGCCGGAAGGACAGCGGATAGGCGCCGATGCACAAGCTCCCGACGATGGCGGCGAAGGTCGCCGCCATCAGCAGCAGCGGGATGACCCAGTCGGAGCGGGCATTCCCGGGCCTGTGACAGACATGCGCAATTGAATTTGACGTTTTCCCTCTCCCCTCGTCGACTGGCGGGATTCACCCATCTTGGCTATTTTGCCCCCTCTCCCGCCAAGCGGGAGAGGGGCTAACTCTTCCCCATCGGCCGGCGACAAACGGAGCCGGTCATGGCGATACCCCCTGCCCGGTGGCCATGAAGCGCACATAGCCGGCCGAGTCGCGGTTATCCTGGATATTCAAAAGATCGTCCATCTCGGCATCGCTCAAGCTGTAGCCATAGGCGTTCCGGTAATGGTCGCGCAGCAACTCGCGCACCCTGGGCTGAAGGCGGTCGGGATGGGCGATCTCGGCCAGCCAGCGGGTGGCCAGCGGCACGTTGTCGAGATCGAAGGTATAGCGGCCGGGGCCGATATGCGAATAGACGCGGCCGTCGCGCACCGCCTTCAGCCCCTGCCAACGCGGATCGCGGAGGAACGCCCGGGCCTCACCCACCCACAGAATGACGATGTCCGGGTCCATGGCCAGGATGCGCTCGGCATCGTCGTAGCGGCCCATGGCCGCCCACCCCTTGGTGCCGTCAGTCGCACCGGCGCGCGAATCGTCATCACCGCCCCTGGCCGAAAGCCGGGACCAGTCGTTCGATGGGCTGACCATGCCGAGGATGGACGGCCGATCGGCCAGGGTCTGCGGCTGCAACGCGCCCTGCAAATCCTGAAGCTCGCCTTGGTACCTGGCGATCAGGGCTTCGCCGCGCTCTTCCTGTCCCAGCAGCGTGTTCAAGCTGCGTGTCATGGCGAAGATTGTTTCGTCCGCCGATGTTATCGGGCCGCCCGGCCAGTCGGAAAAAGTGATCATCCCCAGGCGGGCGTCGCCTCCCGAGGTATAGACGGAATTGTCCCGCTCATGCGCCAAGGTGGATTCCAGGGTCCCGTCGTCGGGCGTCCACAGATCATCCTTCTTCACGAGTTGCGGAAAAAGCTTGCCGAACAGCGAAGCGGCGAATCCCGCCCGATCCCGAGGATCGCCAAGCTTGAGCAGCCTGTCCGGCGCGTGGGTTTTCGACAGGAAGTCGGGGATCCACGCCACCACGCCCCGCAGCGGCACCGGCACGGTCACCGCCGTCCCATTCGCATCCGTCACCGTGCGGTACTGCGCCGGTGGCGGAAAAGTCGGCCAGGGCCGCGCCGGCACCAGGGCCATCAACCCCAGGCAAAGGAAGGGCGCGAGCCACACTCCTTCCCGCGCCCATCTTTTTGGCATGACCGGGGCCGCTAATATTTGAAGCGGAGCGAGAACATCACGCTGCGCGGCTCGCCATAAAAGTTGAAGGACGTCGGGGCGTTGGTGAGCACCAGGTATTTTTCATCGAAGACATTGGTCACATTGACCGCCGCCAGCACGTTGGGCGTCACCTGCCAGGCGCCGCGCAGGCTGACGGTGGTCCAGCTCGGTTGATTGAAGCGGTAGGGAACACAAGGGCACTCGTAGTCGCCAGTGCCGCGGTTGAAGACCGTGCCTACCGTCCCTGATTGATAGTAGGAGGTCTGTCCGTTGACGCCGCCGCCGATGCTGAAGTCCTGCAAATTCCCCGGCAGGCGATAGGTCGTCCACAGTTTCCACAGATATTTCGGATATTCCGGATTGACCGGTTGACCGAGGGTATCGCCGTATTTCACCGCCTGATAATCATAGGTCAGGCTGCCGGAAACCTGCCATCCCGTGGTGATTTCGCCGTTGAGCTCAAGCTCGACGCCCTCGCTCAGATTTTTGCCCGCAGGTAGGAAACAGCAGGTGCTGAATTGTCCAATGCTGACGCCATTGGGATAAGCAGGATCGGTGACGGCACTGTTCACCTGGTCGGTCCGAAAGAAAGCGGCGGTGGCCTTGAGTTTGCCGTTGTTCAGATCGCTCTTCAGACCGGCCTCGTAGGTATTTCCTTCGACCGGCGGCAGCGGTGTCCCCGGCAGGGGGGCCTGCAGGTTGTTGGCCTGGGATTGGAAGATGCTCGTATAGCTGACATAAGCGGCCAGTTGTTTGGTCAGATCGACGCTGGCCCCGCCATAGGGTGTGATGATGCCGTTTTCCCTTGTCAGGCTGCGTTCAGGCAGTGAGGACGATGGATCGCCAAAGTAACTACTCGTCTGGTAACCGCTGAGACGGAACCCGCCGAACAGATGGAGAAAATCGATCGGCTGCAGGCGGGCCATCGAATAGAGCCCATATTGCCCTTGGTGATATCCGTTGCCCCAGCGGTTTCCTGGTTGCTGCTGGGGTGCCGGGTCTCCGTTCGCATCGAACGGGAAGAGGCTGACCGTGGATACGGAGCTCCACGTCATATTGGGCTGTAGGGCGGTCAGGTCGAACCATTGATAATTGCCGCCGATGATGAATTGCTGAGGCTGTCCGAAGACGTCGAACTTGCCGTGTAGCGTGCCATCCCAGAGGTATTGACGGCTGGAAAAGTTGTAACTTGTGCCAATCGGAAGTCCTTGGTCTCCAACATTCAGCGGGTAAGCCTCCAATCTGTTTTCCGTCTGACCGGTCGTGGTGAAATTCAGATTAGCCGTCCACTGGTCGTTGATCTTCTGGTCGAGCTTGAGAAAAGCCTCATCATTGTCAAAATTGTCGTGTTCCCAGGGATAGCAGAGGCAGGTGGACCGCGCATAGGGGATCATGTCGCCATTATCCCAGCGCGGCAGGCCGGCGGGATTTTGCTTCGTGTGATAATCCGCATAGCTGCCACCGATGGTCAGCAGCGTCGACGGGGTCAGATCGGCCTCGATGATGCCGTAGACCATCTTATGGTGGCTATTGGCAATCTTGTAGAAATAGTCCTGGTCCTGGTTCTCCACCACGAACCGCCCGCGCAGCTTGCCATTGTCGACCAAAGGCCCGGTGACGTCGGCCATCTCGCGGAAATTGTCCCAGCTGCCGCCGTCGAATTCGCCGAGGACCTGGAAATGATCGAGTGGCCTTTTGCGGGCCAGATTGATGGAGCCGCTGGGATCGCCGGCCCCGGCGAACAGGCCGTCGGCGCCGCGAAGGAGCTCGATATGGTCGTATTCCGCCATATCGAAAGAAAGCGGGTTGTTTTTGTAGTTGTTGTAGCCGTTGAACGGTGCGCCGCCGTCGAACTGGATGTTGGAGATGGCGAACCCGCGGGAAATGATCAGCGGAATGGTGGCGCTGCCGAAGGGAATGACATCGATGCCCGGCATCTGTTCCACCGCCGAAGCCATGTCGAACAGATTCTGATCCTGTATCCTCTGCTGCGTCAGCACGCTGACCGATTGCGGTGTATCCTTGGTCGGCAGGGGGATCTTCGATCCGACGCTCGCGTAGGGGCTGGCGTAGCTGCCGGTGCCCTCCGTCGCCGTCACATCGGTGCTGCCGTTGGGGCCGAGCAAGGGGGCGGCCACCTTGACCGGCGGCAGCGCGATGTCGCCCGACATCTGGGTCACGACGGCGTTGCCGTCCGTCACCGCAACGGCCAGTCCGCTGCCGGCCAGCAGGCGGGCCAGCGCCTCGGCCGGCTCGAAGCTCCCTTTCAGCGCCGGCGCCGTCTTGCCGGCCAACAGATCGCCGTTGGCGACGAGATTGAGGCCGCCGGCGGCGGCGGCGGCTTTCAAGGCCGGCTCGAGCGGCTGAACCGCAAGGTCATAGGCCACCGGCGCCGCATTCGCCGCCGCGGATACCGCCCATAGCACCGCCGCCGTCGCCACCGGCAACAAGGATCGAAACACCCCACCCATACTATCCCCCAACACCAGCCAAAATTGCTCTTCTGCCTATTGAGCGTTGGCGGGGCCCGAAGTACGGGGTCTCGGAGAAAATATTTTTTGCCCGGTGTCTTTACCGGCGCGTCGACAGCACGGTCTGCCCCGGTTCCTCGGTGACGATCACCGGAAAAATCTTGGGCAGCGCGGCGAGGAAGCCGTCGAGATTGGCGATTTCGGCGACGGCGGCGATCGGCGGCGCCTGCCCCGATCCGGGCGCGACGCGGACCGGCTTGGCCCGGTAGCGCGACAAGGTCCGGGCGATTTCGGGCAGGCTCGCCCGATAGAAGACGATCCTGCCCCGTTCGAAGGCGAAGGCGTCGCCGGCCGGCTGGGCGACGCGGTGCAACATCTCGCCGCGATCCTCCGTCACCTCGACGCCGGCGACGTCTCCCGCTTCCAGAACAAGCCGACGACGGCGCCAGAACGGGCCGCTGGACAGTTCGACGCGGCCCCGCTCGACGCTGACGCGAATATCGTCGGCAGTGCGGGCGACGACGAAACGGGTGCCCAGCACCGTCACGGTGGCCGGTCCGGCCGCGATGACGAAGGGACGGGTCCCATCCGACGCCACGTCGAAGATGACCTCGCCCCGGTCCAGCCGGACCTTGCGCTCGTCCCGGCTGAAAACCGCCTCCAAGGCGGAATCGCCGCCGAGAACCAGAGTGCTGCCGTCGGCCAGCGTCTGTCGCGACACCTGGCCGATGCCGCTCGCCAAATCCGCCCGCCAAAGCGGCGCGTTTCGCCAGCGCTGATAAGCCGTCCCGCCGCCGCCGGCGGCGAGAAACAGGATGACGGCGCTCCGCTTGATGAAACGCCGGCGGGCCGCGCCAAGTCTCTTTTGATAGGCCGCCGTCAGGGCGCTGATCCCGGCGCCCGACTCCAGACGGTCCCACAGCGAAAGCTGGGCGGCATAGGCGGCGGCATGGGCGGGATTGGCGCACAGCCAGGCCTCGAACGGACCGCGCAAGGGGTCATCGGGTGCGGCGTCGCGCATCCGGATGAACCAGGCGGCGGCTTGTTGCTGGATCGTCTTCATCTCACGCCAGGTCTTGGGCAGCCAGGGCCAGGTCGGCCAGGGCCCGTTCGAGGTGATCCTGGACCGTTCGCCGTGAAATCCCAAGCCTTGCGGCGATTTCGGGCTGGCTCAGGCCCTCGACCCGGTAGAGCTTGAAAACTTCCCGGCAGCGGGGCGGCAGGCAATCCAGCAGTCCCTGCAGCGCCCGCAACCGTTCATGCAAGGAGGCCAGATGCTCGGGCGTGGGAACGGCC
>JAATGN010000195.1 GCA_015654615.1 Rhodospirillales bacterium
GATGGCGGCCACGACGTTGATCGGTTCGGGGACGCCGTAATTGGTGCTGATCGTCCCATTGATGCTGAAGGTGCCGCTGTTGGTCAGGGTTCCGATCGATCCCTGATTGACCATGGCGCCGATGATGTTGGCGGTCCCGGAAGAGATGCTTCCCGTGGTGTCGATCGTCCCCGTTGCATTGTCCATTCGGGTGATGGTGCCGGCGCCAAGGACGAGCAGACCGCCGTAAACGGTTCCGGAACCCGAGGAAATGGTCAGGTCGCCGTTGATGTGGCCGGAGTTGATCAGCGTGCCGCTGGGGGGATTGGCGGTCAGCGCCGGCGTGCCGCTGCTGGTGAGGACGCCGCCATTCGTCAGGGTGAGATCGCCGCCGCTCCAGTTGAAGCAGCCGGTCGGACCTTGGATCGTCGCGCTGCCGCTGGAGGAGGAGGAGCAGGCCACCGCCGGCGACGGCGCGTACAGTTCAGCCCCCAATGCCAGCAGGGAGACCCCCGCCAGCAGACTCCACCGGTTAAGATTCCACGAGGCCGTCTTCACCATATTCCCCCCTTGGCGAACCGAACTGATAGAGAAGTGATGGCTTATTGCTATTAGTTCAAGATGAGTATTGCTATCCTTTTATATTCAAAAAAGGCGAACATTTGCAACCCTGCATTCAAAACGGAGGGATGGCCGCTCATTCCTAATGGACGGCTATCGTAGACCTTCGAGATGAAATGGCGGAGGTCGCGACCAGGCTGGATCGAGGTCACCGGGTCGAAATCGAAACTGGTGTTCGAATCCCTGCCGGTCGACGATCCGAAACAAGGGATTCTGTCGAAGGGGACCACCTGAGGGATGCCGCGGCGACGGCGGGGTGACAGGGGGAGCCGATCGTCCTCCAACTCCCCCTTTCCCGGGGACGGCGTCCGCCCTTCGTCAGAATCCCCAGATGACTTTGATGATGCCGGCGTGGCTTTGGTATTGGTGGCGTGCCTCGCCGTTGTATTCGACGCGGAACGACAGGGCGTCGTTGCTGTTGAGCGCCGCCGCCGCGCCGAAGCGGACGCCGTCGGCGACGGGGCGCGACGTGGGGAAGCCGGAAGAATCACCGTTGTTTGCGGGTATCCCGCCGGCAGTGACGATGTCACCCTTGGTATAGTCGTGCGCCCAGGCCGCCCGCACCTCCGGCTTCACGGTGCCGAACCCGGTGGGAATCGTCCACGACAGCTTGGCGCCCAGATCCTGGGACAGGCTGTTGACCCCACGGCGGGCGACCGACTGATTGAGCGACACCCCCGCGATCTCCGCCCCGCTCTCCTGATAGGAGTCGCTGACCGAGCGCAGCCAGCTCAGCCCGGCCAGCGGCGTCACCGTCACCGGGCCGACCGGGATGTCATAGCCGAAGGTCGCCGTGGCCAGATACTGCTGCCCGTCATAGTCGGCGGCCGCCGTCGCACCTATGAGGGGAACGGCCCGCTTCTGGTTGAAGCGGTTCCAGCCGACCCCCAACTGGCCGTCCACGAAGGCCCGGTCCAGACGGTAGGTGCCGTAGAAGGTCAGCTGATAGCTGTCGAGGATCGAGGTCGATCCCCGCGAGCCGTCGAGACCGTCCGACCAGGCCCGCACCCAGCTCAGCGCCACGCCGCCCATGACGTTGGGAGTGAACAGGTGATCCAGGCCGGTCGCCAGGCCGAAATTGGTCAGATCGTACCCGTCGCTTTCGTTGTTGCTGTCACGCCGCGAGCCGCCGCCCAGGACCTGTCCCCACAGCGCCGAATTATGCGCCTCGGAGCCGGCCGCCACGCCGGTCGCCGGGTCGTAGGCCATCGCCGTCTGCTGGTGCTGTTCGACCGCGCCCAGCACGGCGGTCGCCGCATTGCTGCTCATCTGCGCCGCCGGCACGTTTTGCGTCGGCGCCAGCTGCTTGATCGCCGCTCCCTGCTGCGCCACCGGCAAAGCGTTGATGAGCGGCAGTATGGTCGCCTGAAAAGCCAGCGCTGCCGGCGAGGTTCCGGCGGCGATATTGTCGAGCACCTTGCCCATCACGC
Organism: Rhodospirillales bacterium; assembly: GCA_015654615.1. Lineage (GTDB taxonomy): Bacteria > Pseudomonadota > Alphaproteobacteria > Rhodospirillales > Magnetospirillaceae > Telmatospirillum. The sequence goes on from JAATGN010000195.1 coordinate 2,031, forward strand.
CAGCGGCGCTGCCTGCGGTGGCGCCCTTGGCCGCGTAAGTGGTGGGAGGGGGCGTGATCGTCGTCGTACCACCCCCACTCCCGCCGCTACTGTTCCCGCCACTGCCGCCGCCGGTGTCGCCACCACCACCGGTGTCGCCACCGCTGTTGCCGGTGACCAGGCCCAACACCAGATTTTGATTGACCGTGGTGATGGTGGCGGACAAGCCAGTGGTGACGGCGACAAAGGCAGTATCGTTGGTATAGCTGCCGGCGCTGCCGGGCCGCACGATGGTATAGCTCTGGCCGGAACTCAGCCCGGCGCCGGAAATGGTGATGGTGGAATTGGTCACCGTGGCGTTGCCGCTGAC
>JAATGN010000463.1 GCA_015654615.1 Rhodospirillales bacterium
CCCTCGGCCGCTCTTGCGCTGCCGGCTTCGCCGGCACACCGGCAGGGACGCCGGTGCCACCGGGATTATTTCACAAGCTCGAAAGCCCGTAGGCGTGCCCCCTGGATTCCGGCGGATCCAAGGCAATGACGAGAAAGATCGATGACGCCGAGGATTATGGACATGACTCAGCCGTTTTCGGCTTCGGACGACCTCGGCCCCACCCAACCCTCCCCCATCAAGAGGGAGGGCAGACATCGAATGTCCACGCGCCCTAGCGCGGCGCCATCACCATGACCATCTGGCGCCCTTCCATCTTGGGGAATTGCTCCACCTTGGCCAGGTCGTCCAGATGCTCGCGCACGCGGTCGAGCACCTTCATGCCGAGATCCTGATGCGCCATTTCGCGACCGCGGAAGCGCAGGGTCACCTTGACCTTGTCGCCTTCTTCGAGGAACTTGCGCATGGCGCGCATCTTCACGTCATAGTCGTTGTCGTCGATATTCGGGCGAAGCTTGATTTCCTTGACCTCGATCACTTTTTGCTTCTTGCGGGCCTCGGCCTTCTTTTTCTGGGCTTCGTACTTGTATTTTCCGTAGTCCAGAATCTTACAGACCGGCGGCTCGGCATTCGGCGACACTTCGACCAGGTCCAAACCGACCTCAGCCGCCATATCGAGACCTTCGCGGAGGGAAACGACCCCGACCATTTCCCCATCGGCGTCAACGAGCCGGATCGTACGGGAGTCGATTTCGTTGTTGATGCGCGGACCGTCCTGGTCCTTTTGCGCAGGTGCGGGTGGCTTGACTATGTAAACTCTCCTCGGTTGGGCGGAAATTAGAATAGGCGCCGTCTGCCCCCTATGGCCAACGCGCCTCGTTCCGTCACGTGAAAATTCAGGCTCCCGGCGGGAGAGCCTCGGCCGTTAGTTTAACAATGGCGTCTTCCAGCGCAAGCGTTTCTTGGGCCTGGCTTCCCAAGCGCCGGACCGCAACCGTCGCCGTCTCGCTTTCGCGTTTCCCGACGACCAGCAGGGCCGGCACCTTGGCCAGGGAATGCTCGCGCACTTTATAGTTGATTTTCTCGTTTCGCAGATCGGCTTCGACGCGGAGACCAGCCGCCTTCAGGCGGACCAGCACCGCTTTCGCATAATCGTCGGCCTCGTTGGTGATGGTCGCCACCACCGCCTGAACCGGGGCCAGCCACAGCGGGAACCGACCGGCGTGATGTTCGATCAGGATGCCGAGGAAGCGCTCGAAAGAGCCCAAAATGGCCCGATGCAGCATCACCGGGCGCTTCTTGTGCCCGTCTTCGGCCACGTAAGCCGCGTCGAGGCGTTCGGGAAGGACGAAATCGACCTGCAGCGTCCCGCATTGCCAGTCGCGGCCGATGGCGTCGCGCAGGACGAACTCCAGCTTCGGTCCGTAGAAGGCCCCTTCCCCCGGATTGCGCGTCGTTTCCAGACCGGCCGCCGCCGACGCCTCGAGCAGGGCGCCTTCGGCCTTGTCCCAGGTTTCGTCGGAACCGGCGCGGGTGGCCGGGCGGTCGGAGAATTTCACCCGGACGTCTTCGAAACCGAAATCCTTGTAGACCGCTTTCAGCAATTCGCAAAAAGCTACGGTTTCCGAGGTGATCTGGTCCTCGGTACAGAAAATGTGGGCGTCGTCCTGGGTAAAGGCGCGCACCCGCATGATGCCGTGCATGGCGCCCGACGGCTCGTAGCGGTGACAGGAGCCGAATTCCGCCATGCGCAGCGGCAGGTCCCGATAGCTGCGGATGCCGGTCCGGAAGATCTGCACATGGCAGGGGCAGTTCATCGGCTTGATGGCCAGGGTCCGGTCGTCCGGCGTCTGCACGGTGAACATATTGACGCCGAACTTCTCCCAGTGCCCCGAAGCCTCCCACAGGGAACGATCCAGCAGCTGCGGGGTCTTCACCTCGACGTAACCGGCGGCTTCCAGCTTGCGGCGGAGATAGGTCTCGACGGTCCGCCAGAGCGTCCAGCCCTTGGGATGCCAAAAGACGCTGCCCACCGCCTCTTCCTGCTGGTGGAACAGCTCCATCTCGCGGCCCAGGCGACGATGATCGCGCTTCTCGGCCTCTTCGAGCATGGTGAGATAGGCCTTCAGCTCCTTCTCGTCGAACCAGGCCGTGCCGTAGATGCGCTGCAGCATCTCGTTTCTGGAATCGCCCCGCCAATAGGCGCCGGCCACCTTCATCAGCTTGAAGGCCTTGCCGAGCTTGGCGGTCGACGGCAGATGCGGGCCGCGGCACAGGTCGATGAACTGGCCTTGCCGATAAAGGCCGATCGGCTGGTCGGCCGGAATCGAGGCGATGATCTCGGCCTTGTATTTTTCGCCCAGCCCCTCGAAGAAGGCGACGGCGGCATCGCGCGTCCATTCCTCGCGGGTGATGGCCTCGTCGCGGGCGACGATCTCGCCCATGCGGGCTTCGATCTTTTCCAGATCCTCGGGGGTAAAGGGCGTGGCGCGGGCGAAATCGTAATAGAACCCGTTCTCGATGGCCGGACCGATGGTCACCTGGGTTTCGGGATACAGTTCCTTGACCGCTTCGGCCATCACATGCGCCGCGTCGTGGCGCAACAATTCCAGGGCGTCCGGATCGCGATGGGTGACGATGGCCACCTGGGCGTCGGCCGCCACGACAGCCGCCAGATCCTTCATCTGGCCGTCGATGCGCACGGCCAGGGCGGATTTCGCCAGGCCGGGACCAATGTCACGGGCGATGTCGCCCCCCGTCACCGGGTGGTCGTAATGACGCACGCTTCCATCGGGCAAGGTAATGGCAACCATGGACTTCGCACTCGTTGTTCGGAAAACCGCAAAGCGAGGACAATAAGCAGATCACCCGGCAAGTCAAGCGGCCCTCGGGCAAGGCAGTCCCGCTTGCCGCACGCGCGTCGAAGGGCCCTGGATCGAAGAATCTCCGGCAGGGCAATCGGATGAACGCGCGATGATTGTTCGTTTCATAACCGATTGCCTCGCGTTGGCGCGTTGAGCGCCCCTTAAGCGACAGCGGAGGTCAGCCAAGCCGGCGGATGCCGGCGCCCGGCGCCTGAGGGACAATGAACGATCCCGGGCAATCGGGCCTTCACCCCGATTGCCCGGGGATCCTCCCGACGCCCGTTGATCGGCCGACAATCTCTGTTATGGTCGCCACCATCATGCTGGAAGCGCCTCTTCTCCTCGACCCCGTCTTTGTTGCCACCACCGCGACGATTCTGGCCGTCCCCGGCCCGACCAATGCTCTGCTGGCCGCGGCGGGAGCCGCGCGCGGCATCCGTTCGTCGTTGCGATTGGCCTCGGTGGTGCTCACCGCCTATCTGGCCGCCATCCTCGCCTGGGGACTGCTGCTGATTCCGGCGACGGCTTTCTGGCCGCCGTTCGGGTCCCTGGCGCGGCTGGCCTGCGCCCTGTTCCTGGCGGTCACCGCGGTCCGTTTGTGGCAGGGCAGCGCCAGCCTGGCGGCGCAAACCACATCCCCCGTCACCACGCGGGCCCTGACCCTGGCCACGCTGCTCAATCCGAAGGCCCTGCTGTTCGCCACCACCGTTTTTCCACCGGCGGCCTTCACCCAGCCGGATGTCTTCTCTTCGACCGCCTTGGCCTTCGCGGCCCCCCTGGTTCCCATCAGCCTGGCCTGGATCGGATTCGGCGCCTCGCTGGGAGGGGCCGGCAGCCGGGTCTCCCTGCGGACGATTCATCGCACCGCGGCGATCCTGCTCGCCTTTTTCTCGGCCAGCATCGGCATTTCGACGGTCATCTAGAGCGGTTTGCGACCAAACGGGATCAATCCCAGTACCATCGTCCCGGCGAAAAAGCTTGTGAAGCAAGGGAACGTGGCACCGGCGTCCCTGCCGGTGTCCGCCGCCCTGCGGCGGAAACGTTTCCGTCAAGATCGATCCCCTCGGCCGCTCTTGCGCTGCCGGCTTCGCCGGCACACCGGCGGGGACGCCGGTGCCACTGGGGTTATTTCACAAGCTCGAAAGCGGGGATCCGGGAGTCTCGGAAACGCCCGTGGGGTGCCCCCTGGATTCCGGCTGATCCAAGGCAATGACGAGAAAAATCGATGATCCAGTCCGATCGCAAATCGCTCTGGAGCGCGATGCCTTAAATCGGCATCACGCTCTGGCTTTTCTTGATGTCCCTCGCCGGGCGCCCGCCTCCGCGCGCTTGGCCGCGGCCTCAATGGCCGCTGGAGCGGCCTTCCTTCGCCGTCCCGTCTTCGGCACCGTCGCGCAATTGCACCCAGCGCGGCGGCGAGGCCGGTCCATTCGGATCCTCCCCCAGAAGATCCTCCATGGCCCGAAAATGACCTTCCAGGGCCTCGTTGGCGACCAGCTCCATCGCCCGGAACCGGGCCAGGAGTTCCTTGCCCAAGGGGGTGAGCGAGGCCCCGCTCGCTCGTCCGCCGACACGGACCTCGACCAGAGGGCGCGGGAAAATCTTATTGAGAACCTTCACCGTGGCCCAGACCTGCCG
>JAATGN010000390.1 GCA_015654615.1 Rhodospirillales bacterium
CCAAGGCGGTTGCCACCTCGCCCGCCATGGCCGCCTCGAACAGATCGAAGATGCGGGCGCGGTCGGCCAGCCCCAGCATGTCGCGCATCTGGGCCTCGGTAACCGCGCCGCTGCCGTGGCTGATGGCCTGATCCAGGATGGACAATCCGTCGCGCACCGAGCCGTCGGCGGCCCGCGCGATCAAGGCCAGCGCGCCCGCATCGACGCTGGCGCCTTCGGCTTTGGCAATGCGGTCGAAATGGGCGGACAACACGTCCGCCTCGACCCGGCGCAGATCGAAGCGCTGACAGCGCGACAGCACGGTGACCGGGATCTTGCGCAATTCGGTGGTGGCGAAGATGAACTTCACATGCTCGGGCGGTTCTTCCAGCGTTTTCAACAGGGCATTGAAGGCCGCCGTCGAAAGCATGTGCACTTCGTCGATGATATAGATCTTGAAGCGGGCCGAGGTCGGCCGGTAGCGCACGCCTTCGATCAGTTCGCGGATGTCGTTGACGCCGGTGCGCGACGCCGCGTCCATTTCCAGCACATCGACGTGACGGTCCTCGGCGATCGCCCGGCAATGCTCGCAAACGCCGCAGGGGTCCGTCGTCGGCCCGCCCCGGCCGTCGGCGCCGACGCAATTGAGGGCGCGGGCGATGATGCGCGCCGTCGTCGTCTTGCCGACTCCGCGCACGCCGGTCAACACGAAGGCATGGGCCAGGCGCCCGCTGGCGATCGCGTTGCTGAGGGTCCGGACCAGAGCCTCCTGCCCGATCAGGCCGGCGAAATCGGCCGGCCGATATTTCCGGGCAAGCACGCGATAGGGAGGAGTGGCTGAGGTTTCAGTCATGGGCCCGAATCGTTTGGCGGGCGGTTCCTAAGGGATGGATAGGTGGGAGACTGGCAGGCGACCCGAACCGAAAATCGTTACGGCTGCTTCCTTCCGGACCTGACCGGGTTGGCGACGGGCCCGTCCGCCGCCAGTCTCCCGAGCCGAGTATATCGGCTCCCCGGCGAAAAAAGGCAAGGCCGAAAGGTGACTCGGCAGGGGCAATCTCCGGATGTTCCCGCCCCGGCGACGAAGAAGGAACATCTTCCCATGCCCCCGCACCGATCCGGCGGAGATCCGGCGAGGCGGTGCAAATTTACCCGATGGAGGTTGGAACATCCGTCAAGAGATTGAATTATGATAACAATCGGATCTCTTGCCGTCCGTGACGTGCTAGAGTTTTCTCCCGCCCAATCCCTAGGGGGGCGGACACGTCGTCGCTTTTGGACCAATGCTTGGGATCAGGGGTCATGTCTCGACCGAAAAAGATCATCGACGATATGGAGACACCCAGCAAACATGACTGCATCCTGACGGCTGCCCAGGAAATCTTTCTTGAAACCGGTTATGGCGCCGCCAGCATGGACGCCGTGGCGGCGCGGGCCAATGTGTCCAAAGCCACCATCTATGCCCATTTCGACAATAAGCGCGCCCTGTTCGAACAGGTCATCCAGGGACGCTGCCGCCGCGTTTTCGGCAATCGCGACATCCCGTCCTACATCGGCGACGCCCAGGACGTCCGTTCCGCCCTTTGCCGGTTGGCGAACGACATGATGAGGATCATTTTGTCGCCCGAGGCTCTGGCCATCAATCGCGCGGTGCTCGCCGAAGCGCCGCGCCTGCCGGAAGTCGGCGAAACCTTTTATGCCGCCGGCCCCGTCCCGGCATTGGCCCGCCTGACCCGCATGCTGAACGACCTGACCCGGCGCGGCCTTCTGGCGGTTCCGGAAAAGGAGGCGCCGCTGGTCGCCGAACTGTTCCTGAACATGCTGAAAGGCGATGCGCATCTGCGTGCGCTGTTGGGCGTGGCGCCCCGGCGCGACGACCATCGCCCCCTGCTCGCCGTCGCCGTCGACCTCGTCCTGGCGCGTTATGCCCCGGCCAACGAGGCTTCCCGATGATTTATCGCCCCGCCGCCTTTGCCTGCGACGACCGGGACGCCTTGCTGGGCTTCGTCCGCCACTATCCCTTCGCCACCCTGATCACCCAGGGATCCGAGGGGCCCTGGGTCAGCCACCTGCCGCTGTTCTGCGAGAACGGCCAATTGTTCGGCCATCTGGCCCGGGCCAATCCGCAGACCCGGGCCTTGGGCGGCGCCGATGCCCTGGCCGTCTTCCATGGCCCCCATGCCTATGTCTCGCCGCGCTGGTACGAAACCGCACCGGCGGTCCCCACCTGGAACTATGCCGTGGTGCACGCCCAGGGACCGGCCCGCCTGCTCAACGCCGACGAAACCGCCCAGGTCATGGATCGGATGTCGGACCTCTATGAGCCTGGATCGGAATGGTCCTTCGCCGGGCTTCCCGACGATTACCGCGCCGGCATGCTGCGCGGCATCGTCGGGGTCTCCATGGCGATCGGGCGCCTGGAAGGCAAATTCAAGCTGAGCCAGAACCGCCCCGCCGCGGATCGGCAGGGGGCCGCCCGGCACCTGGAACAGGGGAGCGCCGAAGAGCAGGCGGTCGCCCGGCTTATGGCCGATCCGCCGTCAACCGGGCCTTGAAACGATAGGGGTGGGCCGGATAGACGCCCAGGATCCACACCTCCCTGGAAAAGAAGCCCAATTCTTCGAGGGCCAGACGGACGTTGGTCTCGTCGGGATGGCCTTCGATATCGACATAGAATTGGGTGGCGGCGAACCCTCCGCCCATTTGATAGCTTTCGAGCTTGGTCATATTGACGCCATTGGTCGCGAAGCCGCCCAGGGCCTTGTAAAGGGCGGCCGGCACATTGCGCACGCGGAAGACGAAAGTGGTGATGCAGGGCCCGCCGCGCGGATCCGGCGGCGCCGCCTCGCGGGCCATGATCAGAAAGCGCGTGGTGTTGTGCTCGGCGTCCTCGATGTTGGCGACCAGGGAGTCGAGCCCGTAGATCTGCCCCGCCAGTTCCGAGGCGATGGCCGCCACCGTCCGGTCGCCCTTGGCGGCGATATCCGCCGCCGAACCGGCCGTATCGGCGGCCACCACCGCCTTCAGTCCGTAGGCCCGAATGAAATTGCGGCACTGGCCGAGCGCATGCACATGGCTGCGCACCACCTTGATGTCCTCGAGACGCGCCCCCTTGACCGCCAGCAGATGGTGATTCACCCGCTCGAAGAACTCGCCGATGATATGCAGTTTCGAGGCCGGCATCAGGTGATGAATGTCGGCGACGCGCCCCGCCACCGAATTCTCGATGGGAATCATCGCCAACCGGGCCCGGCCTTCATTGACAGCGGCGAAGGCGTCTTCGAAGGCCGCGCAGGGCAGCGGCTGCATGTCGGGAAAGGCGATGGTGCAGGCCAGATGCGAATAGGCGCCGGGTTCGCCCTGAAAAGCGATGATGCGATCAGGAGAAACGTCAATATCTGTCATGATTCCACTCAATGCAGGCGGACCAGGATCTCGCGGATCTTTTCGAGATCGGACGGGCTGTCGACGTTCGGAGGCAGGCTGGCGATCAGCACGGCTTCGAGATGCATCCCGCCTTCGATGGCGCGCAATTGCTCAAGACCTTCACGCTGCTCCAGAACCCCGGCAGCCAAGGCGACGAAACGAGCCAGAACCTTCCGGCGGAAAGCGTAGAGCCCGATGTGATGATAGAGCGGCCCGTCGCCGGCGGGCACCGTGGCGCGGCTGAAATAGACCGCCCGCCCGCTGCGCTGCCCCTCGGCCAGGCCGACCACCGCTTTGACGATCTGCGACGCGTGGCGATGCCCGTCGTCGGTGATTTCGGCGATCAGGGTGGCGATGTCGACGCGCGCCTCGTCCAAGGCGGCCAGTGCGGCGCGAATCGCCGCCGGGGTGATCGCCGGCAGATCGCCATGCAGATTGACCACCGTGTCGAAATTGCCCTCCGGATCGAAGATCTCGACGGCCTCGAAGACCCGATCGGACGAGGAGCGATGGTCCCGCCGGGTCAGAATGGCGTTGCCGCCGGCCTTGACCACCGCCTCGCAGATCTCCTGTTCGGCGCAGGCCACCACCACGGGACCGATGGCGGCCGCCACCGCGCGGCGCCACACATGGACGATCAACGGATCCCCGTGAATGTCGGCCAACGGCTTGCCGGGCAGGTTCGTCGCCTGCAGGCGCGCCGGAATGACAACAACGGGATTCAAAATAGCGGGCATCACCAATGACGTCTGTGAAGTCGAACGGGCGTAACCATATAACGGGTGGGACGGCGGTGGAACCCCCCTTCGCCCCCCAAGAAAATCGCCGCGGGCCAGGATCCGGTTCAGGGGAGAGCGCGACCGGATTTCCGACCGCTTCCATCCAACGGGTGCACGGGGAGAGGCAATTGGGTATCACCCTGCAGAAAATCGCCGGAGCGGGCTTGTTCGCCCTTATTTTGGTGGTCGGGCTCAATTTGTTGATCAATGGTCTGATGCCGCAACGGATCGACCGCCCGTCCTCGGAAATCACCGCCTCGGAAGGGGGGTTCGACGCCTCCGCCATCCAGGCGGCATCGCCGGCGGCGGCCGGCGGCGGCGCGGAGGCGGCGGCCGTCGAGGACAAACCCTTGCCGCAGCGGCTCGCCGCGGCGAATGTCGGCAAGGGACAAGGCGCGGCGAAGAAATGCCTGTCCTGCCATAACTTCGATGAAGGGGCCGGCGCCAAGATCGGTCCCAATCTTTTCGGCGTGGTCGGGCGCCCGAAGGCCACCTTTCCGGGCTTCGCCTATTCCGACGCCTTCAAGAAGCTCTCGGGCAATTGGAATTACCAGGACCTCGACAAATTCCTCACCAAACCGGGCGCTTTCGCGACGGGGACCAAGATGACCTTCGCCGGTTTGCCCAATGGCGAGGAACGGGCCGACGTCATCGCCTATTTGCGCTCCATCAGCCCGAACGCGCCGCCGCTGCCGCAGTAAGATCAGGCGGTCGTCCCGTATAATGAGCCCTCCCCCGCGATGGGGGAAGGGCGGGTTTTAAGTCACTGGGCAAAAGGCCGGGCACGCGGGTGCGGCAGTTTTCATTTCCGTCATGGCCGGGCTCGTCCCACGGCTGTCCGGCCATGACGGAAATGAAAATTTCCGCACTGCGGATCAGAGTTGATAGGGCGTCCGCACGGCCGGGTCGCCTGCCGGAAAATCCCCGGCGTTCCTGGTCACCAACAACATCGCATTGACCTGGGCCGAAGCCCAGACGATCGCATCGGGCAATTTCATTCGGTGTTTCCGGCGCAATGCGGCGGCGCTTCGCGCCACCGCGTCGTCCAGCGCGATCAGGGCGAATCCGTCGAGAAACCCCCTGGTTTCGGCCTCCACCGCGCGATCCGCCCCGATCATCACTTCCATCCAAGTGACGATGCTGATCGCCTTCTCGCCATAGCGTTCCAATTCGGCGCGGGCTTGGGGAACGGCGTTCAGATAGTCGATCAGGATATTGGTATCGAAAAGCGCCTTCACCATTCGCCGCGCACCCGTTCCTGATACTCCAGACCGTCGAGTTGACGCTCGCCCCACAGGCCAAAGGCATCCGTCGCCTGAATGCGGCGATGTTTGGCCAGGAAATCGTCGATGGCGCTGCGGATGAGGGCGGCGCGCGACTGCTTATGACGTTTCGCCAGATCGTCGAGCGCCTGAACCTGGGCCCCGGTGATGTCGACCAAAGTCCGCATGGATGCCTCCGTTATCTGATATCGTCATCATATATCACTTCAAGGCGCCTCCGCCAGTCGCACATCCGCCATTCCCCCCGGTCGAAAGGGTGGAAATCCGTCGGGTCTCGGTGCAATATCGCCCGATGAACGCTCCGCTCTCCCCCTCGTCCTGCCCGGACTCCCACGTCGCCTTGGCGCTTCGCCTGGCCGACGTCGCCCGGAAAATCACCCGCGGTTATTTCCGCACGCCGGTGACGGTGTTCGACAAGGCCGACGCCAGTCCGGTGACCGTCGCCGACCGCGAAGCCGAGGCGGCCATGCGTCTGCTGATCGAGCAGACGGAGCCCGGTCACGGCATCTTCGGCGAGGAATACGGCGCGGTGCGGACCGATGCCGAATGGGTCTGGGTGCTCGACCCGGTCGACGGCACCAAAGCCTTCATCACCGGAAAGCCGTCGTTCGGCACGCTGATCGCGCTGTTGCACGAGGGCACGCCGGTCCTCGGCATCATCGATCAGCCGATTCTCGATGAACGCTGGCTGGGCGTGGCCGGCCGGGTCTCGACCTTGAACGGCCGGCCGATTCATGTGCGCCCCTGCCCGGAATTGCGTCTGGCGGCGCTTTACGCGACGGCGCCGGAGATGTTCACCCAGACCAACGCCATTGCCTGGGAAGCCCTGCGGTCCCGCGTCAAGCTGCCGCGTTACGGGGCCGATTGCTACGCCTATGGCCTGCTGGCCGCCGGTTACGTCGACCTGGTGGTCGAAGCGTCCCTGCAGCCCTACGACTATCTGCCCCTGGTGGCGATCATCGAAGGGGCCGGCGGATTGCTGACCGATTGGCAGGGGCGCCGGCTCGGTCTCGGATCGGACGGCCGGGTGGTCGCCGCCGGCGACGCGGCGGCCCATGCCGCGGCCCTCTCGGTGCTGGCCGACGCAGGTGGCGAGCATTGAGACATCGCGACGTCGGAAAGAACCTTCGCGTTCTTTTCGCCGCCATCCTCTGCCTGCTGACCGCCGGAGAAGCCCTGGCCGGGCAGGCGGTGCACGCCTTTGCGCTTTACGGCGCGCCGAAATACGCGGCCGGCTTCGACCATTTCGACTATGTCGACCCGAAGGCCCCGAAGGGCGGCCTGCTGCGCCTTCACCAGTTGGGAAGCTTCGACACCCTCAATCCCTTCTCCGGCAGCGGGCAGCCTCCGCTGGCCAGGGGCGCCACGGCGCAACCGATCGATCTGATCGGCCTGACCTTCGACAGCCTGCTGGTCCGTTCGGCCGACGAGGCGGCCAGCGCCTACGGCCTGATCGCCGAAACGATCGAATTGGACGGCGGCGGCCGCTGGGTGGTCTTCAATCTGCGGCCCCAGGCCCGCTTTCACGACGGCAGCCCGATCACCGCCGACGACGTGCTGTTTTCTTTCGACGTCTTGAAGAGCGGAGGCCCCTCGGTTCTTCGCGCCTCGCTGCAGCCTGTGGTGCGGGCCGAAAAGCTGGCCGACCGCAAAGTCCGCTTCGTCTTCGGCCCCGGCGAGACGCGGTCGCTGCCGCTGGTACTGGGCGGGCTGCCGATCCTTTCGAAGGCCTGGTGGCAGGGCCGTGATTTCGGCAAGGCCCTGGCGGAGGCTCCGTTGGGCAGCGGCCCCTATGCCGTTCAAGCGGTCGACCCCGGCCGTTCCCTCGTTCTGGCCCGCCTTCCCGACTATTGGGCCAGGGACCTGCCGGTCGCCAGGGGATTGTTCAATTTCGACCGGATCCGCACCGATTTCTTCGCCGATTCGGCCGTCGCCTTCGCCGCCTTCGAGAGCGGCGCCTACGACGTCCGCTTCGAATGGGAATCGAAAAAATGGGCGACCGGCTACGGCTTTCCGGCCGTCAAACGGGGGCTGGTGGCGATGCGGTCTTTTGCCAACCGCCGGACCGAGCCGATGCGCGGATTCGCCTTCAATCTGCGGCGTCCCCTCTGGCAGGACGCCCGCGTCCGCCGCGCCATGATCCTGGCCTTCGATTTCGAAACCGTGAACAAGGAACTGTTCTACGGTCAATATCGCCGCATCCGGAGCTATTTCGCCAAATCCGAATTGGCGTCCTCCGGCATCCCGCCCGACGACGAGCGGGCCCTGCTCGAGACGTTCCGCGGCCAGCTCGCCGAGGACGTCGCCACCAAGCCCTATGACTTGCCCGGCAACGACACGCCGGCCGAGCGGCAGGCAAATCTGCGCGAAGCCGGCCGCCTGCTGGTCGAGGCCGGCTGGATCCGCAAGCGAGGCCGGCTGGTCGACGGACGGAGCGGACAGCCTTTCGCCTTCGAAATACTGGTCGACGATCCCAGCTGGCGGCCGATCTGCCGGCGTTTTATCGCAACGCTCAAGCATCTGGGCATCCAGGCGACGCTGAATGCCGCGGAAC
>JAATGN010000025.1 GCA_015654615.1 Rhodospirillales bacterium
CCCGCATCCTGCAGCGCCTCCCAGCTGACCTCCAGCAAGAGGCGTTGCTGGGGGTCCATGCGCAGCGCTTCGCGGGGCGATATGCCGAAGAAATGGGCGTCGAATCGGTCGACCTGATCGAGAAAACCGCCCCAGCGCGTGTTCATCCTGCCCGGAACCGCCGGGTCCGAATCGTAAAACGCCTCGGCATCGAATCGATCGATGGGAACTTCGCGGATGGCATCCACGCCGTCCCGCAGCAACCGCCAGAAGGCGGATGCGTCGTTGGCGCCCGGAAACCGGCAGCCGAGCCCGATGATGGCGACCGGTTCGCCCTTCGCCTCCTCTCCGGGCTTGGCCGCGTCCTTCGGCAGGTCGGGCGATGGCCCCGCCAAATGGCCGACGAGGGCTTCGATGGTCGGATATTCGTAGATCACCGCTGGAGAAAGATCGCGGCCCAGCCATTCGGCGAGTTCGCCGGTCAGGCCGACCGCCTCCGTCGATCCGAGGCCGTAACTGGCGAAAGGCTCCCGGATGTCGAGATCCTGCGGTTCGAGTCCCAGCCGCGCGGAAAGCTTCGAGACCACCCACGCCTGGATGGCGTCCGCATCGTTTTCAGACATGGGTCACATCTTTGCCGAGGCCGGCCAGCGTTCCCTTGAGGAAACTGGTCTGGCAGACATAACGCTGCACTTTGCCGCTGGTGGTTTTGGGAATCTGCCCCGCCTGCAGCAGCACGGCCGTATGGACGCGCACATCGTGCTCCTCGGCCACCGCTCGGCGAATGGCCCGGACAATGGCCTCGGCGTCCTGCGGCGAAAGTCCCCGCGGACGAACCGACGGCCCATCCTCCGACGGGGGGCGGGCGGGCCGGTAGCGGGGCTCGATTTCGGCGAGGACGATCAGTTGCTCTTCGCCGCCGGCATCGACCGAAAACGCCGCGCAGCAGGCCGGTCGCAAGGCCGGATGACTGCGCTCCACCGACAGCTCGATGTCCTGGGGATAAAATTTGCGCCCGCTGATGATGATCAGATCCTTGAGACGGCCGGCGATGAACAATTCACCGTCCTTCATGAATCCCAGATCTCCGGTCCGCAGGAACGGACCTTCTCCGGTGTCATGCAGATAGGCTCGGCAAACGCGGTCCGTCTCGTCGGGCCGATTCCAATAACCCGCGGTCACGCTCGGGCCCGCCACCCAGATTTCGCCGACCTCGTCGGCCGCGCAAACGGTCAGCTTGTCCGGATGGGCGATGACGATCCTGGCCCCTTGCTGGGCGTGGCCGCTGCTGACGAGCGTTCGCATGTTCTGGCGCGGGTCGGGATCCTCCACGATGCGGTTCTGTTCGAACGCCGCCGTCTGGACGGTACGGAACATTTCGTCCCTGAGGGAGCCGCCCGAAACCATCAGCGTGGCTTCGGCCAATCCATAGCAGGGGTGGAAGGAACTGCGGCGAAAGCCGCTGGACGCGAAGGTCGCCGCGAACCGTTTCATGGTGTCGCCGCGAACCGTCTCGGCGCCGTTGTAGGCGACGTCCCAACTGCTGAGGTCGAGCGTTTCGCGCTGTTCGGGCGTCGTCCGGTTGACGCAGAGATCGTAGGCGAAATTGGGGCCGCCGCTGATCGTCGCCTTGTAGCGCGAAATGGCCTGAAGCCAGCGTATCGGCCGCATGAGAAAGGAGACCGCGGGCATCAGATAGCAAGATCCGCCCTTGTACACCGGCTGGATGATCCCGTTGGTCAGGCCCATGTCGTGGAAGACCGGCAGCCAGGTGACGGTCACATTGTCCGGACGGAGCGCGAAGACGCGGTTGATGTAGGCGGAATTCTGCAGAAGGTTTCCGTGGCTGATCATGACGCCCTTCGGTTCGGCCGTGGAACCGGATGTGTATTGCAGCAGCGCCAGGGTTTCGCTGGTCAAGGCCGGCGCCAGCCATTCCTCGGAGGGCTTGCCGGCGACCTTGTCGGTGGCCAGCCAGCGCATCGTCCGCAGATTGGGAGCCTCGGCGAACAGGCCTTCGGTATTGGCGAGAAGCGCCTGGGTGGTGAGGACCACCGAAGGCTGGGCATCGTCGATGATGGCCCGCAGCCTGAGAATGGTCCGCTGCGGTTGAATCAGGTTGGGCGGCGGCAGCGGGACGGCGGTCACTCCGGCATAGAGGCAGCCGAAGAAGGCGCCGATGAATTCGAGGCCGGGCGGATAGAGCAGCAGCGCGCGTTCGCCGCCGGCTCCGAATCCCTGGAGGAGCGCCGCGATATTCCGGGCCTGGCTGTCCAGCGCCGCATAGGTCAGGGAGCCGTCTTCCGTCTCCCCGTCGGACAGATGGATATAGGCGCGCTGTTCGGGTTGATGAAGCGCGCGCCAGCGAAGGATTTCAACGAGCGTGGAAAATCTTCCGCTCGGATCGCCAGCGTCCATCTTTGTGATAGGCCCGATTTCCATGACGGCTTTGCTTCCTTTCGGCTATGGGGGATTTTTCCGGCCTTAAGGCAGCCAATGTCTGAGGGCGATGACGACGTTCATGCCACCGAATGCGAAGGAATGGCTGAGGACGATCCGGAGCGGCATCGGACGCGCCTCGTTGGGCACATAATCGAGGTCGCAGAGCGGGTCGGGCTCCTGGTAGTTCATGGTGGGCGGCGCGCATTGAGCCCGCAGCGCCAGGACCGAGGCGGTCAATTCCAGCGCCGAGGAGGCGCCCAGCGTATGGCCGTGCATCGATTTGGTGGACGATACGGCCAGAGATTGGGCATGAGCGCCGAAAACCTGGTGAATCGCCGCGGTTTCCTGCGGATCGTTCTGGAGGGTGGCGGTCCCATGGGCATTGATGTAGTCGACGTCGTCCGGGGCCAGACGAGCATCGTTCAGCGCCCCTTGAATGGCGCGCGCGATACCGTTCTCGTCGGGCTGCACCGCGTGGAAGGCATCGGAACTCATGCCGATTCCGATCACTTCCGCATGAATGCGGGCGCCGCGGGCCTGGGCATGGTCCAATGTTTCGAGAATCACCATGGCGCCGCCTTCGCCCAGCACCGTCCCGGTGCGGCCCTTCGAAAACGGCCTGCAGGTGTCGTGCGCCAGTACGCGCAATCCTTCCCAGGCCCTGACGCAACCGGGCGTCAGCAGCGCCTCGGAGCCACCCGCCAGCGCCGCATCGATCATGCCGGCCCGCAGCATCATGATGGCATTGGCCAAGGCGTGCCCCGACGCCGAGCAGGCGCTGCAGGTCGCCATCGCCGGGCCTTTTATGCCGAATTCGATGCTGAGCTGACTGGTGGCGGCGCTGGGGATCAGTTTCGGCACGGTGACGGGATTGAGCCGCGACTTGCCCTCGGCATAGAGGCGAAAATAGTTCTGGTCCTGGGTCGTCTGTCCGCCGATGCCGGTGCCGTGGAAGACGCCGCTGCGTTCCGCCAGGCCGGGAGTGGTAAAATCCAGGCCGGAATCGCCGACCGCCTGCCGCGCGGCAATCAGGGCGAACTGCGTAAAGCGATCCAGCAGGCTCAAATGATTGACGGTAAAATGATCTTCCGGCGTGAAGTCCTTCACCTCGGCGGCGACCTTGCAGGTAAAGGTGCCCGCATCGAAAAGCGAAATCGGCCCGATGCCGGACCGACCTTCAAAAATACCGGAACGGAAGGAAGACACATCGTTGCCGATGGAGGAAATAACGCCGAGTCCCGTAATAACGATTCGTTTCATCATCTCATCTCTTCAAGAAAACAAATCATTTCAGAGGATATGAGAGCATATTTCCAAATATAATTTAGAAATTTCAACCATCCTCTCTACCGAAAAATTCGATTATCGATATATCAAATAAAATTATACGTTTCCGATGCGGGTATCGTATTTACGATTTTTCACTGATATGCTTTTTGATCGCATCGTAGATATCCCGTACGGTTTTAAATTGCCCTTCCGAAGACTTCGACTCCGGAAGTTCAAAAGAGAATATATCTTCAAGGTCGAAGGCCGCCTCGGCCATTCCAAGAGAATCTATTCCGGTCGATTCCAGCGTACTGCTTAAAGAAATCGAAGATTTTGCATCCGATAAACAGTGGTTTCTGATCACAGATAACAGCTTTTCTTCAATATCATCGACTTTGATACTGTTGGCCGCTATGTTGTCTGGCATTTTATTCTCCAAAATAAGGGACGAAGAGGCATTCGCCATCTCGCGCCGCGTCTTTCATCGTTCTGAGCAATACCAAACGCCAGGGTCGGCACCGCGGGGACCAAAACGCGCGCCGCAAAATGCACGCGTTGAAATGGATAAAACCTCAAGATTTTAAGCGTCGGGCGCTCGGCGTTCAGCTGCCCTCACACTGTTGGCATGGTTTCCCCGGTCATCGTCATCTGCAGCATAGATCGCTTAGCCAAACCGGACGAGATTCGGAATTTACTTAGCGGCCGGGGCAGCATCCGGATCACGCGGCCCGCCCGCAGTCCGAAAGTCGCCGGAAACCGGCGCTCCGCTTGCGTTTCGGCGCGGCGACAGGCCCTAAGTAGATTCCGTTCCCTCTTCGACCGGAACAATTTTGGTAGGGTCCCCCGGGCACCGCGCTTCGCGAGAAGGGCAAATGATGAGAGGTCGGCTATGCCGTACCGGACAAGGATGTGGACTGCGGGCGCGGCGGTGACCGCGCTTTTTTTCGTACCGTTAACGGCGCGCGCCGAACTGGCGGAAGGCGAGCCGCTTCTCGAAATCGGGGTCCTCGGCGCCGTCGGCAGCCTTCCCGACTATCCCGCGGCGGGCCAAAATCATTACCATTATTTTGCGGTGCCCTATCTGCTCTATCGCGGCGAATATTTTCAGGTCTCGGCGAACAGCATCCGTGGAATCTTCCTGAAGACGGAGCGGGTGAGCCTCGACGTCAGCGCCTCCGGTTCCTTGTCGAGCCACGACAATGAGGCCCGCCGGGGCATGCCCGGGCTCGACGACATGGGGCAGATCGGGCCGCGGCTCAATGTCCTGCTCGCGCGGGATGTGATGAAGGGCAAGATCGATTTCGAACTGCCGCTGCGTGCCGTCTTCTCGACGGACTATAAATCGCTCGACTATCGGGGCCTCGTGCTGGCGCCCGAGCTCGCCTATTCGAATGCGAATTTCATGGACAGCGGCGGCGCGCTCAAGCTGTGGATCGGTCCTGAATTCGCAACCGCGCGTCTCATGGATTACTATTATGAGGTCCAGCCGCAGTACGCCATGCCCGGCCGCTCGCAGTTCACCGCCAGCGGCGGATATCTGGGTTCGCATATCAACGTCACCTACCGCCATCCGATCGGCCGGTATGCCACCATCACCACCTATGTCGGGCCCGAGCTCTACACGGGTGCGTCCAACGAGGCGAGCCCCCTCTTCAAGAAGCAGTTCGGGGTCTCGGCCGGAATGGCGCTGTCCTTCTCCTTCTACGAAAGCAGCGCCAGGGCGCATGCCGATACGGGCGGAGAATGCTGCGCACCCTAGTGGATTGACGCAAAAGCAGGAGCCGGCACCGCGTTGGCCCGACGATAAATGAAACCACCAAGGCACCAAGACACCAAGGCGGCGGAGTGCGCCGCAGGCAGTCTCCCGTTCGTCTCACGGCGTGGCGCCGGATGAGCGGCGCAATGCCTGCGGCGCTGCTTGGCGAGCATCCGACGCCGGGTGTTTCGATAAGCGCCTTGGTGCCTTGGTGTCTTGGTGGTTCATTATGGTCGGACAGCCGCAGGACGAGCCCGGGCATGACGTATGTCATTAATGGCTCAGTTATGCGAGCAAGGCGCCGATCACCGAATTGAGCACCAGCCGGCCCTTGGCGGTGGCCTGCAGATAGTCGCCGTTCCAACGGAGGAACCCCTCGGCGCACATCATATCGAGACCGGAACGATTGAGCGCGCCGGCCAGGGGCCGTCCGGTCAGGCGGGCAAAACGAGCGGCGGACAAGCCTTCGGTCAGGCGCAAGCCCATCATCACCAGCTCGGAAAGCCGTTCCTCGGCGCTCAAGACGGTCTTTTCACGGGTTCCATGACCGGTTTTTTCAACCGAAGAGAGCCAGGTCTCCGGGGCGCGATGCTGGTTTTGCGCCCAGACCGCACCCGAACGATCGGTCAGGCGGCCGTGGGCGCCGGGGCCGACGCCCAGATAGTCGTCGCCTTGCCAATAAAGCAGATTGTGCCGGCATGCGGCCCCCGGCCGGGCATGGTTGGAGATTTCATAGGCCGGCAGGCCGTGCGCGGCGGTCATCTCCTGCGTCAGCTCGAACATTTCGGCCGCCCGGTCTTCGTCGGGCAGCCGGAAATCGCCGCGGGCATGGGCCGGATGGAAGGCCGTTCCCGGCTCGATGGTCAATTGGTAAAGCGACAGGTGATCGGCCGCCAGGTCGATGGCGCGGCGCAATTCGCTTTGCCAGGCGGCCGGCGTCTGATCCGGGCGGGCATAGATCAGATCGAAGGAGATCCGGGGAAACGTCGCGCGGGCCAGTTCGACGGCGCCGATCGCCTGGGCCAGGTCGTGCCGCCGCCCGAGGAAGCGCAAGGCGCCGTCGTCGAGGGCCTGCAACCCCATCGACAGCCGATTGACGCCGGCGGCCCGGAAGGCGCGGAACCGTTCGACATCGATGGCGCCGGGATTGGCTTCCAGGGTGATTTCGACATCCTCGGCCACGGACCAATGGCCGGCGATGGCCTCCAGCAGGGCGGCGGTGGTCGCCGGCGCCATCAAGGACGGTGTGCCGCCCCCGAAGAAAATGCTGGTCACCCGGCGCCCGCCGGCCTGTTCGGCGAAATGGCCAAGCTCGGCCAGCAGGGCGCGCCGCCAGGCGTCCTGGTCGATCGCCGCCGCCACATGACTATTGAAATCGCAATAGGGACATTTCGACAGGCAGAACGGCCAATGCAGATAGATGCCGAAAGCGTCGCTCATGTCCGGCGATCAATGCCGGAAACAGGCATCGACCAGCAGGCGGAAGGCTCGCGCCCGATGGCTGATGTCATGCTTGGCCTGCGGATCCATCTCGCCGAAGGTTTCCGAATGATCGTTCGGCAAAAACATCGGATCATAGCCGAACCCCTGATTTCCGCGGGCCGGCCACACCAAGGTGCCATGCACGAAGCCTTCGAAGCTCTCGACATGGCCGTCCGGCCAGGCCAACGACAGGGCGCAGACGAAATGGGCGCGGCGATCCGCAGAGTCGCCCAGGGCCTTCTCGATCTTTTTCATCGCATAGCTGAAATCGCGGGCCGGTCCGGCCCAGCGGGCCGAATAGATGCCGGGGTCGCCGCCCAGGGCCTCGACCGCCAGGCCCGAATCGTCGGCCAAGGCCGGCCAGCCGGTGGCCAGGGCGGCAGCCCTGGCCTTCAGCTCGGCGTTCTCGACGAAGCTCCGGCCGGTTTCTTCCGGCTCCGGCAGTTTCAATTCGCCGGCCGAAACGACCTCGGCGCCGAAGGGGGCCAACAGTTCGGCGATCTCGCGCACCTTGCCGGGGTTGTGGCTGGCGATCACCAGGCGTCCGGTGGTGAACTTGCGCCGGCTCACAATCCCAGGGCCTTTCGTTGGACCGACGCCAGCTCCCGGACACCCTGCTGCGCCAGGTCCAGCAAGGCCAGGAATTCGGCCTGGCTGAAGGGCGTATCCTCGGCGGTGCCCTGGATCTCGACGATTCCACCCGCGTCGGTCAGCACGAAATTGCTGTCGGCCTGGCAGGTCGAATCCTCGGCATAATCGAGGTCGAGCACCGGGGCCCCTTGATAGAGGCCGCAGGACACGGCGGCGACCTGGCCGATCAGGGGAATGGCCGGCAGGCTGCCCAGCGAGACCAGCTTCTGGAAAGCCAGATACAGGGCCACGTAGGATCCGGTGATGGCGGCGGTCCGCGTGCCGCCGTCGGCCTGAATGACGTCGCAATCGACCTTGATCTGGATTTCGCCCATGGCGGTCAGCTTGGTGACGGCCCGCAGGCTGCGGCCGATCAGCCGCTGAATCTCCTGCGTCCGTCCGGTCTGCTTGCCCCTGGCCGCCTCGCGGTCGGTGCGGGTGTGGGTCGAGCGCGGCAGCATGCCATATTCGGCCGTCACCCAGCCCTTGCCGGTGTTGCGCAGGAACGACGGCACCTTTTCGTCCACCGAGGCGGTGCACAGCACATGGGTATCGCCAAAGCGCGCCAGGCAGGAACCCTCGGCATATTTGCTGAAGGCGGGTTCCAGGGTGATGGAGCGAAGCTGATTCGGCGCGCGGCCCGACGGTCTCATGGGAAATTCCTGACAAAACTTTTGTGAAACGGTGCACAGGCTACCGTCTGGATCGCGCAGCGTCCAGACGGTAGGTTAAATAGCCCGTCGCCACGGCGACGGGCTTGGTTGACGCCCCCGGCAACGGCCACTACATTTCAGCACCGCCACTTTTTCTGAATTGTTTCTGGGTCATGACGCGCAGCAAGAACGTCATCGAGTTGAGCGAACGCTCCCGCGAGATCTTCCGCCAGATCGTCGACGCCTATGTGGCGACCGGCGAGCCGGTCGGCTCGCGCACGCTCTCGCGGCGGCTTTCCGTGGCGCTGTCGCCGGCGACGGTGCGCAACGTCATGGCCGATCTGGAAGAGGCCGGCCTGCTTTATGCGCCGCACACCTCGGCCGGCCGCCTGCCGACCGAGGCCGGCATGCGCCTGTTCGTCAACGGCCTGCTGGAATTGGGCAAGCTTGCCGAATCGGAACGCGACCGCATCGATTCCCATTGCCGCACCACCGGCAAAAGCCTGGAGACCTTGCTCGAAGAGGCGCTGTCCACGCTGTCCGGCCTGTCGCGCTGCGCCGGGCTGGTGCTGGCGCCGAAAAGCCAGGTGGCGCTCAAACATATCGAATTCGTGCCCCTGGGCCCCGGACGCGCCCTGGTCGTCCTGGTCACCGACGACGGTCTGGTGGAAAACCGCGTGCTCGAACTGCCGCGCGAAGTCACCCCCTCGGCCCTGGTGGAAGCGACCAATTATCTGAACGCCCGCCTGATCGGCCGGACTCTGGACGAGGCCAAACGACAGATCGTCGACGAATTGGAAAGCCAGCGCACGCAGCTCGACGAACTGACCGGCAAGGTGGTGTCGACCGGACTGGCCACCTGGGCCGGCGGCAACAAGGGCGGCCAGCTGATCGTGCGCGGCCAGTCCCATCTGCTCGACGACGTCACGGCGCTCGACGATCTGGAGCGCATCCGCGCCCTGTTCGAAGCGCTGGAAACCAGGGAACAATTGCTGCGCCTGCTCGATCTGACCCAAAGCGCCGAGGGCGTGCAGATCTTCATCGGCGCGGAAAACGAACTGTTCAAGGTCTCGGGGTGTACGATGATCGTCGCACCTTATCACAACAGCCGCGACCAGATCGTCGGAGCCATCGGCGTGATCGGCCCGACCCGTATCAATTATGCCCGGATCATCCCGATGGTGGATTACACCGCCAAGGTGATCGGGCGCCTTATCGGATGACGAAACGAAGGAAGCCCATGACCCAGGATCAGCCTCAGACCACCGATACCCAGCCGGAACCGTCCATCGGACCCGAGACGCCGCCGGAAGCCGCACCGGAGCAGACCCCGCGCGAGATCGAGCTGGAAGCCGAGGTGGCGAAGCTCAAGGACCAGCTGCTGCGCGCCGTGGCCGAGACCGAGAATGTTCGCCGCCGCCTCGAACAGCAGGCCGAGGATCGCGGCAAATATGCCGTCGGCAACTTCGCCAAGGACGTCCTGCAGGTCGCCGACAATCTGCATCGCGCGCTGGAAAGCATTCCGGCCGAGGCCCGCGCCAGCGATCCGATGGCGCATAAGCTGGTGGAAGGCGTCGAATTGACCGAGCGGACCTTCCACAGCACGCTCGAACGTTACGGCATCAAGAAGATCGAATCGCTGGGCCAGCGCTTCGATCCCCATCTGCATCAGGCGATGATGGAGATCGAGGACGCGACCAGGCCGGCCGGCATGGTGATCCTCGAGATGCAGGCCGGTTACGTCATCCATGACCGCCTGTTGCGGGAAGCCATGGTCGGCGTCTCCAAGGGCGGCCCCAAGGCCCAGCCGGGCGACGCCGGGGTCGATACCTCGGTTTGAGGGAATGAAAAAGTGGCACCGGCGCTTTTCTTCTTAAGCGCAGCGAAGCAATGACGGTGCTGGGTCATTCCATCAGCGGATAGTCGCATTCGGCCCGATAGATCGGCGTGCCGCGGCCGAGGTGGCTGGAGAACAGGGTGAAGCGCGAGACCGTCATCGCCGCCTGAAACAGATTGTGGCCGGCGATGACGTCCTTCAGCCGGCCCAGCGGCGGATCCTTCAATCTGGCCAGGGTGATGTGCGGCTGGAAGCGCCGGCCTTGCGGCGCGCAGCCGGCCCGCACCACCGCCCTTTCGATCTTTCCCTGCAGATGCGTCAGGGCCGGCGACCGTTTGGCCCCGACCCACAGGTGAAAGACGCCGCGCCCGGACTCGAAGGTGCCGAGCCCGCCGATCTCCAGCGGGAAGGCCGTCTCGTGGAGCGAACGCAAATTTTCGTCGATGTCATCGGCCAGGGTCTCGTCGACCTCGCCGATGAAGCGCAGGGTCAGATGCAGGTTTTCCGGCGGCACCCAGCGGGCGTTGGGCAGGCCGCCGGACAGAACGGCGAGCGTCCGTTTCAGCGAGTCCGGAAGAGCGAGACCGACGAACAGGCGGATCATCGACAGGATCCAATGGTTATAAAAACAAGGCCAGAACACCGGTGAAATTGTACAATCGGTCGTGGCAGATCTCACCGGCGGCGGAAAAGCCGACCATGGGAAAATCGCCGAGCGTTTCCCGGATCATTTCGCTTTCGAGCCCATCCGCGCCGAACAGATGGGGGCCGCGGGAAACGCAGGACACATAGACCCCGCCCTGGATCGGCCGTCCGGCCAGCCGTTTGACCAGGCCGTCGAGCATGCGCTGCAGATCCGTCTGCGCCGCCTTGGGATCGCGCCGCACGAAGAGCATTCGCTCGCCGACGGCCAATTCGTCTCCGATGGCCAGCCAGCCGTGCCCGGGATCGATGGCCAGCAGGCCGCGCACCACGTAATCCGGCTGGTCGGAGCCTTCGATCGGCTGCGCCACGTGAATATAGCCGGCCGCCCGCTTGAGATCGCGGGCGATGATGTCGCCGGCCTCGGCCTTCAGCGTCTGCAGGGCCGGGGCGCCGTCCAGTTGCATGATCACATTGTCGACGGCCTCGGTGATCCGGTGATTGCCGCCGATCGGCGTGCAGCCCTGGGTCAGGCCGGTGGCCAGGGCGATGCCGTCGCCCATCAGCAGGCCCGACAGCGGCGCATCGCCCACCCGTCCGCAAACCTGCGCGGGAACCTCGCCGACCGCCGTCAGGCCGCCGACCAGAAAGGCCCGCCCGGTGGTGGCCAGATCCGCCACGGCCAGGGCGATCTGCGGGGTGCGCGGATTGCCGTGGACCAGGGCGGTCACCGCCGTCTGCCCGGCCAGCCAGGTCCCGTGTTCGGCCAGAAAGCCGGCCGGATCGGCCGGATCGAAGCTGGAAAAGGGCCGGATCGCCTCGGCGTCGACCGCGCCGATCATGATGGCCAGCGCGCTTCCGCCCCGGGTTTCGCCCTCCGGGCCGAACACGCCATAACCGACACCGCCCAGCCAGCGCTCGACCGAGGTCGTTTCGCGCAGAAAAACCAGGATCGAGGACAGGGTCTCGGCAAAACCCTCGGTCACGTAAACGAAACCCAGATTGGCGCCGGCCGGCAGCGGCCCCAGTCGTTGCAGGCAGGATTTGGCCGCCAGGCCCCAATGCGCGCCATCGGCGGCGGCGGCCCGGAAGTTGGTCATGGCGCCGCCTTGCCGGCCGCCGCCCCGACGGCCGGCGGGCCGAGCAGGGCTTCGACGGCGGGCAGGATGCCCGCGACGATGCGCTCGACGCCCCGGGTGTTGGGATGCAGGCCGTCGGGCAGGGTCAATTCGGGATGCAGGGTCACGCCGTCGAGGAAAAAGGGATAGAGCGGCACATGCCACTTGTCCTGCAGTTTCGGATAGATGGCGTTGAAGGCCCGTCCATAGTCCTGGCCGAGATTGGGCGGCGCCAGCATGCCGGCCAGCAGGATCTTGACCCGATGCGCGGCGAACTGGCCCAGGATGGCGTCGAGATTGGCCAAGGCCGCCGCCGGATCGAGGCCGCGCAGCGCGTCATTGGCGCCCAATTCGACGATGGCGTAATCCGGATGGTCGGCCAGGGCCCAATCGAGGCGGGCCCTGCCGCCGGCCGTGGTGTCGCCGGAAACGCCGGCGTTGATCACCTGGACCCGATAGCCTTTGGCCCGCAGCGCCGCTTCCAATTTGACCGGAAAAGCGTCGCCCGGCGGCAGATTGTAGCCGGCGGTCAGGCTGTCGCCGAAGGCGAGGATGCGCATTTCAGTGGCCGCCATGGCGCAAGAGCCGGAAACGTTGACAAACAACGCGATCAGACCATATCCCCAGCACGCCCGCCTGCGCAATGCCAGTCCCAGCATCCGTTTCACCATCCATCCCATCGTCCGGCGACCAGAGAACCCCATCATGACCAAGCCAACTCCCGACGGCCAACCCATCATCCTGCTTGATGATGTCACGCTTAAGCTCGCAAGTCAGGCCGGCGAGGTCAATATCCTGCGCGGCGTCGATCTTTCCGTCGGCGAAGGCGAGACCATCGGCGTGGTCGGTCCGTCGGGGTCGGGCAAGTCGACCATGATGATGGTCATCGCCGGTCTCGAGCGGCCGACCAGCGGACGGGCGGTGGTGGCCGGGCACAGTCTGGCCGACCTCGACGAAAACGGCCTGGCCACCTTCCGCCGCGAGAACGTGGGGATCGTTTTCCAGGCTTTCCACCTGATTCCGACCATGACCGCCCTCGAGAACGTCGCCATCCCGATGGAATTGGCCCGCCGCAAGGATGCGCGCGCCGAAGCCCGCCGATTGCTGGGGATGGTCGGGCTGTCCGGGCGATTGTCGCACTATCCCGGCCAGTTGTCGGGCGGCGAGCAGCAGCGGGTGGCCATGGCCCGCGCTTTCGGCGGGCGGCCCAAGCTGCTGCTGGCCGACGAGCCGACCGGCAATCTCGACCAGGCCACCGGCCAGGCGGTGATCGATCTCCTGTTCGGCCTGCACCGGGAAATCGGCACCACCTTGCTGCTGATCACCCACGATCCGGCCCTGGCGGCCCGCTGCCAGCGGATCGTGCGGATCGAAGACGGCCGCATCGCCGGCGTGACGACCACGCCGGTCGGGGCGGAGGCCGGAGTCGGATGATGCCTCTTTCCTTCGTCCTGGCGCGCCGCGAACTGCGGGGCAGCCTCAAGGGGTTCGGCATTTTCGTCGCCTGTCTGGCCCTGGGCGTCGCGGCCATCGCCGCCGCCGCCTCGCTGGACGCCTCCATGCGGCGCAGCCTGAGCGAGGATGCCCGGGCCCTGCTGGGCGGCGATGCCGAACTGCGGCTGTCCTATCGCGACCTCGGCAGCGAAGAAGCGCAGTTTCTCGCACGGTTCGGCACGCTGTCCGACGCCGTCGAGATGCGGGCGATGGTCCGGACGGAAGGCGGCGCCCGGCAGACCCTGGTCGAATTGAAGGGGGTCGACGAGCGCTATCCGCTGTACGGGCGGATCGATCTGCAGCCGGCGCAGGACCTCGGACGCGCCCTGGGGCGCCAAGACGGGCTGTGGGGCGCGGCGGTCGAGGCCAATCTGCTCGACCGGCTGGGGGCCAAGCTGGGCGACGTGGTGACCCTGGGCGAGGCGAAACTGGTCCTCCGCGCCGTCATCGAGCGCGAGCCGGACCGGGCGGCCGCCGCCTTTTCCCTGGGGCCGCGCCTGCTGATCGACTCCCGAGTGCTGGCCGAGAGCCAATTGCTGCAGCCGGGCAGCGTGGTGCATCATGTCGTGCTGGTGCGTCTCAATCCCGGGATCGGCACCGCCGCCTTCAAGGAGCAGATCGAACGGCGTTTTCCCGATGCCGGCTGGCAGTTTCGCGACGCCGCCGCCGCGGCGCCCGGCGTGAAGCGCTTTCTCGACCAGATGACGCTGTTTCTCACCCTGGTCGGGCTGACCGCGCTCCTGGTCGGCGGCATCGGCATCGGCAACGGCGTCAAGACCTTCCTGGACGGCCGGATGACCAGCATCGCCATCCTGAAATGCCTGGGCGCCCCCCGCCGCCTGATCCAGAGCACCTATTTCCTGCAGGTGGCGGTCCTCGCCCTGCTCGGCATCCTCCTCGGCCTGGCGGTCGGCGCGCTGCTGCCCTGGGGCCTGGTGGCGGCCTTCGGCGACAAGCTGCCGGTGGTGGCCCGCCTCGGCCTCTATCCCGGTCCGCTGGCCGAAGCCGCCGGTTTCGGCGCGCTGACGACCCTGGCCTTCGCCATCTGGCCGCTGGCCCGCGCCGCCGCCGTTCCGGCCGCCACCCTGTTTCGCGACATCGTGGCCGGGCAGCGCTACCGGCCGAGCGCCGCCACCCTGGCGGCCATCCTGGTCGCCGCCGGCTGTCTGGCCGCTTTGGCGATCGTTTCGGCGGCCGACCGCCGGCTGGCCTCCTGGTTCGTCGGCGGGTCGGCCGGCGTGCTGCTGCTGTTCCTGGCGGCCGGCGTCGGCCTGGTGGCGTCGGCCCGCCTGCTGGCCCGGCATGTCGGTTCGGGCGGCAGTCCGGTCTGGCGCCTCGGCCTGTCGTCGCTTTACCGGCCGGGGGCGCCGACCCGGGGCGTCGTCCTGTCGCTGGGCCTCGGGCTGACCCTGCTGGTCATGGTCGCCCTGGTCCAGGCCAATCTCAATCTGCAATTCGATGAGCGAATCCCGGCCGAGGCGCCCAACTTCTTCTTCATCGACATCCAACCCGACCAGGTCGCGCTGTTCGACCGCACGGTGAGCGAGGCCGGCGGCTCTTCCAAGCGGGCGACCATGGTGCGGGGCCGCATCACCCATATCAACGGGGTGCCGGTCGAACAGGTGGTCGTCGCGCCGGACGCGCAATGGGCGGTGCGCGGCGACCGCGGCCTGTCCACCGCCGCCACCCAGCCCGATGATGCGGATGTGGTGGCCGGGTCCTGGTGGCCGGCCGATTACGACGGACCGCCGCTGGTTTCCCTCGATTCCGGCATCGCCAAGGGTTTCGGCCTCTCGGTCGGGCAGACCATCACCGTCAATGTCCTGGGCCGCGAGCTCACCGCCAAAGTGGCCAATCTGCGCGAGATCGACTGGTCGAGCCTGTCGATGAACTTCACCTTCATCCTGACGCCCCAGGCCCTGGCCGGGGCCCCGGTGACCTTCATCGCCACGGTTTCGGCGCCGCCCGGGCGCGAAAACGGCGTCGAGCGGGCGGTCACCACCGCCTTGCCCAATGTGTCGTCGATTCGCGTCAAGGAGGCGCTGGAGATGATCAAGGGCGTCGTCGCCAACGCCGGCATGGCCATTCGCGGCGCGGCGCTGGTGACGCTGTCGGCCGGGGCGCTGGTGCTGGCCGGCGCCATCGCCGCCGGGCGCCAGCGCCGGATCCGCGAAACCGTGCTGCTCAAGGTTTTGGGCGCCAGACGGGCCGATCTGCTGCGCGCCCTGCTGCTGGAATTCGCCTTGCTGGGAACGGCGGCGGCGGGGCTGGCGGCCGTTCTGGGCAGCGTGGCGGCCTGGGCGGTCATCGTCTATGTGCTGAAGGCCGATTGGGTGTTCCTGCCGCAGCCGGTGGTCGCGACGGCCCTGGGCGGCGTGCTGGCCGTCACCCTGTTCGGGGTGGCGGGCACGCTCAGGGTTTTGGCGGCAAAAGCGGCGCCCTACTTGCGCCATGATTGAGGGTCAGGCTCGCTCCCATCGCCCTGATCGGGCCGCCGTGGGGCGCCCGACTTGATTCGAAGCGGTTTCGTGCCATATTAGGCACTGACTTTCGACCCTTTTCACGAGGTTCACATGGCCTTCGAGACACAACGTGGCACTTGGACGCGCGGGCAAGCGGAGGCCGCACAGATCGATGTCGGCCTGCGTCAGTACATGCTGCGCGTCTACAACTACATGGCATCGGGCCTGGCGCTGACCGGCCTGGTCGCCGCCCTGGTGGCCGGCACGCCGGCGATCAACGAGCTGTTTTTCCAGGTCGGCATGCGCGGCGCCGCCCCCACCGGGCTCGGCTGGGTGGCGATCATCGCTCCGCTCGGGCTGGTGATGGCGATTTCCTTCGGCATCGCCCGCATGCGGGCCAGCACGGCGCAAGGGTTGTTCTGGCTTTACGCCGGCTTGATGGGCATCTCGCTGTCGTCGATTTTCCTGATCTACACCGGGGCCTCCGTCACCCGCGTGTTCTTCATCACCGCGGCGTCCTTCGCCGGATTGAGCCTTTACGGCTATACGACGCGGCGCAATCTCTCGGCCTTCGGGACCTTCCTGGTGATGGGCCTGTGGGGTCTGATGATCGCCATGCTGGTGAATATGTTCATCGCCAGCTCGGCCCTGCAATTCGTCATCTCGATCGCCGGCGTCGGCATCTTCGCCGGCCTGACGGCTTGGGACACGCAGAAGATCAAGGAAATGTACTTCGCCGCCGACGACAGCGAAACGGCGGGCAAGAAAGCGGTGATGGGCGCCCTGACCCTCTACCTCGACTTCATCAATCTGTTCATGATGCTGCTGCGGCTGATGGGCGACCGTCGCAACTGAAACCCCAACGGACCACGGACGAGAAAAAGGCCGGGACTTGCTCCCGGCCTTTTTTACGCCCGGTCAGATCCCCTGGTGGCGGAGAAATTCCATGGCCTGGTTGAGCTGGCTCATCCGTTGATGGCTGCCGTAGTGGCTGTCCGGATGATGAATGGTCGCCAGCATGCGGAATTTCGCCCGAAGCGTCCGCGTATCGGGTTCGGAGCTGGGCGGAAAACCGAGGACGTGCAGCGCGTCGCCGCGCGTCCGCACGCCGTCCGGCAGGGGTTCGAAGGCCAGCACCGAAACGATGGTGCGCAGCCGCTCCAGCTCTTCGTTGATCTCGACCAGCCTGGAGCTCTGCTCCTCCCGCCCGATCCTTTGCTCCTCGATCTGGCTTCC
Source organism: Rhodospirillales bacterium (assembly GCA_015654615.1). Taxonomy (GTDB): domain Bacteria; phylum Pseudomonadota; class Alphaproteobacteria; order Rhodospirillales; family Magnetospirillaceae; genus Telmatospirillum. The sequence goes on from JAATGN010000025.1 coordinate 17,001, forward strand.
CTTGGCGACCGACACCGCCACCTCGCCCTTGTCCATCGCCAGCGCCATGGCCAGGGCCTTGCGAATGAAGGGAATATCGTGCCCCGGCGGCATGCGGACCTGCAGGCGCGGCTTGCGCCGCCACGGCCGGCCTTCGGCCGGGCCGGATTTCAGCACCACGGTTTCCCTGTCGTCGGTCGGCGGTTCGCCCGGATCGCCATAGGCCGCCACCGTGTCGCCGGGCACCACCAGCAGAATGGAGCGGGCAAGATCGCCGACATTCACCTTGCGCCGTTCCGCCAGGGTCTCGACCGCGTCGCGGAACGGACTGGCACAGGGAACGGTGTAGGAATGCTTCAACACCCGGTTCGTCATGGTTGTCGAAAAATCCCTCATCTGGCTCGGCCCATGTCTTTAACGTAACGAATAGGACGCCCCGCGACTATCGTCAACTACGAAAGTCGGTGTTTGCGCCCTGGATAAACATAATCCTGCAAGCCTTTGAGTTAATGAAGATTTAAAATTGCAAAAGCTTCCTGCCCCTCGGACCGCAGGGATTACGCCGGCCGCCTCGGCGGGTCGACGGCGGTGTCGGCGGCGGTTTTGGCCGGTTCTCAACTACAGATGTTTCGCGTTCGCCGGCGGCAACCGCGGACGAATCGTCCCCCGCCGATCGAGAGGGGCCGGATTTGCGTAGATTCCGAGCCTGCCGCCCGATCGGGATCTGGGACTAAGCTCATGTTTCGATTCGAAAATTCGCGACATCAGGGTTCCGTCCCAGACCCTCGAGGGAGAGGAAGCATGGACGCCTATCATCATTATGTTTCGGGCTTTTTCGTCCAGCGGGAGGAAGCGGAAAAGACGCTTTCGATCCTGGTCGCGCGGGGGTTGCCCCGCGAACGGCTGCGGCTTTTCAACGCCGATCCGGCTTCCCCCGCGGCAAACCCGCAGGCGGCCAGCAACGAGGTGCTGAAGGATGTGCTGATCGACGGCGCGATCGGCACCGCGGTCGGCACCGGTTTCGGCGCCCTGGCGGAACTGGCGCTGGTGACGGCGAACGTCAGTCTGTTCATCGCCAGTCCGCTGCTGGCGCCCCTGATGATGCTGGGCTGGGGAGCCAGCCTCGGCGCCCTGGTCGGCGCCTCGGCCGGCGCCTCGGCCGCGGACCGGCACAAGGACGGCCGCTTCGCGGACCTGATCCGGGACGCCCTCGCCGGCGGCCAGGTCGTGCTGGTGGCGGAGACCCGCTCGGCGGCGGAGACGGCAATGGCGCGGGAGGTCATCGGGACATCGGTCGGTGCCCGCAATATCGCCACCGGGTGATCAGGGTCGGGGCGACGGGGGACGCAGATAGGACAACAGCATGTCCGTGGCATGGCGATGGCGTTCCGTCTTCCATTCCCTGTCGTGCAGATTGGTCCGGAAAATTTCGGAAAGCGTATAGGCGTTCGACAAGTGGAAGTAACTCAGCGCCGTCATGGAGACATAGAGCTGCAGGGGATCGATGTCGTCCCGGAATTTCTTTTCCTTCTCGCCCCGCTTCAATGTCTTTTCGATCAGGGTGAGCAGCGGCGACGAAAGCTCGGCCACCCGCTTGGACTTCGCCAGGAAGCGGCCGCGCAGCATGTTTTCGCCGCTCCACAGGCTGACGATCTCCGGATGATTGCCGAAATGCGCATAGGTAAAATCGAAAAGTTCGATCATGGCTTCGACCGGATCGAGATTTTCCAGATTTAGTTCATGCTCCTTGAGGCGGATATCCGTATAGACGTTTTCAAGGACGGTCAGATACAGCTCTTCCTTGCTTCCGTAATAATGATAGAGCATCCGCATGTTCGCTTCGGATTTCTGGGCGATGACGTCCATGCGGGCGCCATTGAATCCGTGCTCCGAAAATTCGGCGGTCGCCGCCTTGAGAATTCTTTCGCGCGTCAGAACGGCACTGCGCGGATGGGGTCCGGGTTTCGGCAACGGCACGACACTCGGATTCGACATCGGATATTCCTCTAGCCAGCCAGTAATTCGTCGCGATTATAGGCGTCGCCTTATCGTCTCGCCAGCGATGCCAAGCACAAAATACCGGCGGTCCCGCCGCCTTCGGGTCGGAACCGGACGCCGGGAATCGCCGACCGGACATCCGCGCCGCGCCGCGTGAACGGAACCGACGGCGACGCCCCCGGAATGGCCCGCGTCGCTTCCGGTCTGGCGGGAATCGCCGATTGGGGATTAAAGTCATGGGCAAAGACCGGCAGGTCTGCAAATCATTGCGAAAGCGACAGCTGTCCGCTGCGCGGGATGGAGGTTCCATGTTTCCAAAGATCCATCTTCGGTTGCTGCCCCGCATCATGGTGCTGACGCTGGCCGGGGTCGCCCTTCTGGCGGTGGCGGTGGCGGCGGTGTCCTACGTCATCCTGCACAACAGCGCCACGGTCGCCGCCCGCGAGCGCGTCGACGCCAATATGAAGGTGGCCTGGACCGTGCTGCGGCAGAAAGGCCAGGGCTTTCATGTCGAGGGCGGACAACTGCTGGCCGGCGATCATGTCCTCAACGGCGACTTCGAGGTGGTCGACACGATCAAGGACCTGGTCGGCGGCACGGCCACGCTGTTCATGGGCGACACCCGCATCTCGACCAATGTCCTGAAAGCCGACGGCGGACGGGCCATCGGCACGCAATTGACCCATGGCGCCGCCTATGACGCGGTGCTCGGCCGCGATAGCGCTTTCCGCGGCGAAGTGGCGATTCTCGGCGAGCCCTATCTGACGGCCTATGATCCGATTCACGACGCCGCCGGCAAGACCGTCGGCATCCTTTACGTCGGCATCAAGAAGGCCGAATTCCTGACGGCCGCCGACAAGACCCTGGAAATGATCGTTTCGGCGACCCTGCTGGTGATGCTGCTGACCGGAACGGCGAGTTTCGTCATCATCCGCCGGACGATCACCCGGCCGCTCGACGCCAGCATCCAGGCCATGCGCCACCTGGCCGCCGGAAATCTGAACGAGGCCATTCCAACGGTGGCGCGCAACGACGAGATCGGTGAAATGACCGAGGCGCTGGGTGTCTTCCGGCAGGCTCTGGTCAAGACGCGCGAACTGACGGAGCGGCAGGAGGCCGAGCAAAAAGCCAAGGAACAGGCCGCCGCCGCGCAAGGCCGCCTGGTCGAGCAATTCAACACCAAGGTGGTCGAGGTGATCGAAAGCGTGGTGTCCTCGGCCATCCGGCTGGAATCCGACGCCCAGGATCTGTCGGCCGTTTCCGAACAGACCGGGCGCCAGGCCACGGCGGTGGCGGCCGCCAGCGAACAGGCGGCGGCCAATGTCCAGACGGTGGCGGCGGCTTCCGAGGAATTGGCCGCTTCGAGCCGCGAAATCGCCTCGCAGGTCGGCCGCGCCAGCTCCATCGCCCAGAACGCGGCGACGGCGGCGGCGACCACCGACAATCTGGTCCGCGGTCTGGCCGAGGCGGCGGCCAGGATCGGCGATGTGGTCAGCCTGATCACCGACATCGCCAGCCAGACCAATCTGCTGGCCTTGAACGCCACCATCGAGGCGGCGCGGGCCGGCGACGCCGGCAAGGGCTTCGCCGTGGTGGCCAATGAGGTCAAATCGCTGGCCAACCAGACGGCGCGCGCCACCGACGAAATTTCCGGCCAGATTTCCGCCGTGCAGCAGCAGACCGGCCAAGCGGTCGAGGCCATCCGCAATATCGCCGTCACCATCGGCGAGATGGACGAGGTGTCGGGCGCCATCGCCGCCGCGGTCGAAGAGCAAGGGGCGGCGACGCAGGAGATCACCCGCAACATCCAGGAAGCCCACGCCGGAACCGCCGAGGTGGCGCGCAATGTCGTCGGCGTCAGCAAAGGCGCCCAGAACGGCAGCGCCGGCGCCCAAAACGTCTTCAGGGCGGCCAAGGATCTCAACCGCGAGGCCGAGACCATGCGGGCCGTCGCCGACAGTTTCCTGATCCGGCTGCAAAGCGGCGGGGCGACGCTCGAATGGAGCGACGCCTGGGTTTCCGGGCAGCCGGTGATCGATGCCGACCACCGGATGCTGCTGCAATATGTCAACGCCCTCAACCAGGCCATGGTCGAGGGCAAGGGCCGCGATATCGCCGCCGACGTCCTGAACAAACTGGTGAACTACACCCGCGAGCATTTCGCCCGCGAGGAGGCCATCTGGCAGAAAGGCGGCTTGCGGTCCCTGCCGCAGCATCGCAAGACCCATGCGGATCTGGTGAGCAAAGTCGAGCAGTTCCAGAAATCCTTCGTGGCCGGCCAAGCCACCCTGACCACCGAACTGATGGCCTTCCTGCGCGAATGGCTGATCGATCACGTCTTCAAGACCGATAAGGCCGGCGTCCGCGAGATCGGAGCCGACGTCGCGGCTTAAAAAAGGTCCAGGGCCACCTTGGCTTCGGCGAAAAGCGTCCGGCTTTCCTCGAAATCCGCTCCCCAGCGGGACAGCATATCCGCGCCGGGCATGAGGCTGACCACCCGTTTGACGCTCCGATAGGCCAGGATCTGCACCGTGCAGCGGACGCAGGGCGGATGGGTGACGTAAAGCGTCACCGGCTGGAACTGCGCATTGATCAGGGCGTTGATCTCGCCATGGACGACCAGCCGATATTTGGTCTCCCGGTCTTCCAGCCGATCGCGAAGGTCGGCGACGCCGGGCGGAAAGCCGTTGTAGCCGAGCGACAGCAGATTGGGGGTCTCGCCGACGGCGACGGCGCCCACTTGCGTGCTCGGATCTTTCGACCAACCGGCGACGAACTGCGCGAGGCCGAGAAATTTAAGGTCCCAGGCGGAGGGGGATGCGCTCATGTGAGGGTGCCGACCTGTTGGTTGGGAATTTCCAGCGATGCCCGTAGGAATATCATCGATGGAACCATGACGGAAAAAGTGATCGCGAATCAAACGGTGATGGTGATGCCGGCACGGCGGCCGAGCGCCCTGATCTCTTGAAGCAAGGCAACCGAGGCGGTCGCTTCGGTGATTTCCACCTGTTCAAGGATCGGTTCGGTGTCTGGTTTCGTACCGATTGCCGGCCGCGCCCTGTCGTCGAATATGTTTTCGGTCGCCGTGACGGGGCTGGCGGCCGAGCATGATTAGGGGCGGTTTTGCGCCCCGTGCCACACACTTAGAGCGCGATGCCTTAAATCGGCATCACGCTCTGGCTTTTCTTGATGTCCCTCGCCGGGCGCCCGCCTCCGCGCGCTCTAAAATTTCCACATTGTCGGAGCCGGTCACTTCATAGACGATGAGGTAAGGCGATACGATGACAAGCTCATGGGTGCCGGGAACGCGCCCGCGTCGGCCGCGTCGTGGAAAGACGGACAGGCTTTCACCGGCAAGGAAAAGCAAGGCAACAGGCCGCCGACCACATGCGCACCGATGCGCACCGGCGCGAACCGCGAACCGCTCGAAGGTTGATTTGGCGTTGGGAGCGATGCCCCAGAATGACAAAGGCCTCACCGTTGCCAGTGATGCCTATTTCTTCGGCCGCCTCGTCTTTGGAAGCGCCTTGTCGGCCTTCTTCAATTCCGCAATGGATTGGTCCGCTTCCTGCTGGCGCACGAGCTTTCGCTGTTGATCGAATTTTTCGTATTGCGCTTCAGCGATACGCTTTGCGTCCGATGTTTTCACGGAGCCGCCGCCACGCAAAACGGTTCGCCCGAGTTGATGCAACTGCTGGTCAAGGAGTGTTTGCGCATCTTGCATTACCACGAGCCGGCCTATGTCGAGTTGATCCTCGAATATGTCGAGCAAGATCGAGGTGAGGCGGTTCAGTTCTTTGATTTCTCCCTCGGCCAGGTAGTTCTTTGATACGGCGACATCAGATTTCCTGATGTTATCGTTCGGCCAAATCTGCAACCCCATGTTTTCAGATTTGTGGTTTGCCCTTCCGGCAACAATTTCCGACGGCGTATGCGACGTAACCGCATAGACCAGCTTAGCTTGTACCCGTTGATAAAAGTCACGCGCTGCTTCCGTAGTGCCATCGTAGTCTTGGCACATCGCGCAAATGCGCCGCAGTTCCCGATAGACATTGGCCTCGTCCGATCGGATATCGCGGATTATCTCGCGTAGTTCGGTTATCCGGTCGGCATTTTCTGGTTGCTTGAGGCGAGGGGCGTCAACCACGAAGCCCTTTTGGGCGAATTGGACGAGCACGCCGGTTGCCCAGCGGCGGAAAACCGTCGCTTGCGCGGAGGACACCCGGTATCCCACCGAGATCACTGCATCGAGGTTATAGTGCTCAAGCTGCCGCTCAACCCTGCGCCCCCCTTCCTGCCGAACTTGTGCAATTTTTGCACTCGTTGCCTCGACATCCAGTTCACCCTCGGCATACACATTTGCGATGTGTTTGGTGATAACGGATCGGTCCACACCGAAGAGTTGGGCGATCTGGGCTTGCGTCATCCAGAGGGTTTCGCCCTCATAGCGAATGTCAAGCCGCAATCCCTTGTCGGTCCCGTAAACCAGAAACCTGTCGCCGGTCTCTTCGTCTTCTACCAGGTGCACGGGTTCGTTTTTATCGTCATTCATCTTGATCGTTCCTTCAGCCTCACCCCCGGCCCGCCGTTGGTGATGTCGCCATCGGCCAGGAAGATGACGCCGGCGGCTTCGAGGGCCGTGCGGATGGCGGAAATGGTGGTGTCCTTCAGTTCCTCGCCGCGCTCAAATCGTGCGACGGTACTTACAGCCACGTTGGCCATTTTGGCGAGTTCTCTCACGCCCAGATCGAGCGCAACGCGAGCCATGCGACATTGAACAGCCAACATATTGATAACCATGTTCCGATTTAACTTGACCGGAAAATGGTAACTGTGTTCCGATTGTCTGGCAATTGAAAAGCGGCCGAGGAAGCGACTTGCACTCGCAACCCCGGCCTGACCACACCCATGCTGATTGGAGCTTGGATCATGGCTGATTCCGACAATACCACAGGTTTGCCCACCGCCTCCCCTCTCGCCGATTTGCTGGCCACTTGCCGCGACACCCTTTCCTACCTGGATGCTCAAATGGTCTTTCACCACACTCTCGCCGAAGAGACTTCCGAAACCGTCGCCGACGCTGCCTTGAAAATGGGGCATCTGTGCGGCCACCTCCGCTCCTTCCTCAACAGCGACAATCCTGGTGAACTGTGGGCCTATCGCCTGGCCGAGGGCATTCACGACGATCTGGAGGCTCTCGCCGTTATGGATGCTGCCGTCCGGGAAGGGCGCGACATGCTGAAGGAGAAGGCGGCATGAACACGAAACCCGAGATCCCCGATCCGGTGGTGACCATCGCCCGCATTCTCGCCGCAACCAACGATTTGCGCGAGAAAACGGACATGTAAAATCGCGGGCAATAGTGCCCCCCTGAGGGGGGGACCATCCCAAGGTGCGAGAGGCCTTCCGAGGCTGTGAATTCAGAGAGGTCGGGGTCACCTACACCGTGTCGGGCCAGGGATAATCAAAGCAGGTTGGAGAAGTGATCATCGTAGGCGGGAATGGCTGTTAGAGCGATACTGGCTCACTTGCACAGAGCCGAGGCAGCCACTTTGGACCAGAAGAAGACTTTTGCGCGTGGCACCCCGAATGCCCACGCTCGCGATCAACTCCTTAGAAGCCACGCGATTGCGATCCTCTTATGAACCAGTTGGAACGTCGGGCGGTTCAAGCTTGAGCCTGCGGATACAATTCAGATGTTTCTCCGCCAAGCGCACAAAATGAATCCCAATGTCGCGGGTTTTTGGCGAGAAGACGAGAGCGATCATATGCCCCTCACGCCTTTCCATGGATATTAACGCACCCGCAAATGCATCCCCATTTGGGAATTGATCCATGACATAGTAAAGCGACTTATTAATGGCGCGCTGCCATTGAAGGTACCCGTTGATCGTGATCAAGTCGATTCGACAGACGCCTTTCCCCGTCTCTACATGGATGTCATCACTGTGAACATCCAGGGTATGCGTGTGTGGCCATGCTGGTCCAGCAGGGACAGTACCGTCAGAAGAGGTGTAGGGAACAGGGAACGTACGTGAAATAATCACCGCTGGCTCCAATGGAAAAAGTATCTCAGTCGACCGAAGCAGCAACTCGTTTTGATAGTCGGAAAACATCTTGTATTTTGGGTGCTCATTTCCCAAGGAATCAAATAACCTGTCGTCAGCCAGCACCGAGAACGGCCCCTTGGCTTCCAGCGCGATTATTGCATAGTGTACATCTGTCCAACAAAGTAGCACCTGGCTCATTGGAAAACATTCTTCGGCCATGCCCTGCATCGCGAGAGCGGGGAACTGCTCTTGCAGTGGTCGCGTCCACGGGCGAAGTCCGTAGAGGGTGATCCCATGCCGGGCTGCCTTGGACTGAGCACTCGAAGTGAACCCCGATGCCGACACGATTGCTCTGTGGGTTACCGACGGCATATCTAAAAGCTTGAGACATAACTGTTCAACTTCGGCGACGTCCAGAGGGTTACTCTCGTGCTTTACCTCGTATGCTTTGAAAGCGTGGGTGACACTTCCAAACTCTGAAATTGTAACCGTGACATCGACATCTCGTTGCTTGCTAGCTGCCGGATCTAGCACCATATCGCCTATCGTAACGTCGACGGCTTCTGGATGCGATTTCAGACAGCACAAACCGACGAGGTACTGAATGAGCATTGGCGAAAGAGGAAGCTTGGACATTTGCGGACCCCACGAACCGGTGGATCGGCCATTTGGTTGACTCTCTATGCCAACCATAATGACCTATTATGCCACGTGTGCTCCGCAATGAAACGGCGGCTTTGGATCAAAAGCGATCACCCAAATCGAATGACAACCGCAGCCAAACTGAATGAATGCCTGCCTGTCTAAAATCTCCCGCCGATCTGTCTAAAAACGGTCGCCGCGCTATAGTTAGGGGTCCGCTGCGCAATCGGATGATTAGCCCCGAAAATGGAAACCCCCCAAAAGGTCTTACCTTTCAGGGGGTTAGATGGTGCCGAAACACGGATTTGAACCGTGGACCTACTGATTACGAATCAGTTGCTCTACCGCTGAGCTATTTCGGCCTATGAGGCGGCGAAACTAGCGTGTTCGGCCCATCGGCGCAAGTCCTGCCTTGGGTCGGGTCACGACTTTCCGAACCGGGGCCGGCCGATCAGTCCGCCGTGGCACCGGCTTTGTCCAGCCAGGCCTGCGCCGCCGCCGGATTGTTGTATTCGGCCTGCTCGAGTTGGGCCAGAAGACGGAAGACGGCGGGGCTCGGCCGGGCGTCGGCGGCGGCCAGCAGATGCTTGCGGGTCTGGCCCCACAGTTTCGCCTCGAAAGAGGCCTGGGCCAGGGCCAGGTGCGATTCCACGTCGTCGGGGCGGCTGGAGACCAGTTTTTCCAGGCGCCGCACGCGGGGCAAGGCGTCCTCCTCGGGCACCAGGCCGGCATAGGCCTCGGCCAGGGCGGCATCCGGATGCCGGGCCCAGGCCGTCTCGAGAACGGCGGCGGCCCGGCGCGTCTTGCCGGCCTCGGCGTATAGCCGGGCCAGGCAAAGAGCCGCCGCGGTCAGGCCGGGATCGATCTTCAAGGCCTGGCGGGCGAAATCGATGGCCGAGCGCGCATCGCCCCCGGCCGCCGCCCGGGCGGCCCGGTCCTGCAGCAGACGCGCCTTGCGCAGGCCCACCTCTTCGCGCGGCAGCGCCTTGTTGCGGACGGCGTCGTCCAGCAGATCCTGGGCTTCCCGCAGGCGGCCGGCCCGGACCAGCAGATCGAAAAGACTGTCGATCAGCCAGCGGTCGGCGGGCGTGATCATCCGGCTGCGTGTCGCCAGATCGATCGCCGTCGCCTCGTCGCCCCGCTCCAGCGCCTGGCGGAGCAGGCCGCGCAGACCCAGCGCCGCGGTTTCCGGCCGTTCCAGCATGGCCTGGAAATGCGTCTGGGCGACCGCTTCGTCGCCGGACAATTGGGCCGTCTGGGCCGACAGCAGGCGCGTCAGGGCCGGGTCGGCCAGCAGCTTTTCGGCCCGCTCGGCCAGTTTTCGCGCTTGGCGGGCATCGCCGCCGGCCGCGGCGGCCAACCCGTCGGTCAAGGCCAGATAGCCTTTGCGGCGGCGGCCGTCCCGGCGGCTGGCCGTCCAGGCGGCCGGCCAGCGCAGGATGCGGACGATCAGGCGGAAAAGGCTGCCGAGACCGGCGCCGACGATGGCCAGGGCGACCAGCAGGATCGGCACCGTCGTCTCGATCCGCCAGCCCAGCCATTCGACCATCACGGCGCCCGGCCGGTCGGCCAGCCAGACGGCTCCGGCGGTCACCAGGGCGAGGCCCAAGACATAGAGGAGAATACGGACCATGGCTCACCCTCCCCGATCGGCGTCGATGACGGCCAGCAAGGCCGCCTGATCCGGCGTGCGGGCGACCCGGACCCGCCGCCACGGCAAAATCGCCAGTTGTTCGGCCACCGCGTCGCTCAGGCCATAGGCGTCGATCGCCCGGCAGGCCTCGCCGCGCTCCGCCGCGGCGATCAGCCCGGCGAAGGTGGCGGCCGTCCGGGGAGAGAAAAACAACGCCAGATCAAGCGTTTCGGCATCCAGCGCGGCCAGCAGGGGGTCGCTCAGGGCCTCGGCCGGCCGGGCGTCGTAGAGGACGACCCGGCGGACGTCGAAACCCTTGGCGGAAAGCGTTCCGGACAAATCGCCGGCCAGCTTGCTGCCGGCGGCATGCAGCAGCGTCCCCTGCCGGGGATCGACCCGGCGCATCACCAGTTCGGCCAGGTGGACGACGTCGCCGCCGCCGTTTTCGACGGCCCGGAAGCCCAGACCGCGGGCGCAATCGGCCGTCGCCGTGCCGACCGCCCACAGCGGCAGATCGCGCCGCGGGGTATTGGCGGCCAGCGCCCGCACGCCGTTGGCGCTGGTGGCCAGGAAGCCCTGCACCCGGTTGAGAAGAAGCGTGGCGCCCCGATGGATCACGACGTCGAGCAGCGGTTCGAGCTGAACCGCGAGGCCGCGCGATTCCAAGGCCCGGGTGATGGCGTCGGCATCCTCGCGCGGCCGGGTGACCAGGGCGCGTCTCATCGGCCGGACGGCCATCGGGCCGGGCGCCTGATGCTCATGGCTCCGCCTTGAAGTCGAAGAAGCCCGGACCGCAGCGGCCGAGCAAATCGGTCCCGGCGGCGCGTCCCATGGCTTCGGCCTCGGAGCGCCGGCCCTCCAGACGAATCTCGTGGGCCTGGCTGCCGTCGGGACGGATCACCAGGCCGCGAAAGGTCAGATGGTCGCCGGCCAATTCGGCCAGGCCGCCGATCGGCGTGCGGCAGGAGCCATCGAGCACGGCGAGGAAAGCCCGCTCGGCCAGCACGCGCAGGTGGGACTCGGCATGGTCGAGGGGAGCCAGCCGCCGATGGGCCGCCTCGTCGCCGGTCCGGCAGGTGATGCCGATGGCGCCCTGGGCGACCGCCGGCAGCATTTCCTCGGCCTCCAGCGACGAACTGACGCGGTCGGCCAGGCCCAGCCGGCGCAAGCCGGCCATGGCCAGCAAGGTGGCGTCGACCACGCCCTCCTCCAGCTTGCGCATGCGGGTCTGCACATTGCCGCGCAAGGGTTCGACCTTCAGGTCGGGGCGGCGGTAGAGGATCTGCGCGCCGCGCCGCAGGCTGGCCGTGCCGACCACCGCCCCGGCCGGCAGGTCGGCCAGACGCCTGGCCTTGAGGCTGAGGAACGCGTCGCGGGTATCCTCGCGCTCCAGGATGCAGGGCAGGACGATGCCGTCGGGCAGCACCGTCGGCACATCCTTCATCGAATGCACGGCGATATCGATGCGCCCTTCCAACTGGGCCTCATCGATTTCCTTGGTGAACAGGCCCTTGCCGCCGATGGCCGCCAGGGTGCGGTCCAGCACCATGTCGCCGGTGGTTTTGATGACGACGATATCGATGGCGCCCGGCCGGGCGAGATCGGGATGAGCGGCGACAAGGCGCGCCTGCACCTCGTGAGCCTGGGCCAGCGCCAGCGGACTGCCGCGGGTGCCGATGCGAAGCGGAGTTGTCTCAATCATAAGCCTTGTTTTAGGCGCTGGATCGACCGATGGAAAGAGGGTAGTGACAACGGTAACGACAATCTCGCGTCGGCACATTCTTTTCGGCGCAAGGCGCGCCCGAGGCAAACCATCGTGATCGTTTTGGGAATCGAATCCAGTTGCGACGAGACCGCCGCCGCCGTCGTGCGCGACGACCGCACCATTCTGGCCGACGTCGTGCTGTCGCAATTGGCCGAGCACCGGCCGTACGGCGGCGTGGTGCCGGAAATCGCCGCGCGGGCCCATCTCGATCACCTCGACCATCTGGTGGCGGAGGCGCTGGTCCGGTCGGGCGTCAGCCTTGCCGAGATGGACGCCGTCGCCGCCACCGGCGGGCCGGGCCTGATCGGCGGGGTGATGGTCGGGGTGATGACCGCCAAGGCCATCGCCCTGGTGACCGGCAAGCCGTTCGTCGCGGTCAATCACCTGGAAGGGCACGCCCTGACGGCGCGGCTGACCGACGATCTGGCCTTTCCCTATCTTCTGCTGCTGGTTTCCGGCGGCCATTGCCAATTGCTGGTGGTCGAGGGGGTCGGCCGCTATCGCCGTCTCGGCGCCACCATCGACGACGCGGCCGGCGAGGCCTTCGACAAGGTCGCCAAGATGCTCGACCTGGGTTATCCCGGCGGCCCGGCCGTGCAACGGGCGGCCGAACGGGGCGATCCGTCCCGCTTCGTCCTGCCGCGGCCGATGAAGGGCCGGCCGGGCTGCGACTTTTCCTTTTCCGGCCTGAAGAACGCGGTGCGCCTGTTGATCGCCGCCCAGGCGCCCTTGTCGGGGCAGGATCGCGACGATATCGCCGCCGCCTTCCAGACGGCGGTGGCCGACGCCATCGCCGACCGGACCAAAAGGGCGATGGGGCTGTTCGCCGCAACCTGCGGCGGGCCCGGCGCCCTGGTGGTGGCCGGGGGCGTCGCCGCCAATGCCCTGCTGCGCCGCACGCTGGGCGAAGTCGCCGGCCAGGCCGGCTTCACCCTCGTCGCGCCGCCGCTCTCGCTCTGCACCGACAATGCGGCGATGATCGCCTGGGCCGGCCTCGAACGCTTCCGCCTGGGTCAACAGGATGGTCTGGATTTCGCCCCCAGGCCGCGCTGGCCGCTCGATCCGCAAGCGAAACAACTTCGCGGGGCCGGGGTGAAGGCGTAATCACGGGGACTGCTGACTTTGGCCGCAGGGATGCGGGTGCTCCGAGCAGGAGGGGGAGGCCAGCGCCGAAGCAATGGCCTGCAGACCGACAGGCACCAGTTCATTGCCGCGGAACTGGGTGACCTGATCGAGTTTTTCGGTCATTTGGTCGAAAAATCGGCCTTTCGCACAGGGCAGGGACGACACCTGCGCCGCTGCGGCGAGCAGGCGGACGAGCATCCGCTCGATCGGATCCGCCGCGGCTTGGGGGGCCGCCAGCAGGGCCGCGCAGCGTTCGCCGGCCACATCGTCGAGATGATAGAACGTCAGCGGGCGATCCTGCAGATGAAGACCATAGAGGTGGCCGACGGCCCAACTGGTCGCCAGAAGCGGATGGACGCCGCTGGCGGTATCGAGGAAATATCCTTCGCTGGCCGGAAACAATCCTTTGGTGCTATGTCGGGAATCGATCTTGAGCTTGTAGCCGCCGGCGACGCCGCGCCGGGTCGGGCGCTGCGCGATGGTGAGCGCGACGGCGCCGATGTTGGCCGGAGTTCCGAAATAGGCCCGGATTCTGCGGCGCTTGGTGCGGAAATGTTTCCGTTCCCGCTCCGAACGGGCGGCGTTCAGGATGCCGGCGATGGCCGCCGCCTCGGGACTGAGGCGCGGCGGGATATGGTCCTCGGGGGCAAGCGGGACCTTGGCCGGGTAATGCGCCGATGGCCTGATCCCGGCGATCGGCTCTTCGGTCCAGCCCGTTTCGTCCGTTTGCAGCAATGACGCGAAATTCCGCCCGATGGCAAGATTGTGCAGGGCGCGATCCCGGGTCACCAGAAGCGC